>CALWEJ010000003.1 GCA_944377165.1 uncultured Clostridia bacterium | reverse complement strand
AAACCTATAATTATTATAATCAATTTCGACAAAAAAACAAATCATTTTCCATATATTTTTTCTTTTAGCAATCTATTGATTTTGAGAGTGATAAAATACAAAAATGAATTATAATCATAAAAATACATAAAATTATTTACGTATTAATTAAAAAATAAAAAATTTTATGATTTTAAATGAAAATTATATGAAATTTTAATAAAAATTACAGTATTAATTAAAATTTTTATAATTTTTACAAAAGTATATATGTAAATTTAATTTATCAAATAGCTATTTTGACTATTATTAATTACAAAAAAACAACTATAATGTATAATAAATTAACTATCATATTATTTTTATTGTTTGATACAATTATTGATAACTATAAAAAATATTTTTACAAATAAAAAAATTTAAAAAAATATTAAATTTTTATATATACAACTAAAATATAATAAAATTTATTATCTTCTATTTGTTTTTTTAGTTTATAAATTTAATAAAAAAAGATAATAATATCTTTATAATTTATTATTATCCATATCTTCATTGTTTTCTTTTTTTATATTATTTTGTTTATCTACTTTTTTAATATTATCATTTGTTGTTTGTTCTACTTTTGTTTCGTTCAAGCAATCCAAATTTTTATAATCATTGCTATCATCTTCTTTAATTGCTAATTCACTCGATTTCTTTAATCTTTTTGAAAACTTATTTTTAATTTGATAAAGGAAGTCAAAAACGAGTTTATCTCTTAGCAAAAGAATCATTATTGCATATACTCCCACTCCAGATATAGCTATTATAAAACTATTTAATATACTAGATTGTAGTTTGATACTCAAAGGATAAATTGCTAAAAACATAACCACACTTGAAATAATAGGCTTAATGGCCGACTTAAATATTAGTTTCATTGACAAATCTTTCCGCGCCATAAATAACATAATTGAACTAACCATAAATTCTGCAATAATGGTAGCAACAGCTGCCCCCACTGTTCCAAAAAAGTAAATCAATGGAATATTCAAAACTAAATTAGTTAAAGCACTTGTAGTTATCGCTATAGTAAATTGTTTATCCTTTTTATACGGCAATAAATATTGTAGTCCTAAAACGTTGCTCATTCCGATAATTACTACGAGCACAGAGAAAATTTTCATAAGTGTAGCCGATTTATCATAACCGTCACCTAAAAACCAAGGTACAACATTATCAGAAATCAATATTATACCAATCATTAGAGGTATCCCTATTAACCATACGAAATGTAAAACTTTATATATATTTTCTTTAACTTTTTCGTAATTTTCATGTGCAATTTCGTGTGCATTTCTCGGAATCATAACTGTTCCCCAACAGGTGACGACGGTCATTGCAACTTTTACAATCTTTTCCGCCATTTCGTAATACCCATTTTCTGCATCAGACTTTAAGATTAGCCCTATTAATGATTTATCTAAAATTGAATAAAGGCTTGTAGCAATAGTAGGAATAAAAATTCTAAATGTACCTTTTAGATGCTTAAGAGGCTTAAGCTGTGACAATTTTATTTTTGTTAATCTACCTTTTAAAAATATCCACATTGCTATGTTGCTGAGTATCGTAATCATACAATTTAACAACGCATAAATCCAAACGTCGTCTTGATTCTTTACAAATACGAAAATACCGATAGTCCCTAACAGTTTAATAAAAGCATTTATATAAACGATTTTCCCAAATTCTTCATTTCCTTGAAAGAAAAAGCTTATATCAAATGCGATTGCTAAAATATTAATGGTTAAAAGCAACATTAAAATTGAATAATTCCCATAGGCATTAAACAACACAAGAATTACATTAAGCGCAATGCTTGCCCCTACGGATAAGAGCCTACAAATATTAACTTCCCAAAATACAATAGTTTGCTTTTCTTTGTCGTCGCGCACATTAGCGACTTCTCGCTGTGCATAAAATGTAAACCCAAGACTAGCGAAAATCGTAAAATAAGTTATTAAAGAGCTTGAAAAACTATATTCACCAACACCTTCTGGATTCAATACTCTAGATATATAAGGAGTCACAATAATAGGTATCAATATCAACAAAATTTGGTAAATTACGTTATATATGTAGTTCTTTTTTAGGCTTGGCTTACTCACCTGTTATCTCCCTAAGTTTTTCTAATGCAGACTTAATAACATTATGCATATCAAAATACTTATATTGTCCTAACCTGCCTCCGAAAATAACATTTTTTTCGCTCTTAGCAAGTTCAAAGTACTTTAAATATAATTCATTATTCTTTTCATCATTAACTGGATAATATGGTTCATCTCCGACTTTCCAAGTGGAAGAATATTCTTTACTTATTACAGTCTTAGGCTGAGTGCCAAACTCAAAATGTTTATGCTCAATTATTCGTGTATAGGGAATTTCTCTTGCTGTGTAATTTATTACAGCATTACCTTGATAATTTGGCATATCTAAAACTTCTGTTTCAAATCTAATACTTCTATATTCAAGTGCACCATAAACATAGTCAAAATATTTATCGATTGCGCCAGTATATATGATTTTATCTGCTAAATTTTTCAATTCGTTTTTGTGTTCAAAATAGTCATAATTTAATCTAACTTCAACGTTAGATAACATTTTTTCAATTATTTGAGTGTATCCTCCGATTGGTATCCCCTGATATCTATCGTTAAAATAATTATTATCAAATGTAAACCTAACAGGTAAGCGCTTTATTATAAAAGCAGGCAATTCTTCGCACGATTTGCCCCACTGCTTTTCAGTATATCCTTTAACTAGTTTTTCGAATATAGTTTTACCGACTAAATTGATTGCTTGTTCTTTAAGATTTTTCGGATTAGATACATATGAATCTCTTTTCTCCATTTCAATACGATTCATAGCATCTTGAGGTGTAAAAACATCTGTCCACAATTTAGTAAATGTATTCATATTAAACGGCATATTATAAAGTTCATTTTTATATCTAGCTACAGGCGAATTTATGTAATTGTTAAATTCGGCAAACTGATTAATATAATTCCATATCTCTTTATCTGAAGTATGGAATATGTGCGCGCCGTACTTATGCACATTTATACCTTCAATATTTTCCGTATAGACATTTCCGCCGATATGTGGCCTTTTTTCTATGACAAGACATTTTTTACCGCGCTTTGATAACTCATACGCACAAACCGCACCATATAGCCCGCTACCGACAATCAAATAATCGTACTTCATTTTTACTCCTATAATTTATCAAAATAAGAATTTTTATCTCTTGCAGATAAATCAATTTTATAAGATAGTTTAAACAACTTAGTTCTTGTTGTCAAACTGAGAAATTCATTTTCGTCGAATTCTTTTAATAACATTGGTTGCAAATTATGAATATTTACATTATTTTCTGGTATTATGTCGATAACCTTTTTTAAATTATCAAATTTTGTATAAGATAATGCAATACAGTAATCAACTAAAAAATAATTTAATAAACAATCTTTACTTTTCCAGTATTCATAAAGAATATTTTTTAAGTTAACTATTATTGGATTATTTGGGGAGCTTGCTAAAAAGAATGCACTCCACTTAGCTTTATCTACATGATCAATAAACTTGTTGTCTTTAGGCAACTTATTTGAATAGAAAACAAATTCTTTTATGTCATCTTCTATTGATGAAGTCAAATAACAAGTAGCATCAAGCCACACTCCACCGTATTTAGATAACAAAGTGGCCCGCATTATATCAGAAAAATGTGTTATTGTTATTATTCCTTTGCTTAATTTATCAATAATATAATCTGGAATAACAACATAATTTGTATAATTTTCTTTATCTATAACTATAACTTCGTGCTTTTTAAAATTCTTCTTTATTGAGTTAATACATTTTTTTACAAGTTCTGGCATCAAATCATTATATCCTTGCCACCAAAACACCCAAACTTTATAATTATCACCAATTGTAGCTAATTTTTTATCATCGTTAACCATTACCGAACTATAATTTTTGTCTAAAAACGAAAGTATTAATTTGAAAAATTTTTCTCGAAATTTTTGTTTTTTAGTTAATTTTATTAAAATTTTTGTAAACAATAGCTTATTTACGAATGAAAACCCAAAATTTTTATAAAATTTTATAATTTTCGACATATTATCCTCACTCTTACATAACTTTATTTTTTTATTTTAAACATTTTATTTAATTTTCTGCCTACTTTTTTTATAAAATTTTTAAAAGGTTTGTCTTCAATAAATTCGACATTACATTCATATCTTTTTATTTGCTTATTCTTTTCAAGCCATATGGTAAAGAGCCTCTCAGAAAGAAATCCATATACCCTTTGTTGAAATACATCTCTAACTTTCACTTCTTTGCTTATAATATTTTCTAATTCAAACAAAATATCAAACAGCCATTTCCCATAATCTTGTATAATTTCCTTCTTACCTATAAACATATTACAAAAATACGTCTCATTCGCACTTAAAACCTTTTTACATACTTGACTATAATCTGGATATTTTTTGTCGATTATATTTATTACTTTATCTAAATCAGATGAAAAATGTTCATCTGAATACTGCTGATAAATTGATTTTCCCAGCTTAGAAATTTTTGGCAAAATTATATCATATTTTAATAAAATTTTATCAATATCTTTTTCTTTTAGAAATGGGAATTTGAACAAATAAAATTTCCTTTTAACAAATAATCTTCTATAATGTTCAAGCCCAAATACATCAGCTTCAGTGTCATTATTTATAAAATAATACAGCCCTGATAGCTCGCAATAATTTGCGTTTTTATTTGATATATTCCTTTTCTGTTGCGAATAATCAGTGTAATATCCCGCTGGCACTTCTTTATTTACAGCACCTACCAACATAATTTTCCTATCTTTAGGAAAAATGTTTTTTATTTCTTTATGTGTAATTACGTATAAACTTTTTCTCATATGATTACCCTACATAAATTTCTTCTAATAGTTTTGCTGAATTTTTATCATCAAAACCATTATTATGAACTACTTCAGCATATTTTTCTCTTTGATTAAATTGATTGTTTATAATTATTTCATTTACCCATTTTTCAGCATTATCTATACCGATAAATTTCACCAACCCTGTTATATCGGCTTCTTTTGTTATTGTATTAGAACATAATGATTTTAACCCCGTACATTGAGCTTCAATTAATGTGACAGGAAATCCTTCAAATAAAGATGGTAAAATAAATACATCACTTGCCATCATAATTTGAGCGACATCAGTCCTTTTTTCTAAGAATATAGTTTTATCATCTAAAAAATTTTCTTTAATTTTATTTTTTATTTCTTCTTTTAGTTCGCCATCTCCGACAAAAATCATTTTAAAATTTGAATTAATTTTATTAAGTGATTTTAGTATTTCAACAATAAACTCGTGATTTTTTACTTTTGCGAATCGCCCAACATTTAGAATTAGTAATTCGTTAGAGTTAATATTAAATTTTTCTCTATATAATTTTCTATAATCATAACTAAATCTAAATTTATCTACATTGATTCCATTTTTTATAACGATATACTTCTTATTATCAATAATATCTTTGGAATATTGGTATTCCGCTGCTTTTTCTGAACACGCACAAAATATATTTGCATATCTTTTTAAAAATTTATCTGTTATTAATTTATATAATGAGTGTTTTAAAGACCTTTCAGCAGCAATGTGTGAGTGGACAATTATTTTTTTTATGCCAAATTTCTTTGCAATCTTTGCACACCCAAATAATGTGAACAAACTACTCGATTGGATATGTATAGCATCAAATTTTTCTTTGGATAAAATATCTTTTAATGCTTTACGGGTGTAAAATCTTCTAAACTTTGAATAATTGTTATAGTCATAATGTAATATTTCTTCATTTCTTGATTTCGCTATATCTATAAGCGGTTGATTAGTTAGATTAAACGGAGTGCATATTGTATATTTTATATTTTCATTTTGAAAATTTTTATACATATTAACCATAAAAGCCTCTTGTCCACCATATTCTAACGGCTCTCCGAAAAATTCTAAAACTTTAAACATTCTTTCTCCTGTTATTTCTTAATTTTTTATATAAAGGTATCAAAGATAAATGGACTTTTATTCCTAAATATTTAATTATTAAACATTCTAGCTTAACTGATTTAGGAGTAAATCTATTATTAATTATCTGATTTAAATTTTCACGATTACAAACTTGTTCCAAAAGTCGTTTTGCCTGTTTTTTATTATTTTTATTTACATTCACAGAAATTGAATGAATTGTTCGAGTCAATAATTCCGTTTTAAAATATTCAAATTCTTGTTTAAATTTTTCATTTAATATTTTTTCTTCAGTCGAACTAATTTTATTAAGTACTTGATTAAATTGTAATAATTTTGTTGACAATTTGTGCATAACAGAATTTTCTTGTTGAATATAATAATATAATCTTTCACTGATAGAGACTATTTTATTTGCATTCAAAAACATTTGTAGTGTGAAAAGTAAATCTTCACCCACATTTAACTCATCTGAAAAATAGATATTTTTCAATATTTCTTTTTTATAGATTTTATCCCATAATGCTGGAGAAATTTTATCTAATAAGTATTGCCTAACAAAATCATTTTGAAATAAAATTTCATTTTGCAAATTGTATTTAGAATTTATAATTTTTTTTAAATTTTCAAATTCTTCAAAATAATTACATACACATACATCTGCATTATTTGACATAATTTCATTTAACATTATACTATAGGCATTTTCTTTTAAGTAATCGTCAATATCTATAAACGTCACATATTCGCCTTTTGCTTTACTTAGTCCCAAATTTCGTGCGAAACTAACTCCTTTATTTTCAGTTAAATTGAAAAGTGTTATTTTATCATGATATGCTTCTAACAGTTTAAGTGAATTGTCAGTTGAGGCATCATTTATTACTATTATTTCAAGTTTTACATCATTAGATAACACAGAATTTAGACATCTATTAATATATTTTTCACCATTAAAAACTGGGATTATAACTGACAATAATGGTGAATTATCATTTGAAATATCTTTAGAATTTTGCTTCCCCATATATTTTCCTTTTCTGAAAATCTAAATTTAATAACAAAATAAATTATTTTATTAATTTCGTATTATTAAAAGCTTTTGTCGTATTTTTTCTTTTGAAATTTTGCTTTTAAAAAACTCGATATTTTCTTAGCCCAATTAATTTTTTCAATGTTTATAACTTTAACTTCTTTATACTTTATTTGGTTTGTATTTATCCAAACGTCTAGCAACAATTCACTCACACGTCCATAAAATCTCGCGTGAAAAGAATCATATTTTTTATTATCTATTCGCTTTTCAAGTTCAAACAAAATATCAAAAAGCCACGTACAATATTCGTTTAAGATTTCTTTCTTCATAATAAACATATTGAACATATGTGCGCTTCTTCGTTTTTTCAATTTTTCGAATTCAGGTAAATATTTTGCATATTTCTCTTCAATGATTTGACCTGTTATATCTAGCGGTTCAATATACATTGTGTGTGCATAATGCGAGTACAATGTTTCTATGTAATAATTGCGTTTTTTAGGCAAAATAACATCATATTTGTCTAACAAATTATTTGCTTCGTTTTCACTTAAAACTTTCTTAGTTTTACATAGCACTTTGAAAGGATATTTACCGCTAAAATATCTACGATAATGTACTAATCCAATGTTATCTACGCTTAGATTTTTCCAAGCCCAATATAGCCCAGTTAGTTCGCAAAAATAAGGATTTTTATTAGAAATATTTTCCCCTTCATTATCCTTTTGAAAACCTATACTATCTTTACCTTCTGCTCCCACGTGGACAGGCAAATATAGTTTATCGTTAGGCATTTCGTATTTCTTATGTGTAGCGACGATAAGTTTAGTTAGACCGCTCATTCTTACCCCTTTAAATATTAAAAATTATTATATTCATAATACAATAATAGGCGAATACGTGTCAACTAATTTACATAATCCGCGATCATAAAGAAAGTAATCATCTTTTGTTTTGTCGAAACGGCAAATAAAAATATAAGGTTGTTAAAATTTTTATAAATTTTTCTAAAATTAATTCCTAAAATAAAAAAGAACTTTATTTTTTATAAAATTCTTTCAATACAATATTTTACAAAGTATTAGAATTATCTAAATTCTCTAAAACTTTATTCCCTACTTCAACTTTACTCTCGTCTTGAATTTCAGAATTAGAATTCGTTTTATTCAATTTGATTTTCTTATTTTCACTATACATTATCATTATTGCAAAAATTAAATATGTAAAATTATATGGTTTAAAAGTATTATCACACAAACTTTCTATCAAAAACCAAATTAAAGGTAAACTTGCTATAAATAAAGGTCTTCCCTTGTTAATAATTTTGATAAACATATAGATTATAAATGCCAATGCGATACAGCCGATTATTCCAAATCTATACAGTAAAAATAGGTATAAATTATGGCTTGCTCTAGTCATTTGTTGTGCGTTTATAAATACTTCTTCTGATACCAATCCGTGTCCAAAAATCAATGAATATGGATTGCTAAATATTGCATTAATATAATCTAACCAAATATCATCTCTCCCTGTTAGTATAGAATTAATAATACTAGAACTACCTTCTAATGTAAATCTATCAAAAATTGCAATTATAAATTTATATCCGATTAAAGCAAGAACTCCCAAAATTAAGAGTAAAATCAAAACGATTTTAATCCTATGCTTAAAATCATCTTTTAAGTAAAGAATAAAGAATATAAAAGTAAATAAAGCGAGCATTCCAAGCCCTGTTTTAGATTGAGTTGATAAAATTATTGCACTACATAAAATATAAATTAATCCGAAATGAAGAAATTTTAAGTTTTTTGTTAAAAATCTATACATATAATATATGACAATAAAGACTGCTCGCATATACAAATAATTTGTATGATTAGTAAAAGCATTGAATCTTGTAGTGTCATCTAAAAAAAGATTGTATTTGTATGCTGGTATAATTATGCAAACACTTGCAATTAAGCACGATACAAATAACCCAACAGTCATATAGCACATAGTTTTATGAATGTCAAATTCTCTATGCATTGATAAAATTAAATATGCAAGAAAGAATATTGCTACTAGATAGAATTCTTCACCATATAAATTATAAAAAAAACTTATTAATATATAAAATACGATGAAACAAACTAATGAAATAAATAAACTTTTATAGAAAGGATATTTTTTTAGTTTTAAACCGATACAATATCTAATAAATAAAATCACTGTAAATGCAACTAATATGATGTTAAAGCATAATCCATAACCCAAATTCGATAAAGTAAAACAGTGACAATATGCGAACACGCAGGTCGATTCTTTAATAGAAAGGACACAAAATGAAATAACAGCGAAAACAATAGGCAATATCTCTAACCATTTATAGAATCCAGAAATAAAATATAGAAGAGTATAGATGATGCAAAAAATTATAGTTTTATTATGAAAAACCTCTCGTATGCTATCTTTTAAATTCTTTTTCCCTACTTCTGCATTAGTCATTACAAATCAAACACTAACAAATTATTCTTCTTTAAGTTCAACGTTGTTATGTAAATCAGATTGATAAACTATTTTATCTTTAGAATCAATTATATCTCCAGCGCGCTCTAATCCCATTAAATATTGTTCGCGCGTAATTTTACCTGTACGTAATAAATAATCTGGGTAGTAATAATCTCGCGCACTTTCACCTGTGACATTCGCGTCTGATTTAAACAATGCGCCCACTGTTTTAAATAAAATTTTAATATCTCCAAAGAATGTTATTTTTTGAGCATATTGCAAATCTTTCTCGAATATACTTTCCCAGCTTGCGCTACTTCTTCCACCATCTACTTGCGATAGTCCTGTAAGCCCCGGACGAACAGAATAAGCTTTCAATACATCTTCATCATAAAAAATCATATCTTTAACAAGTCTAGGACGCGGACCTATAAAACTCATATCACCCTTTAGAATATTAAATAATTGTGGCAACTCGTCTAAACTAGTTTTTCTAATAAATTTACCAAATTTCGTAATCCTATCCTTATCAGGTAAAAGTTGTCCATCTTTATCTGTAGCATTGGTCATACTCCTAAATTTGTAGAACTTGAACACTTTTCCGTCCTTGCCCGGTCTATATTGTGTAAAAACAGCATTCCCCTTTAACGTCACGCGCAAAATCAACCAAACTATGAGCAAAATCGGAGATAAACATATTATTGCGAGCAATGAAAAGATTATATCAAAAAACCTTTTGAAAAATAATTCATAGATTGTTTTTTTATTTCTTTTGTTTTTCATAATGTACTTACCACTTATGTACTGATAGTAGCACAATTTGTTAGATTTGTCTAGTGAAAAACTATAAAAATACATTGCTAAATTTCTCCAATTAAATTTTGAGTAATATATCTTTGCTCTATTTCGTTTAATGATAAATCATTTATCTTTTGTTTTAGTCTTGTGTTTATATTTTTTATTTTATTCAAAAGGATAATATAATCTTCTTTTTTCAGTGTATGTTCATTAAACATCAATCGGTCAATATAACTAAATTGCAATTCTCGTTTCAAAACCATTAGGGAAATATTCATAAGATTAAATTTAAAAAGTAATTTGTCATAAGCCTGCAAGAGTCCATTAGATATGTTCAAAATCTTACTTACTATGCTCTGACAATCTTGATTTAATGATAGGAATTTTAAATTCACACATATTTTATTTACCTGAATAACTTGTATATAATCGTCCAATAAGGAAAGTTTTAATTTTTCTTTCGTCAAGATTAACCCTCCTTAATTTATTAATAGCATTATTAAAAATTTTACTCTAAATTTTTATAAAAAATATAAATTTTTTAGTAAAACTTTGTCTTATAATATTCTAGTCACAATCTTTTAATTTATAACTATAATTTTACTTATAAGCTTTTTATTAAATTAAAAATTTATTATTTTCAATAAAAAAATGGAAATATCTGTATTTCCATTCTTATAAATAATTTTATTCTAAAAATAAAAATTTGTTCATATTTATCATAAATAATCTAATTTTTATAAAATTTTATTGTTTTTGTTTAAAATTTTTAATTTTTTAATAATCTTTTATTAATAAATTTTCTTGGCACATTGACAAATACCCATAAGATTTATATAATTTAGTTGAGATTAAAAAGTATCTCATTTAAGAATTTCTTTAGTTTATCAATAATGATTTAATGAGAATTTTAGAATTCTTCACGCCAACGAAAAGTGATTCATCACGTGTTGGATTAGAATTAGTTTCTTAACTCTTTTTTCTTTATTCATAATTATTTAGATATTATTATCTAATTTATTTTCCTCAGATTTTGGAGCTAAACGCAAATATTCATCTGGCGTACCTATATCATAGAAAATCCCTGTAATTGGATATGTATATGTTTCTGTATTATTTATCATATAATTTATGAAATGTCCTAAAGAATCGCGTGCCTTCCCTGTAGCACTGTCCATATATTCATCGATTTTGTCTAAATCTCTCCTATTAAACATATATAGTGCGAGTGAAGCATTGTTCGATTTTAAATTCTCTATCCCCGGTTTTTCGTCAAACGATATGATACGATTGTCACTATCTATATTTAATATCCCGAAATTATTGGCGATAAATTCTCGCTCGCTATCTAGGTATTTTTTACTTACAACTAAATTAATATTATCGCCATATTTGTCTTTAAGATTTTCATAGTAATTAACCACATCACTAAGCGGAAATTCAAAATAATTATCGCTTGCCATTATCATAATATCACCGGCATAACTCTTTGAAATATTTTCATTCGCTAGTTGGACTGCAACATTTGCGCCTAATGCTGTTTCTGGAGAATGTGAACCGTCTGAATATATAGAAACATCAACATTTGGAGAATATACATTTACCGCATCTTTAATACTATCAATATATTTGTCATTTACTATAACTATTATTTCATCGACGTTAGGTAATTTTTCTATTTTTTCCAACAAGTAAAATAAAATTGGCTTACTCTCATTATTTATACTAATTGGTAGCAATGTCTTAGGGATTTCTCCATTATTTGTGACCGAACGTAAGCGATTTGCATATCCGCCCGCTAAAATTACAACTTTCATACCTTCCTCCTACAATTCTATACTAGTATTCTATCACAATAGGCATTAATCAACAAAGAACTTTTTTATTTATTTTTGGTATTTTTACAAAATTTGCACTTATTTCATAATTCTTCATACTATGTAATAGGTAGTATATTACTACTAAAAGGAGTATTATGAATTTTAAAAATGATTGTTGCGACCACCCAACTCCACAAGGCGGTTGTCTCATTGATAGAATTATATTTACTGGCGTGACAGGGCCAACCGGTCCGCAAGGTCCTGTTGGCTTAACCGGTCCGATTGGCAGAACAGGAAGCACTGGTTCAACTGGCGCGACTGGTCCGACAGGTCCTACCGGTCCTACAGGTCCAACTGGTCCACAAGGAATCATTGGTGCAACTGGTCCGACTGGTCCTACTGGGGCTACAGGCCCAAGTGGCACTGGTCCTACTGGCGCGACTGGTCCTACAGGCCCTACAGGTCCTACTGGTCCACAAGGTGCAACTGGTCCTAGCGGTACGGGTCCAACTGGTGCTACCGGTCCGACTGGTCCTACTGGACCTACAGGAGCAACTGGCCCAAGCGGTACGGGTCCGACTGGTGCTACCGGTCCGACTGGTCCTACTGGACCTACAGGAGCAACTGGCCCAAGCGGTACGGGTCCGACTGGTCCTACTGGGGCAACTGGACCACAAGGTGCGACTGGTTTAACTGGCGCAACTGGCCCTACCGGACCTACAGGTCCAACCGGTCCTCAAGGTGTTGCTGGTACGGCAGGTGTCGAAGGTGCAACTGGACCAACTGGTCCTACTGGTCCTACCGGCCCACAAGGTGACACAGGAGCAACAGGTACTGAAGGAGCTACCGGCCCGACTGGTCCTACTGGTGCACAAGGCGAAACTGGTCCTACCGGCCCAACTGGACCGCAAGGTGTAGCAGGAACGGAAGGTGCTACTGGACCAACGGGTCCGACTGGCCCTACTGGCCCTAGCGGAGCTGGGGCTTTAAACACTGCTGCATTGTTTACAGCCGGAAGTACAACTAATTCTAACCCAACATTCAACTTAGCGACAGAAAGTCCGGTAGGTCAAACGGATATGGTTCTTAACGGAAATACCATTAAATTAAAGCCCGGCACATATCTAATAAGGTATGGAACTGACTACAACAGTCAATGTAATGTCCTTCCTACCGTTTCATTACAAAGAAATGGTGTCACGTTAAATGAGACAACGCGTACAGGTGATTACAACTCTACTAACAACCTTACAGGTAATCATATTTTAGTGGAAACAAATGACACTAACTTAGGCTTCTTAACTAATCAATCAAATAGTGTCACATATGATAAAAACTATATGTTAATAGAAAAAATCAATTAGTAAATTACGATATCATTCTGGTAAAGAAGTGCACTTTTAGGTGCATTTCTTTATTTTTCTTTAAAATATATTCACTTTAAATTAGTTAGTATTAAAATTTATAGTTAATAAAATTTACATATCGTAATTTACGTGATATAATTAAATTGAATTAAATGATATTCGCTTAAATCATCTTTAATTAACTATAATAAAATTTTCAATAATTATTATGTGTTATTTAAAATTTAAGAATATATTAAAAATCTATTGACAGAGTTGGGAAAATGAAAAACAGATTTTTTAAACACTTATCGTTAATAACAAAACATAAATTAATAGTATTTAAATTGTGTTGCAAATGCGGTCTTTTTTGGCGCGGAGTTATGCACGATATGTCTAAATATTCGTTAACCGAATTTATTGAAGGTGTTAAGTATTATACCGGAAAAGGTTCGCCAATATCAATTTGTAGGAGATTGAATGGATATTCACAAGCGTGGATTCATCATATAAATCATAACAAGCACCACGTTGAATATTGGTTAGATTTAGAAAACAAAAAACAAATGAATATGCCGTACAAATATGCGGTTGAAAGCATATGTGATAAAATATCCGCATCAAAATGCTACAATAAAAATAATTACACTGATGCTTCTCCGCTCAATTATTGGCTTAAACATTGCGAGCAAATCCCCACTAATGAAAATATGAAAAATTTCTTTACAAAAGTTTTGACTGACTTAAAAGATTACGGCGAAAAATATGTCCTTAACAAAAAATATCTAAAAGCAACTTACAATTCACTTGTTATATCAGGTCAATAAACTTATTTCATATTTTACTTACTGACAATGTATCTATAAACTACTTTTAAAGTAAAAATGCAAATAAATATTAATATGGCAAATATAATTAATAAGAAAACGTGAATTAAATTATCTTTTTAAATTATCTTTACAGTAAAAATAAAGCGCGATAAATAATTACCGCGTTTTATTTATTAAACTGTTTTATGTTCGAAAAATTCGTTTAATCCTTCAAAGCATTTAGAAATAGTTTCGTCTAAAAATATTAGGTTTTTGTTTTTCTGTTCTTTTGCGAGCCCCATTAATTCAAGTAGTGAATTAGCATATACTGCCTCTGGAGTTGAATTGTTGATTAACTCAACATATGTTCTTGCAAGTATGTCTTTGCTATCTACTTGATTAGGAAGTCTATAGAATATCTTCGCAAAAATTGATAATAGCACTTTATAAACAGACATCTTTATATTACTTTGTTTAATTTCTTTAAATGCGTGATAAGCAAGTTTTACAAATGTTTCTATATCTTCAAGAGAATAATCTTTTAAGATAAGCCCGAACTTTTCTTTATATTTTATTGCTTCAATGAACAATTCTTCATTAAATATTCCTTTGCAAACATTGCTGATATGCTCTTCTAATACGCAATTTTTTGCCATAAGCATAAAATCCCAAAAGAAGAAATCAAATATTCTAGGATAGAATAAGTCTTTACCAAACTTTTTATAAAACTTATTTATTGAATCCAATCTATGTTGATTATTGTTGTTGCCTAAATGCCATATTGTGTGCTTTTTCTCCCAAAATTTGTCCTCTGAATAAATAGAATTTACCGCACTAGCTGGCTCGTTAGGATTATATGGTGCGCAATAATAGTTGTGATATACTTCATCAATTACTACTGCTTTCTTAATATTTTTAAGATTATCTAGGTTAAACAATTCGTCTTCTGCAAATTTAATACCAACTGCATAATCTTCAGTAATACATTCTCTTTTAAATAATTTATTCCACGGCATAGCAAAGGCGAAAAAGTCTTGATAATATGTCATAAACTGATATTCATCTGTTAAGTCATACACTCCACTTTTTAAATGTTGTTCAAAGCACGGATGCGTAAAATTACAAACGCAGACATCTGCATTTTCTTCTTTTAATTTGTTTAACATATTTGTATATGCTTTATTTGTAAGATAATTGTCGTCCGCGTCTAAGAACATAATATAATCGCCGTGCGCATATTTTATTCCATTGTTCCTAGCAACAGAGACTCCTGAATTCTTTTGATTGATTACGTGAATACGTGAATCAAGTTTTGCGAATTCGTTCGCTATATTTAAAGTGTTGTCCTTGCTACCGTCATTTACTATGATTATTTCTAAATTTTTATAGTCTTGTTCGCGAACGCTATTTATTGTTCGTGTCATTGTTTTCTCAGCATTATAGCACGGAATTATAACTGATATTAAATCTTCCATAATTTTTACCTTCCCCTTTGTATTGCCGATAAAGTTCAATTTGGTTTCCTTATCGTCACCATTATATTATCACTGAAAATACCAATTTATCAATAGAATTGCTAAAATTGTTCTATAATGTTAAAATACGGCAAATTAGAGTGACTCTACTATTATGAGAATAGGTAATATTTACTATATTTTAATTAGAATTGTTAAAAATTCTTGCTATTAATTTTAGAATATGCTACAATTTTAACGTAAAAAGTGCTCTTATGCTTTAAAATTTGACTTTTAATATAGTTAAAAGGTTAAGGGAAAGTAAATGGAAGAATATAAAGATATAAATAAAATTATTGGTAAAAACTTACTTGTTTTAAGAAAAAGCAAAAAATTAACTCAAATGGAACTCGCTGACGCGTTTAATTATTCAGATAAAACTATTTCAAAATGGGAATGTGGTGAATCTCTACCCAGCATAGAAATACTCTACTCTATCGCAAAATATTATGGAGTTTCGTTAAACGACTTAACTAATGAAAATTTTAAAATCGAAGAATTGTCACCATCTATTGAACAAAAAGATAAATCTTTCCCTACAAAACTAATCATAACTTTACTCGCAGTAAGCGCAGTCTGGCTACTAGCTACAATATTATTCGTTTCATTACAAATAACATTAGATAAATCATATCCTTTAATTTTCTTCTGGGCCGTCCCTTTGTCTTGCGTCGTATTAATCATCTTTAACAGCATATGGGGAAGACAATATTTACTACCTATTATCTTATCTGTATTAATTTGGTCACTACTCGCCTGCATACACGTACAATTAATACAATATCAAATTTGGATAATTTACATCGTTGGTATCCCACTTCAGGTTGCTATAATATTATGGGGAGCATTAATTAAAGGTCCAAGGCACAAAAATAAACAAACAAAAATTAAGAAAACTGAAAAAAAGAAAATATCGAACGAAGAAAATATAAGCATAAACTTAAATTCTAGCGAAAATTTAAACACAAATGAAATAAAGAAGGATTAAAAATCCTTTTTTGTTTATGAAAATTTTTATAAATTCGACAATTAATTTGATATTTCTTTTATTTAGTGTATAATAAAAGAAAGGATTATTATGAAAATAGTTTTTGTCGTTGACTCTATCAGTTCAATTCAAAAGAAAATTAATATGATTAGTTCCAGATTTGGAAATAATATCTTTTTCGTCGTTAAAGCGCCATTCGCTGAATTATTTAAAACATATGGCTATCAATGCAATGCCGTATATACAAATAGACTTGCTTTAACTATTCACGTTTTGTTAAGTAAATCTGAACTAGACGATGTACTTATATATTATTCTAGTTTTGAACTAACCGATCAACTTTTAAACGACTTTACCGCTAAAATTAGAAATGACAAAATAACTAATGTTATGCCTATATATAATTCATTTGAAAATATGTGCAATTCTGCATACAATGTATATGTTAAATCTATTTTTAAAATAAACGATAGTATGGCTAGCCCAAAACTTCAATATATACCTTATGTTTTCGTAAGCGAATTGTTAAACACGCATTTTGCAAATAGGTTATTTGAGCTACCTAATGAATTAGTAGAAAAAGTATATATTAAAGATAAAAAAGTATCTGATAATGCTAAAGTTAAACCATCTTTTTCTAAATTGCATATTATATTTTTGATTTCGCTACTTGTAATAAGTATGGCGCTAATCATTGGACTTGCATTTATAAAAGTCAACTTTTTATTCGTTTTGATATTTATACTCTTATATGTATTAGATTTAATTTTATTCTTGATATTCCAATGTAAAGTGAATATGGATTCGCGTTTCTTAAAATAAATTTAGTAAAAAATCCGCCACCGCGGATTTTTTTACCTAATTGTGTCTAATAATTTTTAGCAAATAATGTTTTATCTATTTTAAATCTAATTTAATCTACTTTATCAAACTGACTATTGTACAAGTCCGCATAGAAACCTTTTGCTTCCATTAATTGAGTATGATTACCTTTTTCGATAATATCGCCATCTTTCATTACTAGAATTAAATCTGAACTCTTAATTGTTGATAACCTATGTGCTATAACTATAGACGTCCTACCTTTCATAAGTTTATCCATAGCATCTTGAATTAACTGTTCTGTACGCGTATCGACTGAACTCGTTGCCTCGTCTAAAATTAAGATTGGTGCTTTACTTACCATTGCGCGCGCAATAGTTAAAAGTTGTTTCTGTCCAGCGGATAAATTTGCATCTTCGTCTAAAATCGTGTCGTATTTTTGCGGTAGTGTATTGATAAAATGGTCTATATTTGCCGTTTTGCAAGCTGAGATGATTTCTTCGTCTGTGACGTCTGTTTTATTAAAAGCAATATTTTCTTTTATACTTCCTTCAAATAACCACGTATCTTGCAACACCATACAGAATTGGTCGTGAATATTTTCACGCGTGATTGACTTCGTAGGAACTCCGTCTATAAATATATCACCGAAGTACGCAATTCCAAATTTTGATTTTTCTTTCGCATCAATTTTATCGCCAACTAATACGTCAATTTTATAATCAATCAGACTATCGTCAACGTTCATATTAAAATCTTGGTCAAACTTTATATCTACGTTTAGCGGAAGTTTTTTAGCAATGTCACTATCTAGGCTATAATTTGTTTTTTCATCATTTATCGTGAGTGACAAGTCATCATTTATATGTATTTTTATTGATTTGCCGTTTGTGAATATATCATAATCGGTTATTTCATTATTTATAATCAATTTAGGTTGTTTAAGGTCATAGAATCGCATTAGCAAATTAACCATTGTCGTTTTCCCTGCACCAGTAGGGCCTACGATGGCAATTTTCTGCCCTTGTTTAATGTTCGCTGAAAAGTTTTTAATAATAACTTTCCCCTCATCATAAGCAAATCGTACGTTCCTAAACTCTATATTACCTTTCGCTGATTCTATCTTTGCTTTTTTATTGCTCTCGTCTGGAAGCTCAGCCTTCTCGAGAAAATCAAATACTCTATAGCTTGCTGCGCTACACGTTTGCAAACTACTCATAGATTGAGCTATTGTAGTTAGTGGCTGAGTAAACAAACGAATATATACAATAAAAGCGACTATTGTCCCTATCTCTGCAATTCTGCCATCTATTAATAGCAAAGCACCTGCCACGCATACGGTAAGATAACCGAAATTACCTATAAAATTCATTAAAGGCATCATTAATCCTGACATAAATTGCGCAATCTTGCTATCTTTTCTTAAATCATTATTAATAGTTGCGAACTTTTCGTGAAAACGATTTTCCGCATTATAAACTTTGATTATATTGTGACCTGAATATACTTCTTCAATGTGTCCATTTATCTTTCCTAATAATTGCTGTTGTTTTACGAAGTATTTTTGAGAGTGCGATATTATAGCAATCATAAATATGAACCCTATTAATGATGCGCCGACTGCCACAAAGGCAAGTATATAGTTCGTAATGAACATCATTAAAAGAGCACCTAAGAACAAGACTATTGACGAAATAAGGCTGACTAAACTCTGATTTAGTGTTTGACCGATAGTATCTACGTCGTTTGTCACGCGTGATAATGTGTCGCCTGTACTGCTTGTATCAAAATATTTTAGTGGTAATCGGTTTATTTTTAATGCGATGTCTGAGCGCAAATTCTTACAAACATTTTGCGTAATAGTAGCCATAATGAAGCTTTGCACATATGATAATACAACACTAGAAACATAGAAAGTGACTAACGTCATTCCTATATGGTAAACTAAATTTAAGTCTATACCCGTCATCATTCCTGACGTTATGGCATTAGTCATCTCGCGCAATTTATCCGGTCCGATAATTGTGAATACAGTACCTAAAATCGCAAATATTATTGCAAAAGCAAAAGGTGCAATATATTTACGACAATATCGAATCAACTTAGACCAAGTCTCAGAAAATGTATGTTTCTCATTTGTAAAATTAAATCGTGGTCCCGGCATTACAATTCCTCCTTTGAAAGTTGAGATGATGCAATTTCATTATAGACAGAACAATTTTCTAAAAGTTCTTCGTGCTTGCCCATACCTACAATCTCGCCATTTTCTAGTACTATAATTTTGTCCGCATCTCGTATTGTCCCTATACGTTGTGCTACGATTAGTACAGTAGCATCTTTCATATTAGCAAACAATCGCTTTCTAAGTACTTTATCCGTTTTATAGTCAAGCGCAGAGAACGAATCGTCAAATATGTATATTTCTGGTTTTCTAGCGACTGCACGTGCGATTGACAACCTTTGCTTTTGACCACCTGATAGATTTGTTCCGTTTTGTGCTACAGGGTGATTGATAGTATCGTCATATTTGTTTACATATTCGCTCGCTTGCGCAATATCTAACGCGTTTGAAATCTCTTGATTTGTTATATTTTCTTTACCACTATTTCCAAAATCTACATTTGAAGCAATGGTCCCTGAGAATATTGTTGCGCGCTGAGAAATATAGCCTATTTTGTTGTTTAATTCGCTCTGTTTATATTCTTTTACATTTATTCCGTCAACAACTACTTCACCTTCACTGACGTCGTAAAAGCGCGGAATTAAATTAATTAACGTGCTCTTTCCGCTACCAGTCGCACCGATAAAAGCAACCACTTCGCCTTTCTTCGCCGTAAAGTTAATATCTTTTAATATGTAATCACTTGCGTCTGGATATTTAAAGTAAACATTTTTAAATTCAATTTCGCCTTTAGTTTTAGTTTCTTCGGAATGTGTACCGTCTATTATGCTTGGTTTTGTATCCATAACCTCATTAATTCGGTTCGCTGAAACGGACGCACGTGGTATCATAATGAACAAAATTACAAGCATTAAAAACGACATAACAACTTGCATTGCATAAGCCGAATATGTAATCATATCCGCTAATAGTCCTGCCTTTTGAGCTATATCTGCACCTTCAATTATGTATGCACCTAACCAATATACAGCAAGCGAAAGTCCATTCATAACAAGAGTAAGTCCTGGTTGCATTATTCCCATCATTCTATGTGTAAACAAGTTAGTTTTTGTTAGTTCGCTATTAGTCTTTTCAAATTTCACTTGTTGATAATCTTCCGCATTGTATGCTCTGATGACACGAATACCTGTTAAATTTTCCCTTGTTGCTTTGTTTAAGTCATCTGTTTGCGCTTGAATACGTTTAAATTTAGGTAGTGTGAAAGCAATAATCGTCGTTAGTAATGCGACCATAGCGAATACTGCGACCGCCGTGCTAACCGACCATTGCCAGCTCTTGTTTGCAATCTTAAATATTGCCCAAATAGCCATTACTGGCGCACGAACCAGTACCTGCATACCCATTGTTATGGTTTGTTGAACTTGTGTTATATCGTTAGTTGAACGTGTGATAAGACTCGCAGTTGAGAATTTGTTAATCTCCTCCATTGAAAAACTTTCAACTTTACTATATATGTTTTCACGAAGTCGCGCTGAAAGGCTAGAAGCAATTGTTGACGCGATATAACCAACTATTATTGCACAGGCTAGGCTTGCAAACGCACACAGCATCATCATTCCGCCCGATTGCCATATCTCTTTCATTAGTACGTTAGGTAATTGAATTGCAAGTGTTATTTCGTTCATATAGTCGGGTAGTCGCAATTCAAAATATACTTGAACGACAATTAATCCTATATTAATTGCCACTAATAGCCATTCTTTAGCTTTTAAATATTTCATTATCTTAAGCATTTTTTTCGTCCTTATTATCTTTATTTGAAAGAATGTATTTTTTTATTATTTCTTCTCTTTGCTTGTTATACTCGCGCTCGTCTATTGTTCCGTCCTCTTTCTTTTTATTAAGAGCATTTAATTCTTCCGTTAAATTCTCAGTTAAGCGCGTTATCTCATATTCGTCTTTCTCTAGCGTAATACTTCCGTCATTTTCTTGACGAAAAGCTCGTGTATAACTTTCGAAAGCGTGTTTTCTAATACGCGCAGAAACTGCAAATTGTGCCCATAAAACAATAGTCCATACAATTATATTGTTTAATATGTTTATTAATGAAAAGATAAAGAAAATATTAGCTCTCTTTGCCACATATTCGTCCGATTTTGTCGCCATAACTATTAGGAAAATTCCGCTAGTCAAACTTATACAGCACGATATACTATCCATAATTAAATAAAATAGATTTGAAGAATATAGTTTTATATCAAGATAAATATCAAGAATATTAATCAGTATTCCAACTAGACAAAGAATACCTGTAATCAGTAGTGTCTTGTTCTTAATTTTCATTATTCCCCCACTTCTTTGACAATTCAATTTGCCACCTTTATTATAATATTACAATTTTAGTTGATTTTGCAACTAATGTTAATAGTCAATTTTAGAATTATAGTTTATTTGACATAAACTAAAGCGCGTATAAAATTATATTTCACACGGCTATTATATGATAAATTTGTGTACTTTTAAAACCAAAATAGCGATTAAATACGTATTTAGCGAACTTGTAAATATAGCATTTATAGGCTTTGAGTAAACAATATTTACGTTAAAATATGATAAATAAATTTATCTTTTATAAGTGTTTTAGTCATATTAGCAATTAGCAGAGTATTGTAGATATTAAAAATAGTAATATAGGTAAATTTTAACCTTTTAAATAGAAAAAAGTCCACTGCTTAATGGACTTCTTCATTTGTTTAATCGTAAATAAAACTAAATTTTTGCTTCTACTACAGCAATTTTTCTGCCACGGCCGTCTTTCTTGAAACGAACGATACCATCGATGAGTGCGAATAATGTATAATCTTTACCGCAACCAACGTTTGTAGAAGGGTACACCTTTGTACCTCTTTGACGTACTATAATCGCACCAGCGTGTACGAATTGTCCATCGCCAGCTTTCACACCAAGACGTTTAGATTCACTATCACGACCATTTTTTGTGCTACCGCCACCTTTCTTATGGGCAAATAATTGAAAATTAATCATTGTGCTTCTCCTTTATCTTAATATATTTTGGGAAACTATCGAAAGCATCTTTCAATCCTAAATATGCGGATTTCATAATAATTTGGGCTTCTTTCATTTTCGCTGAACTAATATCTTTTGACACCGTCACACTAAAATGTGGAATATTCTCATCAATGTTCGACTTATAATCTACATTAATTAACTTTAAGCCATTAAGTATATTCCCCGTAAGCGCTGAAACTACTGCGCAAACTATGTCGTGCCCGCTCTCTGCATACCCAGAATGTCCTGTCGCCTCGATAGTTATAAGGTCGCTACCCGACCAAATAATAGTTATATTAATCATACTAACCTATACTTTCGATTAAAATCTTAGTGTATGGCTGTCTGTGTCCTTGCTTAGAACGCTCATTTTTCTTAGGTTTATACTTGAAGACTGTAATCTTCTTGTCTTTACCGTGAGAAACAACTTTCGCTTTAACAACGACATCTTTAATCACAGGACTACCGGCCTTAACCTTAGCGCCATCTACAGTCATCATAACTGGAAATGTCACTTCCTCGCCAACTTCTGCGCTTAATTTGTCAACAGAAATTGTTGCGCCTACTTCAACCTTATATTGCTTGCCTGAAATATTTGCGATTGCGTACATACTAGTTTACCTCCTATAAAGACTCACTTTTAAGGTTTTCACTATTTAAATTACTTTAAATAGCAAAATTACACCTTTTCAATGTGGTACTACTTGCATATTTTAGCATAGAGAATAAACTTTGTCAACTATAAAAAGAAAATTATTTTATAATTAACATATCTTATCTTTCAATCGATTAATGCTCTTTCTAAGATATCTCGGTGCGGGGCTCGTTCTATTAACCGATTTATTTTATTCAATTACTTCATCTTGAAAATTTTTATAAATAATCAAATAAATACTGCAAACTTCTCAATTTCATAATCTATAAGTATTCAATCTTTTTTATCTCCCTATTGACAAAATGTCTTTTCTTGATAAAATATACCATATAAAAGGAAATGTGATGGATAATCTAGTTGTTAAAGCACAAAAAAGACGATTTGATTTTAAAAAATTTTTTGATCATCTTAAAGGCTTTTATAAAAAATTCGGTCATCTTAATGTTAAACAAGATTACGTCATTAACGGATACCCGCTAGGGTTAAAGATTAGTTTGGTTAGAAGAGGAAAAGTCAAACTTAACGATGAACAAATTAAAATGCTAAATGATTTAGGATTTATTTGGGACGCAAAGACTTTTGATTTTGAAAAATTTTATGAAAATTTAAAACTTTTTTATAAAACGTTTGGTCATCTTAATGTAAATCTATCATATACAATAAATGGATACCCTTTAGGTAGAAAAATTCATTCACTTAGAAGTGGATCAATTAAACTCAATAGCGAACAAATTAAAATGCTAGTTGGTTTAGGTTTCATTTGGAATGTAAATGATTACAAATTCAAACTATTTTATAATTATCTTAAAGGTTATTATGAAGAATTTGGCAACTTAGATATTAAAATCTCGTTTGTGATTAATGGATATCCTTTGGGTATGCGACTTAATTCGATTAGAAATGGTAATATTAAACTTAATGACGAACAAATTAAAATGCTAAATGATTTAGGATTCATTTGGGACGCAAAAACTTTTGATTTTGAAAAATTTTATGAAAATTTAAAACTTTTTTACAAAACGTATGGTCATCTCAATGTTAATCAATCATATACAATAAATGGATACCCTTTAGGTAGAAAAATTCATTCACTTAGAAGTGGATCAATTAAACTCAATAGCGAACAAATTAAATCGCTAGATGATTTAGGCTTCATTTGGAATGTAAATGATTACAAATTTAAACTATTTTATAATCATCTCAAAATTTATTATAAAGTGTTTGGCAACTTAGATATTAAAATCTCGTATGTTATTAACGGATATCCTTTAGGTAAGCGACTTGGTTCGGTTAGAAGCGGTCTTATTAAACTAAGTGATAAACAAATTAAAATGCTAAATGACTTAGGCTTTATATGGAACAAAACAATACCTAGTAAAATAAAGGATTTTGACTTTAACGAATTCATTGACACTCTTAAAAAGATTGAAAAATTTGAAAATAATCTAATAATTAATCACGATTTAATAATAAATAATTACGAAGTAGGATTTTATACTAAGTGCATACGTATGGGATATATTAAAATTTCAAATTCGCAGAAAAAATCACTAATTGATATAGGTTTTGTGTTTGATACTCACCCTACATACTTCGCTAGTGATAATTATTCAACAACTGACTCTTCAAGTTTACTTTTATCGCGAATTAATCAAGGCGATATGCTGGCACGTAAAGTTCTATGTTCCAAATTATATTATCTCGTAGATTTCATTGCGAAAAAAGAAGATAGTCTAGTTGATTGGACTGATTTAAGATTATATCTTAGCGAACAATTAATGAAAATACTCGACCTTTTGCCGTATAAGTTTGATAAAACCCGCCCTATTGATGCTTATGTATATGCTTGCTTGAAGAATTTTAAAATCAAATTTTATAATAAACTTCCCCCAAAAGAAATTTCGATTTATAGTACTATTTCAAATAATGAAGGATTAACGATTGAATCACACCTAAAAGCTAATGAAGAAGAAAATCCAGATGTTTTAACAATTAATAAGACTTTCAACAATGAACTTATTAGCAAATTAGAAAGTTTGTTAACAAAAAGCGAATTTAAACTAATTTGTAGATATTTTGGTTTACAGACAAAGAAATTATCTATCGCTGAACTATCTCAAAAATACAATGTTAGTGAAGTAAAAGTCAAGAAAGCAATTATCCGCATTATAGATAAGTTAAAATCTAATCTCGATGAAAACGAATGGAATATCTAAAATTTTAAATCCTTAATTTTTGTTGTTAACGGATATTTTAATGCGATTTGAATTAGCCTATCTTCGTCAATATATTGTTGATTATTTGAATAGTAAAATATTGTATATACATTTTTCTTAATATTTTTAATGGCGCCGTACAAGTTATCAAAATCATCAATTTTTATTAACCGCACTTTTTCAAACGTGTGCGGTTTTTTTGATTTAAAAATAGAAAAAGTTGGTGCTCTCTTGTTATTTGCGCAAACGAAAAATATAATCATTATGAGATAAAAATAATTAGGTCCTGAATATAAAGAAATTATAAAAAGTGTTAAGAAAATTAACGAAAATATTACACGAATTGAAATATCAACTATTTTATAAACTTTTCTGTTTTTTATTATACCGCTAACAATTTTTCCACCGTCAAGCGGATAGATTGGTAGTAGATTGAAAAGTGCTAATATTAGATTACTAATACAAAATAAATTAAGATAAATATATGAAGTCGGAAATAAATAATACAATGCTAAACACACTAGGCATAAAAACAAATTTATGCACGGCCCTGCGATATTCACGGCAAAGCTATCTCTATCGTCAACATTTCCGTCCAATTCCATAGAACAACCAAAAAGGTCGATTTTAAACTCTTTCATACAATAACCGCGCTTTGAGGCAATATAGAAATGAGCAAGTTCGTGAATAGCTAAAGCGACAAAATAATTCAAAAAAAGTAAAAATTTATTAAAAATCGCGCAAAAAATCACTAAAATTACAATGCTTGGACTAATTTTTAATTTTTTCATATATTAAAATATTAATCTAAACATAATTTTAGTACGTATTAATATATAAAATAACTAATCTGGAAGGGTTCGCATTAATTTCATTCTATCCCCTAAGCAAGATATGGTTATAGCATATTTACTGTCTTTCAATCCAATATCTATTACAATATCGTCAAAATTTACTTCAAAATAATTACTAATAAGATAGAAAAAATCGGACTTGATAACATTAATTAAATACTTAGGATTATGCTCTTTATCTTTTTCAATTATTGAATTTAGACGTTTCTTTAAATCCATTTTATACACTCCTTTTTATCATTTTCTTGATAGAACCTAAGAATCCCCTATATTTGTATGTACAATCAAATAGTTTCTTTTCGCCTGTTATAATATTGTTAGTGAGTATCTCAAAAGCACGATTTAGCGCTATCTTATTATTCTTTATATTTTCACTAGAATTAGTTATTACATTATCGTCTTCAGGAATAACTCCGCCGAAATCTATCGCTAGCGATTTACCTATATCATAGACGTCAAACATTAATTTGTCTTTAATCAAATCTCCGCGTGCTCTGTTTATCACAAAACGTTTATTAGATATTCCATAACTTGTCAAAATAGTTATTACTTTATCTGCGTCGCGTAAACTAGATAAATGCGGTGTAGTGACGACAAGTGCTTCATCTGCACAACTAACTGCGCGCTTAAATCCAGCATCAATCCCAGCAGGGCAGTCAATAAGCACGAAATCAAACATTCTGCCCAATTCTGTGATAATAAGTTTTATTTGTGCTAAAGATATAGTGAGATTTTGATTTAGTCCACCACTGCTAAGCATATATAACAATGGGTAGCAGTCATCTTGAACGAGTGATTCACGTAAACGGACTTTACCTTCAATGACGTCAAGCATCGTATAGACCACCCTATCTTCCATATTCATTACAACGTCCAAATTATTAAGTCCTATGTCCATATCGACTAAACAAACTCTATAATTTTTACTAGCAAGGTGCATACCCAAATTGGCAGTGACAGTTGTTTTGCCTACCCCACCTTTACCTGAAGTGACTACAATTACTCTTGCCATAAATTCCTCCTATGGCAATTTTATCACGCAATTATCAAAACACATTGAATAAATTGAAATTTATTTCATATTCGCTAATATTAGACAAATTTCAAAATTTTATTAAAAAAACGCAAATTGTACTAAATTCGCGTTTAATTTTTCTAATTTTAATAAAATTTTGAAGTCTAAGTTATATATTTATATTTAACTATAACTTTATCTTTAGATAATCAACATCTGAATTTAACAATTTCCCTGCGCCTAATATCACAGAATCAGACGGATTTTCAGGGACAATTACAGGTAGGTCTAGTTTCTTCTTAGCGTATTCGTATAACCCTGCGATAGAACTTGCGCCACCAATAAACATTACACCATTGTTATAAATATCTGCCATAACGTCTTTTGGTAAAAGTTTAATAATCTCCTCAATTTTGCTAAATATAAGGTCATAAATATTTACAATAGCAACTCTAATTTCGTTCGCCGTAATCTCGTGTTTTACAATCTTTTTATTGTCGTCCAAGCCTAAATATTCAGCACGGTATTGGTCACGTTCATACAGTGAAGCAATCTCATTTTTAACGCGCTTACTCGTCTGGTCATCAACTTCAAGATTATGGTTATCAGCAATGAAAGTCGTTATACTTTTATCCATATCATTGCCACCAATAAAATACATTCTGCCAAATGAAAAATTGTATTCATTCAATACAGAAATATCCGTGATGTATGCCCCAATATCAACAACCATTATATGTGAATGGCTATCAATATCTAAATTTGTACGTGCGCATACACTATTTTGAACGAACGTGATTTTACTAATACCCGACATTTGCAATACGCGTTTTAAGCTCAATAATTGACCTTCGTTCAAAGCGCAAGGTACTGCAACAATTGCATTTATTCTGGTTAAGGTGAATTTATCTAAAATCACATTTTTCAATATGTTAGATATTAATTCGACCGCCATTTTTTCATCGACGACTTCGCTACATTGTATAGGTCGATAGACTGTGACTTGATTTGCCTCGGACTCAAACAATTTCTTTGCTTTAAGTCCATAAGCTTTTACCTTTGGTTTATCGCTCTTAGTTAACGCAAGATATGCCGGTTCTTTGGCGATAATTCCCATACCTTTACGATAGATTATAATCTCATCACTGCCGAATTTTATCGCAAGATCTATACTAAACATAATTACCCCCCCTAATTATAGAATTTGAAGATTTTTGCCATAAACTTTCTTGAAGTCGCCTGCAACTGACATAGCTTGACTTATCTCTAACGTCGCATCTCTTTCAACTTCTGTTTTTAATATTACCGTGTCACCTAAAACATCGCAAGCAATGTCTTTAACACTATTTGAATTCGTTATATTGAACATTGTAGCCATTTTTATAATAACCGCTAATTTCCTAACTGCATCTAAATCTTCGTCTGAAACTAAGTCCTTATATCGCACCCAATCGCTGAGCGAGAAATCATCGATATTTTGACTTGCCGCAACGAATGCTGCCAAAACTATATCTTTATGTGACGCGCCATATATAGGGCTGTGCAAAATAACTGCAAAGTTATTTTTTTGATAATTTTCAAACGAAATTCGCTTTCCTGCCATACATAAACTTGCTGCAATTCTTAACACTTTAACATATGGACGAGTAAGTTTGTGCAAGACTTTTAATTGCTTATATAAAATTACTGCTAAGGCATAATTGCTGTCCGCGTTAGCCGTCGTTGGATAAAATTCATTTATCGAACTAAGCGAATAACCTAGTATATCTAGTAATGGTTTTTCGCCTGTTTGTCCAAGTAAGTTTTTAGCAACAATACCGTACATCTCTCCGTTAGTAGATAACTTAACTCCACCGCGAACGAACTCATTATACGCACTCTTAATAATAGCAAGTCCAATAGCAATAACATCCGCGCGCTTTTCTGAAATTCCTTTTAATTTCTTTGCCTTATCTAAATCAAGACCACGAATAAGGTTATAAACATTTTGGAAACTTTCTTGCGTTATCTCATAATTGTGTGCCACATCTAAAGGATAGTGTGAAGATTTTCTAGATAATTTTCCTAATGAATTAAACACTTCACCTATGCCGATAAATTCTGATTCTTCGTCAAGGTCGTATAACCAATCTAATTTCTTTAATTCCTTAGTCATAATCTCAACAGCTTTATCCATTCTATCAGCTAAACTACCATTATGAATTTTATCAATCAAGTTGAACGCGCCTATAGGTAGTGAAATACTATTTACTATTACACGTCTATTAAAACGTATAATCTCTGTAGAATAATCGCCAACTTGAATTATCACTCCACGTGTCATAGCAAACGAATACATTACTGCACTATGCAATGCTGATATTTGTTCTTCGCTTGTTAAAACCTTGAAATAGAGTGAAACGGTTTTATACACTTCATCTAAGAAAGCAATTTGATTACGCGCAGTCGCAATAATAGGACTAGCATAACAAATCATATTCTCTATCTTCGCTGAATCAACAATTTTTCTGAAATTTTTTAAAATAGAAATAGTTTCCTGAATACGCGCAGGTTTAATGTATCCGTCGCGTTCCATATCTTGCGTCAATTTAACCGGCTCTATAATCTGCGAATCAATAGTAAAATATCCATTACTCGTGTGATTAAAAATAGTTAAACGTACGTCATTTACTCCCAATTCAAACACTGCTAATTTATTCATAATATCTCCTTAAGTTTTTACAACATACTTTTAGCACTAATTTTAAATATAGTCAATACTTTTTTGAAAAATTTTTTCATAATTTTTTAATAATTTTTTACTTAGAATTTATCGCAAATTTTTCATAATTTTATTTAAAATTGTTAAATTAAAAATAAATTTTAAAAATTTTACTATTTATGCTGAATTTTGCTGTTTTTTATTAATTTTTTAATTTAAATTATTATATTTTTCTAATTTTCATTTTTATTTATCTTTAATAGCAAATTTCATTTAGAGTTAATTTACATATTAAAAAAGAAAAGATTATTTAATCATCTTTTCAATTTTATCTTGGAACATTTTAAATGCCGGGTTGGTATTGTAATCTGGTTCGACTTGGAAACGCATATTTTCTTTAGTTGTTGGATGAACAAATTTTAATTCGAATGCCCAAAGCGCTAAATTACCAGTATGCTTTTTGTCGCCATACTTAAAATCGGCATAGATAGGTGTATTTAATTGACCTGACATTTGGACTCTTATTTGATGGCTTCTACCTGTTAATAAATCTACACTTATTAATGATAAATTATCTTTATTCTCTATTAGTTCGTATTCAAGTATCGCTTCTTTTGCTCCTGTTTCAAGTTTTGGTGCGATTCTAACCGTGTTTGTCTTGCTGTCCTTTTTCAAATACGTAATTAATCTGTTCGAATTTAATTGTGGTCGCCCATTTACAACGCACAAATATTTTTTCTTTAATTCTTTTTCTCTTAATTCACGCGAAAGTCTATTCGCCGCCTTACTCGTCTTAGCAAATACCATTACTCCGCCGGTAGGTCTATCCAATCTATGCACTAGACCTAAAAAGACATTGCCCGGCTTTTTGTCACGCTCTTTTATATAATTTTTTATGATAGTAAGCATATCTATATCACCACTTTCATCTGCTTGAACAGAAATATTTTGTGGTTTTATAACTACAATGATATGATTATCTTCATATATAATTTTTGGTTCTATATTCATAAGTTCCTTCTAATTTTTAATAATTTATTTATATTTTAATAAATTTTCACTATTTTCTTAGCATTTAGCAATATTTTTAAAAAATTTTTTATTTTTTATTTATTTAAATAATTTTATAGCACTACATCCACAAGGCAAAATTATATTTTTTTCTTCTGTTGGAAGACCTATTTCGTATGCTTCACATTTACCATTAGGAATAACCGAATTTAATATATTCGCCATAACAGTTGGTTGTAATCCTGTAGTATAACTATTAATTAAAACAAACAAAGGATTGTCACTTATTAGCTCCCCGCATAATTTAACGAATTCATAAATGTTATCTTCTATCTTCCACGTCTCCCCGTGTGGACCGCGTCCAAATGATGGTGGATCCATAATTATAGCATCATACTTATTACCGCGCCTAATTTCTCGCTCAACAAATTTCTTGCAATCATCTTGAATGAACCTTATGTTTGTTATACCATTCAACTTAGCATTAATCTTTGCTATATCAATCATACTTTTTGCTGCATCTACGTGCGTGACACTTGCTCCACTCAACGCACATATAATGCTCGCTCCGCCAGTGTAAGCAAACAAATTAAGAACTTTTATTGTACGTTTTTCTTTTTCTATCAACGAAGACATTATATCCCAATTCACTGCCTGCTCAGGAAACAAACAAATATGTTTAAAGCTCATAGGCTCAATATGAAATTTCACGCCCTTTCTACTTATGACAAACGACTGTGGCAAGCGCTTAGTTTTTGCCCAATTACCCGACTTGTTATCTCCGCGCTTATAGCAAGCATCAACGTTTGTAGAAAGGTGCTTATCTGTATTCCATATTACTTGTGGGTCAGGACGTAAAAAAGTATAGCCACCGATGCGCTCTAACTTCTCACCGCTAGCAGTAGCTAAAACTTTATAGTCTTCCCAATCTTTTGCAATTTTCATATATTTCTACCTTAAGGCACATAATAAATATCAAGGATTTTTTTCATATCAATTATATCAATTGATGAGATAATTCCAAGTGGTTTTCCTGTATCTTTACCGTCTTTAGTGATAAGAATTATTAGTAGTTTTCTGTTGTTTTCAAAGCTATTCATAGCCTCATCAACAGTGAGCCCCTCATCTGCCACCATAAAATAATAGTCATCACCCATACTTTCCATTATTTCGCCGACCGTAGTGTTGTCCACATACTCTTGAAGATTTTGTCCCTTAGAGATTGCGTCACCTAAAAGGTTAATTATCTTTCTTGCATTTAAAATACCTAGCAATTTAAAATCATTATAAACGGGCAAATTTGCATAACCTGTTCTAAATATCAATTCTATTGCTTTAGATAATTTCATATCGTGGACTATTGTTATAACTTCCTTATTCCCGACCCTATCTAGAGCAAGAGGCGGTTCAGATATTAAAGTCGCAATCTTTTCAATTTTCTCCACGATTTCGTCGTGCGGTTCGGCAATAATATAATCTTTATTTCCGCTATGAATTATAGCATTACGCAATCTTCCATAGTCTATTAAATCATCTTCATATTTCCTTACAACCGAATTCAACACTACGCTACGTCTAACGACGTCACTAAACGACATACTACGTTTAAAATCATAAATCGTTCTTAAGCTATAGTCTATAGTGTTGTATGCTGAAATAAATCGTTCTGCATTTGTTTCTTCCATATAAACCTCGAATGTATTATAACAAAATTAGATGATTTATACAAACAATTTTATATAAAAAGGGCAATTAATTTGCCCTTAAAGTTTTATGATTATAAAATAGAATTCCCGTGTTCGTCTGATATTGTCAAATTTTTCTTTGTCCTACGTATTGCTATAAATATTGATGTATCAATTACAGACTTTATGTAATCCTCTCTAGAAGGGAAGTCTATAGCGGTAAATTTATGCTCAATATTAGGATTAATATGTTGGATATTTAATTTTACTTCTTCATCATTACGTGCTAATTCTAATCCCTTAATCACAACAGATTTAGTCTTAGCCTCGAGGAAGTTTTTATCTATGCTTTTTTCTTGTTCTTTATATAAAGATGTATTTGTTATAACATCAACATATTTATTATAAAATTTGATTAAACACTGCCCCACTACATAATGAATAAGCTTAAATGCATTTGATTCTAAGCGGTAATTTTCGCCATTGATGATTATTTTACCTTGCGGGTCTTTTACCAAACACGAACATATACTTTTAGCATTTTTCATTCTATTTGTGAAATCGACCTCTCTAATCTTGTCTTTTAATTCTTCAGATGCAAACACCTTTTCAACTATATCATAACAATAGTTAATCAAATCTATATATTTATCACTAGCATCGCGTCTAATAATAGCTACATAATTGTCTTTGTCTTCTTCAAGTTCTGTTAATAGTTCTTTATTATTTATTATCTCTTTTAAAGTTTTTACCATATCAACCTACCTTTCTTTGCTATAATTTAACACACGATTGACCATTTGTCAATACTGAAATTAAAAATAACCTTCTAATAATTCGACGTTATACTTTTATTTTATTAAACATATGAGCTGAAAAAAGTAAAAAACTCTTGCCATTTTTTTGCTTGTTTGATATAATGAACTTGAATTGTACTAGGTGGGGAGCTAGTGGTGCCCTGTACCCACAATCCACTACAGTGGGGCTGAACGGTTAAACCCGGGGCGGACTTATTTGTGTTGAGTAGTCTTGCGGTATGTTGAAATCAAGGTCTTATACAATATCGCCCTTCGAACTATGTCAGGATCGGAAGGTAGCAGCATTAAGAGGGATACGGTATGTGCTATAGGGTAGCTTTGATGGAGTGTCATAAGTCTATGCCAGCAAGTGATTCGTCTCAAATTTAACACGTACAATTCACCAGAAAAAACGAGCATAATATTGCTCGTTTTTTAATCGTTTATATATTCTTCTTTGATTATTGTATATTTTTGAGCATATTTTTTCACAAGTGCGCGAACAAACAATGCTAGTGCAATTACGAGTGGCGGGAATGCTATTGATATAAACGTTATACTTGTCCAACCATAATTATTCATAAATAATCCTACAAGCAAGCTATATATCGCATTTAGACTTGCATACCCGCAATATTCAACCATTGTACGAATTGAATATGCTTTTTCAATATTCTTAGGTGCGATACAAACCTGCATATAATTATTTACGAATATTTGATTGGGTGCACGCAATGCGGTAAGCATATAATTGCAAAGTATTATTATGATTAATCCTAATATAGAGAATGGCGTAAATAAATAAACTATACCGCTTATGACAAACCCTAATACTAGCGCCACATTAAGTATTAATAAACTACGTACACCGAATTTTAAATCAAATTTAAACTGATATTTACTAGAAAGCGCTGACGACAACCTAAACAGAGCATAGATATATCCGTACATCCATACCGGTATTGCTCCAAACCCTACTGCTTCTTGCAGATACATCTTAAACCCTGCACTAATTACCGCATTAGCTCCCCTAAAGAAAAACATATATATTAACATCAATACAAAAAACGAACTTGCTAAAACTTTAATGTATGAATCAGATTTATTATCTGCTTCGACTTTCTTTATTTGGGTATCTACTAATCCGTGTTCGAGCGGTGCTACTTGAATATTTTGCTCCTGAAATTTCGATGGTTCTTTCATACAAAAACCGATAATTTCGCTTATTATAACCATAGCAAGCGACATCCAAAAGGCTAGTTCTGGGTGCCAACTATACGCATATGTAGCTATAATCGCCCCTATTGCATCAGACGTATAATGTACTGCTAAACCCTGTCCAGACACTTTATTGAATTCTTTATCTCTATGAACAACACTTAGCGACTGCGTTAAAATTAAATTATTCTTCACTGAAACCACAACATATCCAAATGATAAAAATATTTGTGCGACTGCAAACGTAAAGAAATTTGTTCCGAATATACACATAATAATGAAAATAGCATATCCGATATTACCTATAATAGAAGCTTTTAATGGCTTGATATTTTTAAACAATCGTTCAATAGGAATACTTAAAAGACAGCCAGAAAACATAAGTATAGAATCGAGCACTATTGTCTGAGACATCGACAATCCCTTTTGAGTAGTAAAATACATTGTAGAAATTGTCCAAACAAAAATCACGTCATACGAAATACCTAAAAAAGCGGGACATAATTTTATGTTCCTATTCATATATTTTTCTTTTCTTTGTTCATTCGTCATTTATATAATGATATAATAAAATAAAAAAATCTACAAATAATTTGTTTAAAAATTTGTAGATTTATTAAATATATTTCTATTAAATTAAGTTGTAATAGAATTTTCATAAATTTCAATATATTACTTCGCATCAAATAATGTTTTACCTTCTTTCACTTCGACGATTAATGGCACAGTTAAATTAACAACATTTTCCATTTCTTCCTTTAAAATATTCTTAATAGTTTCGCTTTCGTTTGGATAGCAGTCAACTATTAGTTCGTCGTGGATTTGAAGCACTAATTTGCTCTTTAAATTTTGATTTTTAATTCGATTAAATACACGTATCATTGCTATTTTTATTATATCGCTTGCACTACCCTGTAGCGGTGTATTTTTAGCTGTACGTTCGGCAAATCCGCGCATTACTGAGTTAGACGAATTTATATCTGGAATATGTCTTACTCTGCCCATTATAGTAGAAATATAACCGTTTTGACGCGCCTTTTCTATTTGTTCATCTCCGTATTCCTTAACGCGCGGATAAATCATTAAATATTTTTTTATGAACTCACCGGCTTCCTTAGTAGATATGCCTAAATTTTGACTTAGCCCATATGCACTTATACCATAAATAATTCCGAAATTTACTGATTTCGCCACTCTTCTCATACTAGGTGTGACGGAGGAAATATCTACATTGTAGATTTTACTAGCCGTTGCCGTATGAATGTCTTTACCTGACAAGTAGTCTGCTATCATATTTTCATCTTTGCTAAAATTTGCAATTAATCTAAGTTCAATTTGGTTGTAATCGGCACTAATTATAGTTCCACCATCAAATGAACTTGTAAACATCTTTCTAAGCGCTCTACCTTCATCGTCGCGCATAGGTAGATTTTGCATATTAGGTTCTCTACTACTTAACCTACCAGTTGATGTTGTGCGTTGCATAAAAGTAGTGTGAATTTTGCCGTCATTTGATACATATGTCAACATTCCGTCAAGATAAGTGCTTATGAGTTTGCTAATTTTTCTATATCTAATAATTTCGTTTACAATCGCGTGCTTATCCGCTATCGCCTTTAGAACTTCGATAGACGTACCCTTTTTGCCTTTAAAATCTATTTTGAGTTTATCAAATAAAATTGTTTGCAACTGTTTCGGACTATTTATATTAAATTCTTCGCCTGCTAAATTATAAATTTTGTCCGTTAATTCATCTAATTCTTTATGATAAATTGCGCTAAGCGATTTTATTTCATCAACATTTATTTTTACTCCGTCGCGCTCCATATTGTATAATACATCTACTAGCGGTAATTCAATATCTGAGTATAATTTTAATTGCAAATTTTTGATTAAAATATTTACGTATATTTCTTTTAATTTAATTAATGCGTGAGCTTTTGCTTGCGTTGTTATATTATTTAATTTCAATGCATCATCTATCGAAATTTCAGCATCCATTTCGTTCGCAATATAGATTGCCAATGATACGTCAAAATAGTTGTTTATTTGAATATCAAAATAATCTAGTTCGTGCATTAATGACTTTGTATCAAAGCAAATTTTTTGTTTGTCACCAGCAAAAAGTTCCTTTAACTTTTCAATATTTTTATTGAATACATCTCCGCTTTTATATAAGACATATTCTATATCGCCCACTGAAATATTTATACTTAAATTTTCACTTAGTACGGCAAACGAATTATTTTCTTCAATTTGTCTTACCATATCAAGAAAAGCTGATTGTGTTGCGATTTCTTTAATTTCGGTTTTATCAACAACTTCTTCGCTTTGCTTGATACTTTCGTCAAATAATTCCTTTCTAGAAAGTATTGACTTGAAATCTAACTCTTTTAGAAGTTCGTAAACTTCACTAGAAAAAGGTAAATGATATTCGCACTCAGATAATGTACAATCTAATTCGACATCTGTTTTGATTGTCGCAAGTTCGTGCGATAGATATGCCATATCTTTATGCTCAATTAGCTTATTTTTGTATTTTGTCGGAACATCTTCAATATTTTTAAAAATATTTTCTAGCGTTTCGAACTTATCAATAAGGTCATGCGCACCGACCTTGCCTATACCCATAACTCCGGGTATATTATCCGAACTGTCGCCCATTATTGATTTAAGTTCAACGACTTGATACGGCTTTATATTATACTTTTCTTTTAGTACTGCCTCATCAACCTTCAAAACGTCTGTAATACCTTTTTGAGTTAGCCAAACGGTAGTATTATCATTAATTAGTTGAAGTAAATCCCTATCACCAGAAAGTAAAATGAAGTTTTCATTAAACTTACGCGTCAATGTACCTACTATATCATCCGCCTCTATCTCGGGTATTTCTATTGTCTTAATATCCATCGCACGCAATATGTTTTTTAAAAGTGGTAATTGCTTTGCTAAGTCTTCAGGCATTTTTTCTCTACCGGCTTTATATTCCGCATATTTATCGTGGCGGAAGGTATGCTTGCCAGCATCAAATACACAAACAAAATATTTCGGCTTTTCGCGCGAAATAACGTTTAAAATCATATTTAAAAATCCATATACCGCACCACAAGGCTCACCACTTAAACTTTTAAGCGGCGGCATACCATAAAAAGCGCGATTTATTAAACTATTTCCATCTACTATTACAAACTGTTCCATAAGTTTATTATAACACAAAAATCATAAAAATCAAACAAGCATTCACTATTTTAGCATTTGTTTAGTTCTCTTTTTGATTAAACTATAAAAAACTCTTGCAAATTATTAATTTTTATGTTATCATATTTAAGTTGATTGTATTTGTTTTAAAAATTGTAAGTAATTTATAATATTAGCGGATATACTCAAATTAACAATATAAACTTAAGACTAAATTATCTCTCACGAGAACTTTTTCGAGTGAAAGGTGCAACCGATTATATGCATAAATATACGAATTTCTATTCGTATATTATGTAAAAAGCGAGTTGCGACGTGCCGGTGTGGCGAAATGGCAGACGCTCGTCACAACTTGCGCTACTGCTTGATTGTCCTTTCAGTACAATCTAAGCCCTTTCTTAGGTCATCACTTGAGAAAATTCCTAACAGTTAGATTAATATGAATAGTATAATTTAAACTTAAGTATAAACTATCTCTCACGAGAACTTTTTCGAGTGAAAGGCGCAACCGATTATAGGCATAAATATACGAATTTCTATTCGTATATTATGTAAAAAGCGAGTTGCGACGTGCCGGTGTGGCGAAATGGCAGACGCTCGTCACAACTTGCGCTACTGCTTGATTGTCCTTTCAGTACAATCTAAGCCCTTTTGCTTAGTTGTTCCTCTACCCCTTCAAATATAGATATTTGTGGGGACCCCGTCTTGTGCGTCTTTTCGTACTAGGACTTATACATTACTTAACTTTCTAACTTAATAATCCGCCGGTGTGGCGAAATGGCAGACGCACAAGACTCAAAATCTTGCGATGGCAACATCATGTCGGTTCGACCCCGACCACCGGCACCAAACAAGAAAAAACGAACCTTGTAAACTCAAAGTTCGTTTTTTTATTTATATAGATAAGCATAAATATCAAAATATGAAAATTTTATATACTAATCCTTAAATATTATTTTTAATTTATCTTATATTACTTATTTATTTCATTTTACGAAAAATAATTTTAGTTTTAAATTAAAGTTTAAGCTTATGTAAAATCAGCGAATAATATCAATAAGAGTTTATTTGTCTATATTCGTTTTTAATGTTATTTTCCCGTCTATGATTTTGTATTTTTTTATCCTTACTATTAAGTAGAATACTAATAACACTGCTGTTTCAAAAATTTGAGCAATGTCTGTACAGAACGCTGACAAAAGACATACAGATATTATTGTTCGAACAACTAAAGCAGAAAATTTAATGATTGAGTTAACAGTTGCTGAATAATTTAGCTGTGTATATGTATCTATTATGCTTAAATATGGGTCTGAAATCATATCTATTAATTGAAAAAGCAAATAGGCAACAGCAAGATAAATATTAACCCCATTCACATATGACAAAACAAGGGTCATAATAATACTTGTAGATATTAATATTGATGTGTATATGTATGCGTTCTTTAGCTCTTTTTTATATTCGTATCTATCTTTTGATAAATCAACTTTCGCTACGGTTGTGACCGCACTTAGTGCGTCCCATTGACTATCCGTGCAAATAGAAACTATATTTAAAGCCATAAGGTACTCTGCTCCAGCTGAAAAAGCATTTTTGAACCCAAATAAATATATGATTAAGAAAAATAAATCGGTGATAATGGTAGCAGATTCGTATTTTATATTTCTATAAAATTTAAAATCAATTTTAAACTTTTGAAATTTCCAAACAAACAGCACTATAACATATATAAATACCGCTATAAGTGTAAGTAAAAGTGCGAGCTTCGTGTTAGGTATAATTGCACTTAAGCTAATAAGTAAAACAAATTCCATTATATTAAATGAAAATAAGTGTATGTTCGCAAGCTTCTCTCTATCTTCAAAATACAACTTTTGTATTACAAAAGCGAATAGTGTTTGTACATATAGTAATATAATAGCAAATAATGCATATTGTCTATAGAACTCAACATCTTGACCAAAAAACGTAATGAATTCGTCAACAAAAATTACAGGTATTGAAAATATAATTGTAGCAAATATAATTCCCCAAAACATTCCGTTTTGTGCTGAATTTTTATCTTGTTCCTTTTCTTCTCTAATATTTGCGCCTGAACCGAACATTGCGACGAATAATGAATAAACAAATTGGATTGCATAGGTCAAAGAAAATACGTTAGCAATTCGGTTATCTCCTAATACATATGAAAGACATAGCCACGACAAAAGTGGCATAATTGAAAAAATTAATTGACCTGCACCTATTCTAAATAGCCTTTTCATAAATAAAAATATCGCCGATTAATTAGATTATAAACTAATCGAATTCTTATGTCAAATAGCCTTATATAATATCTTTACACTTAATAATATTCTTAATTCACGCAATAAAAAAAGAGACGTTGCGCTACCCTCGAAATCGCAAATCTTCTAAGAATTTTATATTTATAATTTCATTAATATGAAAAGAATTCTCATCTATTTACAAATAATCATAAATTAATCGAATTCAAATAATTTAATTATTTATAAAACTCAAATATCACGATTTTTTTAGACGATAGAACTGTCTCTTTTATCTGTAAGGCACTGCCTTACGTCCTTATATTATGTAGGTATAAAAATATTATTCATTTATTTTTTTAATTTTCAAAAATTTTTGAAAAATTTTATTATTTTGATTAAAAATTATGTTATTTTATGTGTTTTTCAGTGCTTTAATAAAATTTTTATTTTTTACATTTCCTAACAGATAGTATGACAATCTCAATTAATACAACACTATCAATTGTTAAAACAAATAATCTATAATCAATTATTAGATTTGTAATAGTATAATTTGTGGTCAGTATAAAGTTTTCGTTATCCTTCCCTACAAAAAACAAAATATTACCATTTATGTCCGTTCGGTAGTTTACAACTCCATTTGTTTCTAAACGGTTTAATACTTCGCTCGATGGGTGCCCATAGCTATTTTCTCCGACTGAAATTACCGAATATTCTGGAGTGGTAGCTTTGATAAATTCTTCACTAGTAGAATAAGAACTTCCGTGATGAGCCACCTTTAATACATCTATATCTAATTCGTCGCCGTACAATCTTATAAATTCACTTTCAGCTGAGCTGTCAATATCGCCAGTAAATAAAAAGCTTGTATCATAAAACTCAAGTTTTACAAGCGGACAAGTATTGTTTGTACTTGTGCGGTCTAAAGGTTCAAAAATTTCGAGATTTACACCGCCTACTAGCTCTACTTTTGCACTAATAATTTCACTATTAATGTTATTTTCATTAATATATTTTACCAAATTTTTATAAACATTTGTTTCGCTCTCAATAATCGGCATATATACAATGCCTATATCAAAATCACTAAGGATTCGCATTGCTCCGCCTATATGGTCAGCATCTGCGTGCGTCAAGATAAAATAATCTATTGTAAAATCTGTTTGATTATTAAAAACTTTATTTGTTAAATAACTAGAAAGTGTAGAAGCCGAATCATCGGGCCCTGCATCAATTAACATTACTCTACCATCAGGGAAGTTAATTGCAGTGGCATCGCCCTGCCCTACAGATATGTAGTGAACAAGTAGATTATCTTTTAATTGAACTATACTAAAATTTTCTAACAAAAACACTTTCAGAGATTTATTAATCGGCGCATAAAAAATACACGACAATGCTAATACTGTCAAAATTATAATTAAAGTTATTATTCTATTTCTCTTTTGTACTTTCGTCAATTTTGTTTAGCGCTTGCGATATTTGCCCATAAATAGATTTTCAATCTCAGGCATCAATTCTTTTGTAGCTCGATATCCTTCTTCTATCATATCATTTTTTGAAATAATTTTCAACGACTTATAGCGCCTCATATCCGGACAAATTATAATATCACTCAAATTTTTGCCATTTTTTGAATTGTTTGCCATCATTATACCAACAGTAGTAGTAAATTGTGTAAAAATGCTATTGCTATTAGTTCCACTACCGCGCGCACAATTACAATCAACCGTTATCACAAAATCGCAACCTTCATCACGCAAGACATCAGCAGGGACGTTATTACACACACCACCGTCAACTAAAACCATATTCTTATATCGTACAGGAACAAATATTCCGGGAATTGCGCAACTACCTGTCAGAATTGGTATTAAATCTCCATTAGAAAAATGAATTTCTTTACCTGAACGAATATCGACAGCGACAACATATAGCGGAATTTTTAAATCTTCAAGTTTTTTATAAGGAAAAATATTTTCTATGGTAGAAGCTAACGCGTCCATATTTGAAGGCAAAAATTTCAGTTTATTATGTCTAAAATCGCTATCTTTTATGTCACCTGTTAATTTGTACATATCTTCATATTTTAGTCCGGAACAATACAATGCACCAAAAAGACTCCCTGCACTGGTACCTGCGACCGCATCAAAGGTTATTCCATATTCTTCAAAAGCTTTAAATGCCCCCATATGTGCAAACCCCTTAGCTCCGCCACCACTTAGACACAATCCAACTTTATAATGTTTTTTAAAAGTCTTTTTCCTATGTGCAACAATCTTCTCTTTTAATGACATAATCTTATTATGTGTAAAAATTTTCTTTTAATTAATATCGAAAATTTAAATTATTTAATAAAATCTTTAAATTTTAATATTAAAATAGAAAAAATTCCCAAGATATTGGGAATTTTTATCATTTTTATATTATTCGTTAGTTCCAGCTGGAGTTTGATTATCGTCGCTTTCACTGCCATTTGAGCCATTATCTGAATCACCTTCATTTATCTTAGCAAGAATCTTATTAGTATATTCAATATCTGCTTCGATATTAGCGATTTGTTCTTCAAGTAAGTTGTTAGTGTGTTCCAAAATAGGATATCTATCTTTATTAGCATTGATAACTTCTTCACAGTGGCTTACACTTAATCTTAAACCATCTAGCAACTCAAGCTCGTTAGCTAACTCTTTTGCTTCTTGTTCGTCAATGTCAACATAATTTTTAACGCCGTAAACATCGAATTTTTTCTTGATTACTAGAGCTTCTTTTCTTCTTAATTTAGCTTCGTTGCGCTCCAAATCTCTCATTGCACGTTTCAAAGGCTTATATTCTCTCAAATTAGCTTTATATTCTTTTTGAGTGTTCTTAAGTCTTTCTTTAAGAATTTCAAGACGTTCAAGACATTCTTCTTTCGTCATATCAATAGTAGTTTCAACGACTGGAGTAGTTTTAGCTTGCTCTAATTGTTTGTTAAGTTCTTCAATTTGTGCACGAAGGTCTGCAATAATAATATCGTTTTCATCTTTCTTAGGTTCAACTGCACTTTCTTCTTCCACTTCTTCAGTTTTTACTTCTTCATTTTCATTAGTTTCTTCGCTAGTTTCAGTTTCTTCGCTGGTTTCAGTCTCTTCGCTAGTTTCTTCTACATTCTCAGCTTCTTCGTTAGATTCTGTCTCTTCTTCAAAAGTTTCTTCATCTTTTTTATTTAAATATTCGTCAAGAGTTAAAGCTTTCAAACTGTCGTCCATTTTAACTTGATTTTCTTCGTTAATACGGTCTTTTTCTTCTTCTACTACATCATCATTGATTTCGTCCATCAAACTATCAAGGTCTAAATCTTCGTCATCTTCTTTTTCTGTAGTTTGTTCGGTACTATTACTCTCTTTTAATCTGTTTTCAATTTCTTCAAGGTCGTCGTCATTATCTTCGACTAAATCAAAATCGTGCTCAGTTTCTTCCTCTGCGTCTTTTTCGGCAAGTTTCTTTTCTTCCTCAGCTTTAGCTTGATTAATAGCTTCGAAATCATAATCGTTTTCTTTAGTGTTTTCAAGTTGTTTATATTGATTATAATCTAGAACTTCCTTCTTAGAGTCAACTTTACGTGCAACACGTTTTTCGCTATCAAATGCGCCCAAAACCATATGTATCAAAAATGCAATTATACCCCCAGCAATAACTACAATACCTATTATCGCAAGGATAGTTAAAAATGCTTCCCACGCCATAATTCCTTTCTCCTTTTTTCTTAGTTTTAATTATTATACAGCAAGAATAAATAAATTTCAATACCTTTTTTAAAAATTTTTCAAAAAAAGTGATAATTTCTTAAAAATATAGCATTTTTATGTAAAAAATACACTATTTTAATAAAAATTTTAAAATTTACGTAAATTTTATAGAAATTAAATAAAAAAATACTGCTTTAAATAGCAATATTTTTACTTTTACTTGAAGTTCCTAAGACCCTTTGGATAATAATTTTTCAAGACCCCGTTAACTACTTTACCTCCGCCGACAGGCACTTTAGACAAGCAAACAGCACAATATCCATTATCAAGATTTGTTTCGATAGTTTCTCCGCGCAAGTATTTTTGCTCATTGTCAGAGTGATAATCTAAATCAATTTTGCGTTTAAAGTCATTTCCAAATGCAGAGAAAAAATAATGGTCTGGCTCGAAATATTTACCTTTACTTTCTCCTACACGTACACCTATAGAAATATAATTCACATTGCGCCTTAATAAGTCGAGATTTGCAGGTATATATGCAGTTGAATTATAAGTGTAGGCTAATAAGTCTTTACTTATATTATCTTTAACAAATTCGCTTGCTTTCCTATCAACAGACAATTTCAAAATTTGACTAGCTGTATGGTCATTTATTGAAGTTTTCTTTAAAAGTGCTACGAACTGACCTTCTCCGCGGACTTTATGTGGATATAGCCTAACCGCCTCTTTCATACCTATACCACGTTCAAGCGATGCATCAATATTAATTAAATCATATCCAAACTTATTAGCGAATTCACGGACAACTCCTTCGTTTTCTTCAAGCGAATATGTGCAAGTAGAATAGATTAAAATGCCACCTTGTTTAAGTGCTTTATCGGCATTAGACAAAATATCAATCTGCCTTTCAGCGCACATTTTAGGAAGGTTATTGTTCCATTCGCTAACCACTTCTTCTCCACGTCTAAACATTCCCTCTCCGCTACACGGAGCATCTACTAGCACGACGTCGAACATATTAGCATATGCGTCTGCAATATGTTCAGGAGTATCATTAGTCACTATAGTGTTTTTTAGTCCCATTCGTTCGATATTTGAATAGAGAACACTTGCCCTTGACTTAACAATCTCATTACTAACAAGTGCACCTGAAGTTAGTCTGGTGGCGATTTGAATACTCTTTCCACCCGGTGCTGAGCACATATCTAAGACATATTCGTCACCTTTAAATTTATACGAATTTACGGTAAACATAGCGCTAGGTTCTTGAATATAGAAAGCGCCTGCGTGGTGCAAAGGGTGCCTACCGCGCTTTATATTCTCAATATAAAACCCATTCTTTTCATACAGGATTTTCTCTAACTTAAAGTCTATCAGTGAACAAAAATCTTTGACTGAAATTTTGTTTGTATTAACATAAATTGCCTTCTCGTCGGCACGGTCTAAAGCAGAAAGAAAATTTTCGTATTCGTCCTTCAAAAGCTCTTTCATTCGCTTTAAAAAGTTATAATCTAAATTCAACATATCAAAATTATAACAGATATAGTGAAAAAATACCACAATTTCTTGATTTTTTTTGTAATTTTAATTAAACTAATAGTAAAGATACAGGGGTGTAGAATGCGAAAACTTGATAAAATACGCGGTAAACAAAGATTTTATATGTTCAGCGAAAAGACCAAAGAGAAAGTCCTAGAACTTAATAGTTTTTTCGGTAAGTATATAATGAATTTTGACGACAAAATTAAAAAGACTTTTACTTATTATGATACCCCAAATCACGATTTAGAGAAATCTAATATTGTACTATTTAAAACACAAATTAATGGCGAAACCGAACTAAATATGGCTACCGAAAAAGTACAAACAAATATTCGATACACTCTACGCACAAACTATAAACACTATACTAAGCAAATAAGACCTTTCGATAGTTTATTAAAGCATAAAGATTGGCTTATAGAGAATTTCAAATCAATGTTTTTATCTTCGCTTAACTTTGATGCTGAATTCTTTATGCGCAAGCTACAAGAGGCTTATACTATCAAGACGGTTAGTAGAGAATATCGTAGTGCTAACGTGACTGGACTTAAAATCACATATTCATTTGATGAGGATAAGTATATAAATCATTTTAATGGTGTTAAAGCAAAAGGTAATATCTTAACAATATACTTGCATAGCCCAGAAAGTACGGACGCAGATTATAAGGACCTTATGGGTAAATTGGAACGATATCTAAAAGAGTTAACTCCTACAACTGAAACTAAAATTATGATAGCACGCAAAATGACCGCGCACGAAATAGTTAAGACATCTAAAAAGAAAATCGAAAAACCTAAGGATAAGAAAAAATAATCTTTAATCAAATTTATTAAATTATAGTTTACACTAACCGAAGAAAAAACTGATAACTCACATTTAGTTATCAGTTTTTTAGTAAAGTTATGAACTAAACTATTTTTAAATTGTTTTCAGTGCTATTAGATTTTTTAATTTCTAAGTTTTTAAGCTTAATAGCTAACTAAATTTAATTCAAACATTTATAAATTATTCTTTATTCTTCACTAGGCAAATCGTTTGCATTTAACTTTCCGATTAACTCCTCGCTAGCATTTTCACGAATACTTGCTCTGAATAGATATTCATTAGCATTGCTTTCGCCGGACGTTTTGAAATAATAAACAAATCCATTATCTACATCGAACATATCTGCAACAATATTTTCAGCGCTAACGATTGTGATAGGTTCAACTTTATTACCAGCAATAGCATTTGCAACACTTATTGATTTAATTACAGTATTTGATTCCGCCGTATAAGTATAAACGATAGAGCCAAAATACTCGCCAATAATCTTAATAGTAGAAGTTGCGTCGTTATCTGTATAGAGTTCAGTAATAGTAAAATCATTTTTATTCAAATCTACATATTCAATCATATTATATGTTTCGCCACCGTCACCGTAAGTGACCAAAACGACATAATTGTCTTCGCTATTAATGTAGATATTGTCTGCTACTTCTGTATTTACTATACGGACAAAATTTCCGCCTTTATTATAATACAAAGATGTTTTATTATTCTCAGTTATTTTTGCATAGATATAATTATTAGTACATTCAACTAATTCAATCTTGTTAGTTGTAGTATAGCCGTTAATTCTAGTAGATTCATTGTTTGCTAGATTCAAAGAATATAAGTAATAGTTCGTGCCATTTTCGCTATCTTCTTGCACATAATGAACAGAATTTTCGCTTAGCGAAACACTAGTCACGTCTGCTATTTTGTTAGTTTTCTTATTATCTACGTCATAGCAAACAAGCGAATTATCTTCATCACTCTTTTCATAAACTACAATATATGCGTGGCCATTCACTTCATAGCAATGATATTCCATAGAATCATAGCTCACCCCTGCTCTATAAACGCGCTCAACTTGATTAGGTCTGCCTAAGTGCACTCTAGCAATATCAACCATAGTTTTATCCCAAGTAAACTCACCTGAGCTATCTGCCGCTGCTTCAACGACCGGTGTAGCAAAATACAAATAATCGCCGACGATATAAAGGTCTGTTATCTCATATCCGACTAAAGTATCGGACATTACTTTACAATATTCGTCTTGAATATATCCGTCTTCGTCTAAACTTAGTCGACCATTGTCTAAAACTGCCACCATAAGCGAACCGACAGTATATTTGTCATAACGATTAGCGTCCGTAATATCGTCTTCAAGCGACTTATAACCATTAACAAAATAAATATAATTACCCTTAGTGACAGCAAGTCCACCGTTGCCGTAAACAACCGCGTCTTTATCATAATTAAATGTATTGCCCTTATCTCCGCAAGCCATAAAGACGAATGGGACAAAGCACAACATTAAACATATTAAAATCTTAGTAAACTTTTTCATTTTAACTCCCGCATTACAATTATTGCCAAAACACAAATTTATTTACATAAATTACATTAAATTTTAGCATAAATGCGTAAAGTTGTCAAACGTTAGACCTATATTTTATCTTATGTGTTAACCACTCTAGTTCAAAATATATAAAATTCGCTAAAAAAGATTAAAATCTAAAAGAATAACAACAAAATTTTTATCATATCTTAAATTTTACGAATGTATAATATAAGTATGAAAAGTAAAACAATAATTTTATCTTCGCCCGAACACGAGAATAATGGACGCGGAATTCTAACTCTATATATGGAAGATGACTTATTAAAATGCAAATTGCGCCTATACTCCGCTCCTAAATTAAACCGCTATTGCAAATTAGGGGTTTATCACAACAATAATGTATATAGTTCAAATTTTATAGAACGCGCTGGAGTGTATGAAAGTTCGCTCGTAGGTGACTTCGATATGGACGGCGATTTTTACACCGCGCTAGTGCTTACTGACCAAAATAACAAAGTCTTACTCGCGGGCGGTACATACTCTGGATATTTCTTTGAAGATACGGACGTATTCTCTAATAGCAAAGAATTTAATACGTCTAATGTAGAAAAAAATGCTTGTCCATACGAATACGACAATCAATTAAACGAAGAAAAACCAGATTGCGCGCACTGCAAATATAAAGAATTCTTCTATTCTTCCAACAATACAACCGTTCAAAATAATGAAAACAATTTAGACCCTTTTACTGAGAATTACGCAAATAAAGAAAACTATGCTTTAAACGAATACAATTTAAAGAAATTAAACGACAACGCTAGTATTGAAACAAGCGAAAATAAAAACAATGAACATACTCTCGCGACAAGCGGTGAACAAAATACGAATATTGCCTCAAATAGCACAATCCCCACGGACAAAGAAAAAGCGCCGTCGAATAGCGAAAGTGTACCTGACTTAATAAAAGAAATTGCACCGCAATTCGAATATGTGTTTAATCATTATGCGCCGGACGACGAATTAAATGCACGCATAGAGAACGGAAAATTCGTTAAACTAAACGAGGGTAAAGACAATTATTCTATCGGCGCGATTTATCAAGGGGACGAAATGCAATATATATGTTATGCTGTACGGCGCGATTACAATGAGCCCGCACCTGAAGAATTAGGTAAACACTATCAATGGCTACCGCTCGACCCAGACGACCCGCTTAGCGAAGGTTATTTTATCGTCTATCAATCTGCTAAAGATTTAAAAATTTTAGAAATTTAATTTAAACGTTAAAAAAAGCTCTATATTAAAATAGAGTTTTTATATTAAATTTGGTTTATTTAATAGTATTTTTATATTTTTAACATTTATAATTACTAAGCATTATTATTTATCCATATTTCATTATTAGCGCATAAAAAATCTCTCGTAATCGAGAGATTTTATTTACTCATTAAGCGAATAATGCGATTAATTGAGTCACAGCTTCAGTTGTAGAGATATTAGATGCTTGGATAGACTTAGCTTCCAAAGTAATAGTGACAGTTGCATTCATTAATTTGTTGTCACTGTTTCCTTGACCTTGAGTCCAGTTATCGTCAGCATCAAAAGTTAATCCATTTTCAAAGATTGTAATATCTCCGTTTGTTTTAGCTGTAGCTGTAGTGCCATTTGAACCCCAAATGAATATGCCTGTTGTGTCAGTTTTCTGCCAACCAGTAAATGGTGTCACATCCAAGTTAACATCTCCAAGGTCAATAGGATTATGTTGATCAGTTCCGTCTGTAGCTGTAATAGTGAACTTAATTGCTACATAGTTTCCAGCATCGTCTGTTGTTTCAACAGTTAATTTAGCAGCTGGATTTTCAGCATTATTATCAGCACCACCCAAGATATAATCGCCAGGCATTACATTTTCAGCTGAAACTACGAAAGAACCTGTAGAAGATAACTTTACATTACCAGTAGTAAAACTACCACTTTGTGAAGTAGCTGTTGCTGTAAAGTATGCGAATGTTCCGCCGAAAGCTAACATTGCAACCATCATTATTCCCATAATGATAATGGCGAAAGTTGACTTAGTCATTTTTCTTGATTTATTCTTTGTCATAAATTTCCCCTTTTGTTTAGATTTGCCGTCATTAATGCATTCATAACGGCAGTGTATGTATTTAAGCATAAGATTTACACCTAAATGCTCAATACAAATAAAATTGCAATTTTACTTGTTATCTTATGCAATCTACATCGACATCGATTGCTATGTTATTATTCTAATTAATTGAAAATTGTAAGTCAAACATTTTTATTAAATTCGCAAAAAAAATTTTATATTTTGCTTTAAATTTGCAACAAATTCATTTTTTATTGCCCTATATACTTAATTAAAATATAAACTTTACATTTTAATTAAATATAAAAATTGCTTTATTTTATCGTTTGTTTTACAAACATTTTATAGTTTATTTTGCAAATTTTAGCAATTAATTTAATAAAAATCAGCTAATAATTTAATAATAATTTATAAAAAAGGGACTATTATTTTCGAAGCACATTATGTAATTCGATTTATTTCTAGCCCTTTATTTGTTGGTTTAAGTAAGTTATTTATAGATAAAACTAATCTACAAAAAACTCAATTCATAATACTACATTGATATGTAATATCGCAATATTAATAATAACAATATTAACATTATAAGTTTAAATTTACTATTACTTTTTAAACATAAAGTTATCATTATTTCATAATATTTGTGTATATTTTATATATTTTTAGTCTAAATTCTTGTACTATTTGTCAAATATGATTTAATTTAACAATTTATTTTAATATAAAATTAGATTTCGTGTGTTTCTTCGTGCAGTGCGCTAGCATTATCAATTGCACCTTTCGCCACTTTGATTATTCGCGACAAATCATATCTTATTTTATCATTAACATATTTATTCGTACTTAGAATATGCTTTGCCCTATGTATGTCCTCTATGCAAGTTTCGTACATATCGAACGAACCGCCATCATCGTATTGTGAATCATATGAAAATAACGGCAAGCGATTAACTGTTCGCTGTGATTTTAATAAATTCAATTCGTTCGTCTTCGCATTTATATCATATATGTTTTTATAGATTTCGTCATATGAATTATAAAAACTAATTAATTCATTAATGTCTTTATCCGAACCTACTTTATCTCCGAGATATTCTAGCACGTACGCCATTATATTATCATATTCGTCCGTAGTGTAGCCTCCAATTGAAGATATTAGTTCGTTATAAACTTCGTCGCTAGCAATATCGTCATAAAGATTTGCGAATGGGTGACGTTCAGATAAAAGATTAGGTTTAACATACAACCTAACTTCACGGTTGACTATCGTAGCCCCGCGATACATCGTAATTAAATCTTCGTCGTTATGAAAGCCCGAATTTAAAAATCGTTTATGCGAATCGGTGAATTTTATCACGTCGCGGACAGGCAAGTCCTTATTTAGCATATGGTACATTGTCCACGCCTTAGCGCCTAAAAGTTGCAAACGTTTTAATGGATTATATTTATTGAAATAAGACGAAACGACTGAGCGCTCTTTAAATTTATTGAACTGCTGTGATAATTCCTTTTCTGCATTGCTTAATTGTGAAGCTAAATCATTAATGTCTATCGCACCAATTAATTCTAGATTAATAAATTTCGGTAAACTGCTTTTATCGATAGGTTCGAATTTTCTATACAAGACATTCGACAGCGCAAGGTAAAATATTCGCACCTTTTCCATATATTTACGAATATAGAGCCAATCCCAATACTCCCTATCGCGATTAGTGTATTTTTCTATATAGTTGTCATAATACTCGTCATTAAGTTCACTAGGCAAATTGCTCTCGTTAGCAAAAAGCGACTCTTTCTTTTCTTCTGAAATAACCTTAGAGGTATTTTTACGTGATGCATATAAATAGTTTTGCGAAAATGGTTTTTTCCTATAAAGTCCGCTTAATTCTTCATAGTGCTCGTCTAAGTCAATATGTTGATTGTCTTTGTTGTATTCGTCCATATGCACCTCGTATTATCTTTCGTAATTTAGTATTGATACTTTTATTGTTTAATAAACGTAATAGTTTGTATTAATTAGATTTTCGTTGATTCATTTTTGTTAAATACTAATAATATCTTATCTAATTGCTTTAATAATTTTAATTTGATTAAAAATATAGTCATAGTGAACTCAAATTGCTTACTAAAAATAATTCTATCATTCTTACTAATTTAGCATATTTTAAATTCTTAAGTATAAGCCTATTAATGTTTATAAATTCAATTAGAATTTTAACCACACTTAAGTAGTTTAATTTATGATAACATAATTTTCGGTTTTGTCAATGTTTTTTACTTTATTTAAGGACTATTTAGATTTTAATTTTCGATTTTTCTAGTCCTTACTAAAAAATGGCAATAAAAAAACAACCTAAAAATAAAGTGATATTACTGAATGTGTTTAATCTCTAAGAACTTAACTTTTTGGTTGTTTTCATATAAACCTTATTAAACTAATAAATTTTATTTGTTCTCGTTGCTTTTAAGTTTAACTAATTTGTCTATTCGTCCACCGCCTAGGCAATTCCCGTCGTCTAAATAAAGTACGCCGAATTGTCCTATCGTCACTGCGCGTTGAGGCTTTTCGAAATCAAGGCGCAAAGTTTTTTCGTCAAGGACGGTCACTTTCGTGCGCTGGTCGGGTTGTCTATATCTTAACTTCACGTTGCAGAAAAATTCTCCGCTTAATTTATCTGCTATCCAATTAAAGTCGGTCAATATGCAAGCGGTCGAATACATTTCGTCGCATTCTCCGCAATTAACGATAAGAGTATTTGTCTTTACGTCCTTATCTACCACAAACCACCTATCCGCTTCATATCCATTCTTTCCGCCGATATTGAGTCCGCGACGTTGTCCGATTGTGTAATACATAACCCCTTCGTGCTCGCCGACAACGTTTCCATTTAGGTCAACGATTTTACCTTTGTTTGCTGGTAAAAATGATTTTAAAAACTTCCTAAAATTGCGCTCGCCTATAAAACATATTCCTGTCGAATCTTTTTTCTCAGCAGTCGTTAAGCCGAGTGATTTTGCGATTTCACGCACTTTCGGTTTGTCAATATCTGCAAGCGGGAAAAGTGTTTTACTTAACTGCTCTTGATTAAGTTGATTCAAAAAATATGTTTGGTCTTTGTTTAAATCGTGTGCCTTATATAAATACGTCTTTCCATCTCTATCCACGCGCTTACAATAATGACCTGTCGCTATATAGTCCGCGCCCAACTCTAGTGCGTGCTCTAAGAAAGGTCCGAACTTAATCTCTTTATTGCACATTACGTCTGGATTAGGTGTATAACCCTTAGCATATTCGTCAAGAAAATATTTAAAAACTCTATCCTTATATTTCTTGCTATAATTAACTGTGTAATAAGGTATGCCGATTTTGTTCGCCACGCGTTTAACGTCTTCGAAATCTTGTTCGGCAGTGCAATGCCCGTTATCATCATTTTCTTCCCAATTCAACATAAACAAGCCTATAACATTATAGCCTTGTTGTTTTAATAAATATGCAGCGACTGACGAATCAACTCCGCCAGATAATCCTACTACTACAGTTTTCATAATATTTCCTTTTAATATAAAATTTTATTTTTTAATTTGATTTTTAGTAAAATGTATTACTTTTTTATGAAATTTTTATTATTTTTCGTTTTTTCTATATGTTTTTATTAGTTTATTATCTTTTTTTTAATTATTTTTTTAATTTTTTATATGTTTTTTATTAGTTTATTATTGTTTAATTATTAATCTTTTTATTTTTTATTTATTAACAATTAATATTATTTAAAATTTAATCAGTAATTAATAGCTAATATCTATTAAAACAAATATAAAATAATAAATAATAATCAATTAAAATAACTATACCGTCTTAATAAATTCATTTTCAATGTAATATTTATCCTAATATAAATGATTTATTTATCTAAATTTTATTTTTATTATTTCAATAATGCTAAGAAAATTAATTGATAAATATATAAAATTTTAAAAATAATCGTTTAAAATATAATTTTTTAATCAATTTTATATGATTTTTCTTTGATTTTAATAATTTTTTTATTTATAAATAATTTATCAATTTATTTTCTTGGTAAACTAACAGGAATTTTAAATCTATTAAATATAATGTGAATAATATCAATTATCCACATAAATATCACAATTCCCCAAAACAAAACGAGAAAATAAAATATTTGTCCTAAATCTGAATTTAACGTGATATTTTTAATCGTGAATATCGCATTTATTATTCCTATAATGAAGAATACTGTAAAGAAGATTCCTCTTTTATTTCTCCCCACATAATAATTATGTGCGCCTGTGTATCCTAAAAAAATCGTAAGTAGCAACAGCTTCCATTTCTTAACATCGCTCGGACAACCGCGTCTTAAAAGTACTCTATCATTATCGCCTTCGCTATATGCGAGCTTTGCTTCATAATTAGTCGCCATATCAAATTTCTGAAAATTTAATTTACATTTCGGACATATTACAATTTCTTCTTCTAGCTTTGTGTCACAGCGCGGACATCGCTTTTTAAATTTCAATTTCATAATGGTAATTATAACATATTTAATAAAGTTTGTAAATAATTGAATTGATTTTAAAAAAATTTTATTTTTTAATAGATTTTTTTTATTTTTTATATTAAACTAAATGTATAAAATATATTTATATATAAGGAGTTTATATGATTATACTTTCTGGAGACCACGCTGGATACGACTATATCCAAAAATTAAAAGATTATTTCGACAAAAAAAATATAGAGTATAAGGATATGGGTCCGAAGACTTTCGATAAAGATGACGACTATCCTGACTTTGTAGCGCCTGCTGCAAAAGTTGTCGCCGACAACCCAGAATATTGGGGAATATTTATTTGTGGCTCAGGAGTCGGCGCTAATATTGTAGCGAATAGGCAAAAGGGTATTCGTGCCGTTTGTGCGCAAGATTATACTACCGCCTATTTAGCAAGAAAAGACGAAGACGCAAACGTCCTTACACTCGGTGCGCGCTTAACTAGTTTCAGGGCAGGGCTTAAAATTATTAAAGTATTTTTAACTAGCGAATTTGAGGGCGGTAGACACGCAAGACGTATCGCAAAATATTAAATTTTAATTATTATAAATTATTTTATCAATATTATTTAACTAATAGTATTTGTCAATTCAATGTTATTATAGATTAATTTGTAAAGATATATAGTAAAGCATATTTAAGGTTAAACCATTTTAAACTAGCAGAATAAATGAGAAAAGGAACTTGTGCTATAAAGTAAAGTTCCTTTTTTGTTAGTGTCAAAAATATTAGCCTAATGATGCGTTGATTTTGCTTTATTAATTCTAGGTTTCAAATTAGTTTTGCATTTAAAATTTAGGGGTGTATTTTGTATCCGCGCTTGATAGTTCCTGAGTGTAGCAATTCGTCATATTTAATTGTAGTGCGTGGTTAACTACGCGCTTATATTCTAGCGGGGTTATCTTCCTATTAATTTCAGGGTGATTCTTCGCGTCGTACATTGGTTCATACTGACTCATAATACTAACGATTGTTTTATCCCCTATTTCGTTCGCAATGAAATCTAACACACGCAAACTATCATCTGTATGTGTGGGTAAAATCAAATGACGAATAATCACTCCCTTTCCCATTAGCCCATTAGATATTATATCTTGTGGCTGTAATTTACGCATTAATTTAACCGCCTTGCTCGCAAAGTAAAAATAATTATTCGCTCTACTATATTTAACTGCTAAATCGTCTGAAAAATATTTCAAATCTACTAGAAATATATCAACATAGTCTTTTAATTTGTTTATCGTTTCTTCGCTTTCGTATCCGTTAGAATTCCAGACAATAGGTATTTTAGGGCGGTATATATCAAGTGCTTTCATTATCGCAGTGGAAAAGTGCGTAGGAGTCACTAAGTTAATATTACTAGCGCCCTTTTTCTCTAGTCTTTTAAAAATTTTAGCAAGATGTTTAATTGATATTCTTTTGCCCTTGCCTTGGTTGCTAATAGGATAATTTTGGCAGAACACGCAACGCAAATTGCACCCTGTGAAAAATACCGCACCGCTACCTTTACCCGTTCCACTTATTATCGGCTCTTCAAATTTGTGAAACATTACTTTGCTTATGCGGACAGTGTCACTTTCACGGCAAAATCCTTTAACTCGTGACCTATCTACATTACACTGCCTTGGACATATATTACAATTCATATTTTTATTTTAAAATTTTTATCACATTTGTCAAGTTTATGTTCTAATGTAGCGGACAAGCAAATAAAATAATTGTGAGGTATGTTATGAAGAAAAAATTATTAATTTTTATGATGCTAGCGATATTTGTACTCGGATTTAGCGCGTGTGGTTCGACTAAAATTGACTTGAACGATTATCTAATCGAACGCAGAAACAATCTCTTTACAGCAGAAGATGAAATGTATGGAGTGACCTTCTCCAGCGGTACACGTGAAGAAAATTATGCCCTCGATGGTATTCGCAATAATATGCAAGATTTTGCTATCCTTACTCTTTATAGATTAGACGGCGATCCTCTTGCTAAAGACACTTATACTTATATCGTCACTATAGACGACGAACAGTTTACTGGCTATTTAGAAAATAGTGCGGTAGATAATTCATACTCTGCCGACCTTGCAGTAAACGTTGGGGATAGCGCGGTAGTAAACGTTAAAATAAGTTTCACTGGATATAATTTTAACGAAGATTTAACAAATGTATCCTCTACTTTCAACGTAGATAGTAAGACAGCAATTTCTATCGCATCAAACGAGTTAAACGAAGCAATAAATGATATAACTAGCGACAAAAACGTTAAAATTGAAGCGGTTATGAAAGTCCTTAAAGATTCTTCAACTAGCGAAGCAGTATCTTACTATTGGTACGTCGGCGTAGTATCTACAAATGGCGACACTCTCGGCATTTTAATCGACGCAAACTCGGGCGACATCGTTGCAAAAAAAGTTTAGTTTCGTAAAAGACTAGAATTAAAACATAAATAAAAATGATAAAATAAAAACATAAACTAAAAGTATAAAAGAAAAACATAAACTAAAAAACAAAAATAAATTAAAGCAAATGAAGTAAATTAAACATAACAAGATAAAAACAAAAACGGGCATAAACTTGTCCGTTTTTCGTTAGTTCATACTAAACATAATATTATTGATTATTTCATTTAATATAATATGAAAATATTTTCAATACTATTTTAATTAGGTCAATTAAACCGATAAATTAGTTTCTTCTTCGACCTTTTTACTTTTCTTTCTTGCGTCCCATACAAAGCCGATATCGTCAAGCATTTTATATTGTTCGGCTGTTAATATGTAAGCTTCTGGTTTCTTACCTGCATCTAATTGCTTTTTGCTCAGTCTTATCTTACTTACAAATTGACCTAATTTATATTTTGTTTCTTCGTTATAAGCACTTTGTGGTACATTTAATCGCGTAATGTCTTTGTGTTCTGCTTCTAATTTCGCACGATATATCATTAATTCTTTATAAAACTCATCAAAATCAAATTTTATTGTTGCGTTCCATACAAATCCGATATCATCGAGCTTTTTATATTGCTCGGCTGTTAATACGTAAGCTTCTGGTTTCTTACCCGCATCTAGTTTCTTTTTGTTCAACCTTATACAGTTCACAAATTGACCTAATTTATATCCTGTTTCTTCGTTATATGCATCTTGCGGTACATTTATTTGCTTAACATCTTTCCCTTCTGCTTCTAATTTTGCACGATATATCATTAATTCTTTATAAAATTTATCAAAATCAAAACCAGCCTCCCATACAAAGCCGATATCGTCAAGTATTTTATATTGCTCAGCTGTTAATACATAACTTTTTGGTTTCTTGCCTGCATCTAGTTGCTTTTTGCTATACCTTACCCTACTCACAACTTTACCTAAGTTATATTTTGTTTCTTCGTTATAAGTACTTCGTTCTACTTTCAATTGTGTTATGTCTTTATTTTCTGCTTTTAACTTCTCGCGATATATCATTAATTCTCGGTAAAACTTATCAAAATCAAATTTTATGTCCGCATCCCAAATAAAGCCGATATCTTCGAGTCTTTTGTATTGCTCGGCTGATAATACATAACTCGCTGGTTTCTTACCTGCATCTAATTGCCTTTTACTCTTCCTTATACCATTTACAACTTGACCTAAATTATAGCCTGTTTCTTCGTTATATGCACTTCGGGGTACATTTAGTTGTGTAATGTCTTTACCTTCTGCTTGTAATTTATCGCGATATATCATTAATTCACGATAAAATTGATTAAAATTAAATGAACGATCCAGATTCTCGCAATAATTTTTAACCGATGAAGAAATCTCTGCTTCTGTCTTATTTTGTGCGCGCATTGTTTTCTTTATATCCATAATCTCGCTATAATAGTTAAATGCCACATAATAATAATCTATTATGCCGTACGACTTAATCTCTTTAACTAATTCTTCACGTTCAGAAAGTATTTCAAGGTCGGTTTTGATATGATTCTTTTTCTTATTAAGTTTAATTAGTTGTTCGAATAGTTTAACTAATTCTTTATATTTATCTTCAGCCGAATAATCTAATTCGTATGCCGGGACAATATATTCTTTATTATTTTCAATATGCTTTAATAATTGATATAAAAATGTTATAGGGTCGAGCCTTTGCAAGTTTGAATCAGAATTTTGATTATCATTATTAGTTGTATCGTTAGAAAAGGTAGTTGTTATCTTATAATTATTATTTTTCACGTCATCTAATAATTTAGTTATCATATACTCATATATTTTAACAAGTCTATATTCGTCTTCTTTAGGGTGCGTTCTATCCCACCATTCTAGTAAGTGTTTATCTTTTTTTGAAAAATTACAACTATCACATATAGGGATAATATTCCAATCATCAGTAGGTCCGCCTAAACTTATAGGAATAATATGGTCTAGATGTATTTTTGCCCCATATAGCAATAATGTATCCGAATATGGACAACTATAATTAAACTCTTTTAGTGTTTTATATAATTCTTCCTTTTTCACTTGTTCTGCTAAATTGCCTATAGCCCGCTTTAAATTATTATTTACTGCTATATCTATTTGACTCTTAGTGTAATACTCGCGAATAAGCCTATTTAATAAGCGGTTTGGATTTATTAGCTCTAATCTGTCTTCATTCGATAAACTATTGAACCACGTTTTATTTTCTTTAACGAACTTATCCACGTCTTTCATAATTTCTGCTATTACATCATTAATCTGTTTAGGGCGTAATTCTTCGTCCTTTTTCAATGATTTCATTTTAGTATTAAGCTTTGTTAATAAACTTTCTTCTGGAGTTTTCTTTTTCATAACAATCCTTTATAAAACTAGATTAAACATAATTATAATAGCATATTATAATTCAAAAGTAAAATTTTTATATTTAAAACATTAATTAAATAATCGATATTTATGAAATTTCAATTATTTATTTTTAAAAAATTGCTATTGACTTTTGCGTAAATTTGTGTATTATTTTATTAAGGTGAAGTTATGTACGAAGAATGGATGAAAATGTTTATTAAACTATCTAAACGTCTAGAGCGTGGGCTCGGCTATCCTAAAGCGAATTCATTAGACGAGGAAGAACGCGAACTATACGATTTTGTTCGCACGCAACGACAAGAATATATTAATAACACATTAGATAAATTTAAAGAAAAATTATTAAATGATATAGGTTTTTACTGGGGATATGATAAAGTAAAAAATGATAGTTCGCTATCAACTTGGTTAAATACAAAGGACGATTATTCGCAAGAATTAGTTAATCGCAACGGTGCGCATATAAAAAGAGATGGCGAACGCGCGACGAACAGACTTATTAGTTGGGAAAGACTACAGAAAAAAGAAGAGAAAAAAGGCGGACTTGACGCCGATAAAGAATATGAATTAAGAAAAGTTGGTTTTTACTTTGACGATTCAAAGCGAGAAAAATCGCAAAGGCGAAGCGATTGGTTTAAAAATTATAACAAATTAATTGCGTTATTAACAAAGGTCAATGGCGATTATGATAAATTAAAGGATTTAAGTGAATTTAAGTCTATCGCTAAATGGTACAACAGACAAATACGCGAAGAACAAAAAGGCGGACTTGAAGAATATAGACGCATATTACTAGAAAATATTGCATTTCCGTTCGAACCTAAATATAAAATAGAAAATGGACAATAAGTCCATTTTTTATTTGAAACAAGAGTTTAGTAAACATTACCTTAAACATAAATAAAAAAGTATAAATCAAAGGTTAAAGCATTTTGAAACTAGCAGAATAAAATAAAGGAACTCTACACACAAAGTAAAGTTCCTTTTTATTAGTTTCAATAATAACAGACTAAAATTATATTTTTTTTATTTTATAGGAATTTGTTTCAATACGTCTTTGTGATCATCAACTAGATTAAACATATCTATAAAAGCTTCGTCTAAATCTTCCGACTTTAAAAGGTCACAAGCGTGATTAACAAAATTTATTCCGTTATATCTCACATATTTTAATTCAAAAGGCGCAATATCTAATTTTAGGTTTAAAATTTGTGATACAGCTTCACCAATAATTGATGAATATATACTAAAAAATTCATTCTTATAATTATATTTACACTTAATCCCTAAAGTTGCGCATAATTTTGCTACGCAAATTTCTCTCACTCCGTCTGCAACCGTTTGGCTAGAAAGTCTAGGCATATCTATTTGCAAAAAATTACAAACCTTCTCTAATATCTCAGACTCATTCATATTATTGTTCGTACCAACACCTTTGTTATATATTTCACTCATATTAAAAATATAATACTTTTTTGTACAAAAGTCAAAGGTATTTTACAAAATTTGTTAAATATTAGATACTTTTGCCCATTCTTCGTGCTCACGTTCATAGCGTGACTTCATTTCTTTATACTTATTTGATAGGTCAATTATGTATTTTTGTTTGGCTTCAAGTGATAGTGAATTATAATATTTTGTATCAATTAACTCTTTTATTGGATTGATTACCACTTCGTCGCGAGATAGAATCTTACAAACTCTGTCATAGAGTTCTTGCTCGTGCACACCTAACGTCACTTTTGAATATGGTATTTGCTCAAAAATTGACTTCTCTTTATTATAATTTCGCATTCTAGTTTTCGCATCACGTGCTAGAAAATACAATTTACCTTTAATCTTTCTTCTCATATTTCCCCCTTATTTAAAAGTTTACTAAATCTATATTTTTAGACAAAATAATTCGTGTAGTATAAACTGTCGAAAAGATACTAGTTTTGTTTAAATTTGTGACTTATATGCTCGAATATTGTATTATGAGTTAAATTATTTAAAACAAAGTAAAGGATAAAATTATTTTGATAATATACTTACACTAAAATCCACTTCGCTACATTAAAATAAATACTTGCAAAAATTCAACTAGTATGATATAATCGTCGAATGAATATTAAGAAAATTATTGCAAAAAATTTAGACTATAATAATAAAAATTTTGAAGATATGATTATCGAAAGTATTTCAAGTGATAAAGGCGATTATTCTTTACCTTGTTTTGCTATGGCAAAGGAAGAAAGAAAATCTCCTATGCTTATTGCTGAAGAAATAAAAAATTCGATTAAGAAAAATGATTTCATTATAAAAGCGGAAGTCCAAGGCGGATATTTGAACTTCTTTTTGAATATACCTAAACTATCTGAAACTATTATAAAAGAATTTAGTGAAAAGTCTTCTTTTAAATCAAACGAAGGAGAAAATAAAGTAATTTGTATTGATTATGCTAGCCCTAACTTAGCAAAATATTTACACATTGGACATTTAAAAACCACTATTATAGGCGAAAGCCTTGCTCGTCTATTCGAACAAAAAGGCTATACTGTAAAGCGCTTAAACTATGTAGGTGACTATGGTACTCCATTTGGAAAAATTATTGGTGGATTAAAAAAATGGGGAAGCATTGAAGACGTAAAGCAACGTGGAAATGATGCTCTTCAAGAATATTATGTAAGGTTTAATAAAGAAGAAGCCGACGACCCTAATCTAACGCAGTATGCACGTGATATATTTAAAAAGATTGAAAATAAAGACCCTGAAATTTACCCTTTATATGAATTCATTATTAAAATTGCGCGCGCAGATAGTGAAAAAATGTTTAACCTTTTAGGCGTAAAATTTGATGATTGGCGCGGAGAAAATTATTATAATACTTTTGTCCCACAAGTTGTAAATATGCTAAATGAAAAGCATTTATTAACAACTAGCGAAGGAGCAAAAATTGTTGATTTGTCACCTTACGACTTAACTCCTGCCGTTATTTTAAAGAGCGACGGCACTTCACTCTACACAACTCGTGATATTTGCGCAGTCATTGAAAGAAAAAAATATTACAATTTCGATAAAATGATTTATGTCACTGACATTGCGCAAATACTTAACTTTAAACAACTGTTTAAAATTATCGAATTATGCGGTTTTGATTTCTACAAAGATATGGAGCACGTTGCATACGGAAGATTCTCGCTCCCCGACGGCAAAATTTCATCTAGACGTGGCAAACAAGCGACCTTAGTTGATTTAGCTGAATATGCAACAAATAAAGCACGTGAAGTTATTGCAAATAGGACATTTACTATCGAGAATCCTGAAACAGTCGTAAAAAAAGTCACAAGTGCAGTATTAAATTATAGTGTACTTAAAACGGAAAGATTAAAAGACAGTGTGTTCGAGATTGACAAAGCATTTGCCTTTGACGGAGAAACTGCTCCGTATATGCAATATACTTATACGCGTCTAGCTAGCATACTAAGAAAGTATAATGTTAACGACAGCGAATGCGATTATTCTGCATTGGACGAAACAGCATTCGGGCTCATTAAAATGATAAATACATTTAATGAAACGACTGACATTGCACTAGCTAAACGCGACCCAAGTATAGTTAGCAAGCGCATAATGGATATGTGTAAAACTTTCAACAAATATTATAATTCAACTAAAATTCTAGAAGGCAAAAATACACAAATAAATGCTAAAATAGCGCTCGTTAAGGCATTAAAAAATTGCTTAGCCGTTGGTTTTAACCTTATATGTATTGATACACTCGAAGAAATGTAAATAAAAATTCACCATATAATTTGGTGAATTTTTTACGTCTTAATTTTTATTTAATTTCAATTATATTATTTTTTCTTATCTTAAATATTTTTAATTTAGATGTTTGATTAAACAATAAAAAACACTAATATATAGTTTATTATATTTACATATAAAACAATTTCTTATTTTTAAATTATGAAACTATTTTATTGTCACTATTTTGACTAAAAATATTAAATTAATCTACAACAACAAAATCATCTGCTGTCACTAAATGCTCGGTGCATTTATACATATCGCCTTTATCAATTAGGAATGCAATTGTATCCCCTTCATTTACTTTCAAAAGCAAATTCTTTAAATCATACGCATTGTCTAAATAATGAACGTCGTTATTAATTATTAAAGCACTAATTATATCACCTTTGATAATTCCCATTTCATCCGCAAGACCGCCACTTGTCACAGTATATATTTCAAGGTCACTAGTGACACTAATCTCAGAATTGTTTACGTTCGATTCGTGGTTCGTTTCTAGATAAGAAATACCTAATGAAATGGTCGTGAGTTGAGCAACTTCTCCACTCTCTCTATAAGTTGCTATTAATTTATTTGCTACAGCACTTACATCGTCGCACGGTAAGGCATATGCAATATTTTCACTATCTGTCCTATCGCTATTATAAGTACGTCTAGCATTAACTATTCCTATTAATTCCCCGTTTATATTGAATAATCCGCCACCAGAATTCCCGGGATTGATTGCTGTATCAATACGCATAACTCTATACTTAGTCATTTCGCCGTAAACGTCTTCTATTTCAATGCTTTTGCTGAGTACAGACACTATACCCTCACTAACACTAATTCCCTCTGCGTTCGGATTACCTATTGCTATAGCTGTTTCTGCTAAATAGTAGTCGTCTGCCACTGTGACAGCGCAAGCATTTTCGTTAATTGCAAAAACTTCGCTAGTCGGTACACTTATAACTGCTAAATCATAATCAGACGAACCGCCTACATAGGTGCAATTCAAAACATCTCCATCAAATATATATCCGTTATAATCTTCTTGTATTGATATATCCCCAGCGAACAAATATGCATACATTGAACTATTTGGTTCTAAAGTGCTAGAATTAAACACAACGTGGAAATTGGTTAGAATATAAGTTAAATCATCGTCCATTTTATATATAACCCCTGCTCCGGCCGAACCAGACGGAGTATAAATACTTACTACTGAATTGATAGCTTTAGCAACTGCAGATTGTGTATTTGATATTGTAGTATCTACTGATAAATATTCTTTTACAAAATCAAAATACGACCCTTCATACCCATTCTCTACTAGTGAAAGATATATATCATTTAATGATATATTAGTACTAATCTCACTACTACTCGTTGTATCTTTATCAACAAAATATGAAGTTGTACCATCTTCGTATAACACTTCATAAACCGTTCCAACTTCGTCCACAACGGTTTTTTCAACACTAACTATATTAGGAGCTTCTTCTTTGCAAGCTGTAAAAAATATGCAACACGGAATTATTATTAAACTAAGTAAAAATAATTTTAATTTTTTCATTCTGTTCCCCTCGCATTTATTATAACACATTGAAATAAAATATAGTATTTTTTATTTGAAATTTTATTAAAATATGTTAAAATTATACGAGTACAAAAGAGGTAGTATGAAACAGTTTAATCACTTGCACGGTGGTCATAGGCAACGACTTAAAGATAAAGTTAGGTCATTCGGCTTGTCTGCTCTTAGCGAGCACGAAGTCCTTGAACTTGTATTAACATATTCCATACCATATCGCGATACAAACGAATTAGCACATAGACTCATTGATAGATTTGGCTCTATCGCTGGAGTATTAGATTCAGATAGAAAACTACTTAAACAGGTGGCGGGTGTTGGCGAAGAAACCGCTTTGTTTTTATCTATACTACCACAGCTTTTCGCTATTTACAAACTCGGAAAAGGCGCAAGTAAAGTGTCTTATTTAAGAAATGTCCGAAATTGTATTGATTATTTTAGACAAAATTTTGAGATAAGCGCTAAAGAAGTGTTCTACATTATATGTCTTGATAGAACATATAAAGTTATCGACAAACATATCTTAGACGGCGAAAATATTACGAAAATTACTATAGATATTAAACGACTTACCGAAATACTTATTAATCCATCTGTGTCTTCTCTTGTGCTTTTCCACACTCACCCTAACGGAACGCCGAACCCTAGTATTGACGATTTAGAAACGACGCAAGCAATATTTAACTTATGTGAAATGTTAAATGTTGGATTTTGTGACCACATAATATTTAATGAAACTGATAGTTATTCTCTAGGTCAACACGGTTATATTGCACAAATGGCGAACAACTTCTCTACTAATTTTAAGAAAGACAAAAAGAATTTATCTGTTTTAAGACAAGCCGAAATGTTCAAATACACAGACGATTAAATCTATATTTAAACATATAGTGCACCAATATATAATCAATATAAATAATTATAGAAATTTAAAAATTCTATAAAATTTTTACAAAATAATATCATTAATTTATAATTCAAATCAAATCTTTAAAATTTAAGGAGAAATTATGAAATTATATCACGTATCAACCGTACCTGATTTGAAAATTTTAGAACCTCATATCTCTACACACGGAAAATCATATGTTTATGCCACATCAAGCCCAGAATTCGCTTTATTCTTTGGAGGAATAGAGAGCGCCGGCGACTTTGATGGCATATATGGTATAAAGGATAATATCCCTTATTTTTACGAAACATATGAAGGCGCACTTAAGCGAAGATTTAACGGTGCTGTATGTTATATCTATGAAGTTGACCCAACAAACTTTATGGAAGGAAAGACTTCTTTTAAAGGTGAAGTTGTTAGTGAAAAACCTGTTAAAATCTTGAACTCTAAAAAAATTGATAATATTTACGAACATTTGTTGGAATTAAACAAAGAATCTAAAATAAATTTATATTTCTATAAAAATACAAACGAATATAATAAAAAGATAGATGAACACATTATCGATAGAATCACTAGATTCAATATTTTAGCTGATAAAGATTCTGGATTATATAAATTTTGTAAAAGGCATTTTCCTACAATAGTAAACAAATTAGAAAGTGAAAATTTAAAAAAAATAAAATAATGTACTCTTTGAAAATTACTTTAGAAAATAAATAATGTCGTGTTTATAAAATTAGAAAAACAAATTGATAAAAAAGAATTTTAATATAATTCCTTTTTTATTAATTTAATAAATACCAAAATTATAATTAACACCAAATTAAAAAAATAAGGATAGTAGATTAACTATCCTTATTTTCATAAATTTCTTAATAAATAATTTATTCTTTAAATTCGTAGCCACATTTTTCACAAAAAGCGGCGTTTCCGCTATTTTTCGTTTTACATTGCGGACAATCTTTTAATCCTAAACCTGTCTGTTGTTTTGCACCACAATGTTCGCAATATTCTGCTTTCTTAGTAATGACACGACCGCATTTATCGCATAGGCGAGTATTAGCTATACCCTTAGATTTATTTCCGTCGCGCACACTTTTCCAGCTATTAATCATACTAAACGAAAATAAGATAAGAAATAATCCAAAGGCAACTAACGCAAGACCTACAATAGATGCAACTACTAAGATAACGTATTTGCTCCAATGTGCCATATTTAAAACGGCATACACTCCGCCATACACACTAGCGCACGCTAATGCTATAAGCAATAATGCAACTAGAATGAAAGTGAACTTCCCATATCTTTTTTCTCTATACGAAAATAAACTCATATTATACTCCTATCTTATTTGACCTTCTCGCCACAATCTGGGCAGAATTTTGCTCTTGATGAAAGTACTTTACCACATTTAGGACAAACTTTTTCGACCTTTTCTAATTTCTCTCCACAATTTACGCAAAACTTGCTTCCTTTAGAAATAGGTTCTCCACATTTAGGACAGGAAAGTGCTTGAGTTGCTCCGCACTCTGGACAGAATTTTGACTTGCCCGGAATCGTTGCTCCACATTTTACGCACTGAATAGTCACCTGACGTTTACTATCTTTAGCTGAATCGAGCGAATCTGCGAACAATCTCCCCATATTAACACCTGCGCCTAAGCCTACTCCTAAACCAGCTAAGCCTGCGCCGTTAGGATTCTTTGCTGATTCTTCCATAGCATTAGCTGCTTTGAACTGTGTATATGTGCCCATTTTGTCCGCTATGACACCCATTTTAGTGCGCTCATCAAGCATTTTCTCAACATCGTCTGGCAATGACAAATTTTCTATAACAAAGTTAGATAACTTTAACCCTAATGGAGCAAATTCTTCAACCGATTTTGCTTCTACTAAATCGCCTAATTCTTTATAATTTGCTGCAAGGTCAAGCGCAGATAATTTGCTTTCTCCAATCGCATCAGTAAGTAGTTGAATTAAAGTTGATTTATATTGACTAGTAATGTCATTGACTCTATAAATAGGATTTGTACCGAAACATTCGCGCATAAATTTAGTAGGGTCTTCCACTTTAAAAGCAAATGTACCGTACCCCCTTATTCTAACATTTCCGAAATCAACATCGCGCATCATTATAGGGTTTTGAGTGCCCCATTTTTGACCTAAGAAACGTTTAGTATTAACAAAATAAACTTCTGCTTTAATTCTAGAATTTCCACCAGTAGTAAGACTTAGCATCTTAGTTAAGAACGGAATATTCTCGGTAGCAAGTTTGTATGTACCCGGGCCAAACACGTCCGCAATTTCGCCCTTGTGAACAAACATTGCCACTTGACTTTCGCGCACAATCAAAGTAGAACTATTCATAATTTCTTCTCTATCAGTAAGTGGGTAGCGATATACAATAATATCATTACTTGCGTCTTTCCATTCGATTACTGACAAAAACTGTCTTTTAAAAAATCCCATAATCTCTCCCTTTTATACGAACATTATATTAAATTTTAAATATAATCGCAACATTTTTAATATAGGAATATATTTATAACTCTATTTCTTTTTGAATGGAGAATTGCCCGTAAAAATATCGTTCAGAATAACTCCGCCCAAAAATCCGCCTACAACATCGCTTAAATTTTCCAAATTGTTTTCAATGGGTTTATTAGTTGCTAAGTCTTTTTTCTCTTGCTTTTTATAGAATTTATTGTAGCTACCACAATATGCGCACTTCTTGTCTTCTAGACTTAAACTTGCCCCACAATTCGGACATTTATATAAATTATCTTTTAATTCGTCTTTAGTATTTTCTTCCATAATTATATTATATCAAAATTTTTCGATATTGTAAAATTTTTTGAAGAGAATAAAATCTATAATAAAATAACTTAATTTCAAATCAAGTGCAAATTTAGTACAATCAAGTTATTTATTTAAATTAGCTTCTTTATTATTTGAAGAGCTATTAGAGTCATCTAAATTTGTTTGATTTTCGTTTTGATTTTTATCGGATATATTATTTATATTTTCAAGCTCTAGTTTTGCAGATTTATTATTTAATTTTTCTTTGTCTTTTGATTGATTAACCTTGGTCTTTGATTTGTTCCTTGTAAAGAATTGATTAAATATTTCGTCTATTTTCTCTTTATACCTAACACTTAAGTAGAATAAAATAGCGACGACTAATATTATAATTCCCCAAACGATTAATCCCCAACCGCTGAAAGGTATTATCGCGCCACTGCCGAAAAAGACTGTACACGCAATACCTAATCCGCGCGCTAGGATATTAGTCCAGAAGAAGAACGGAAAGCTCATTTGAGTTATCCCAGCGACAACGCATAATATATCGTCAGGGAACATAGGAAAGACCATCATAAGGAAAAATAGATATTTACCGTTTGACAATCTTAAAATCCATTTTTCTGCTGTATCTTCGCCCACTAGCCAATAGAGGAATTTTCTTCCTGCTTTCCGACCAATCCAGAACATAATTAAGCTACCTATCATTACAGAAATGTAGCTCATTAAGAATGCTTCCCATCTACCAAAAATTAGTGCTCCCGCCACCGTCACAAAAAATGCCGGTATTTGCAGAACAGTAGTTTGAAGGACTTGAAGTAGCATAAAGATTATCGCGCTAAATACTCCGCCACTCTCTACACACGCGCGTATTTTCTCCATACTGTTTATTTTCTCCCACGTGCCAGTGTATTTTAATATGAGATATGCGACGAGTAGGACTAGTCCAATAATAATAAGTGACAAACAAAAGCGCATTATTTTCCCGTGCGTTGTTTTGTTATCAAAGAGCCATTTTATCTTTTCTTTCATCTATATATTATATTCACAAATGGACTATTTATTTCGAAACTTCTTGTATTTTTATAAGACTTGTTTGGCCATTTTTCTTAGGTGTTCCGCAAGTAATAACAATATTATCGTTCGCTTTCGCTAAATTTTTATCCTTTACGATTTTATCCGCTATAGCAAACATTTCATCTGTGCTGTTATATATAGGGGTAAGGACGGGTTTAACTCCCCATAAACTTTCAATTTGTCTATAAATATGTTCGTTCGGTGTAGCGCCGATAATGTTCACAGCTGGATGAAAACGACTAATCATTCGCGCCGAATAACCAGAAGTTGTAAATACTACGATAGCTTTTGTTTTCTGCATAAAACTTGCATTAACTGCGCTATGCGAAATAACGTCTGTAGTAGTGTCCGGCTTACATAAAATTGAATTAAAGCGCTTTGCATAGTTTATATGCTTCTCTGTTTCTTCCGCAACTTTCGCCATTGTGCGCACTGCTTCTACAGGGAATTTACCTGCTGCCGTTTCGCCAGACAACATAACCGCACTAGTTCCGTCATAAACTGCGTTAGCCACGTCACTAACCTCGGCACGTGTCGGACGATTGTTTGTAATCATACTTTCTAACATTTCGGTTGCTGTTATAACCGGCTTACCTGCCTGATTTGCGCGTTTAATAATTACCTTTTGTAATTCAGGCAATTTCTCAACAGGGACTTCTACCCCTAAATCACCACGTGCGACCATAATGCCATCACTGACTGCAATAATGTCATCTAAATTTTTTACTCCACACTGCGATTCGATTTTTGATATAATCTTCATATCTCCGCCGTTTTCTATAATAAAATCTCTTAACACTTTTACATCATCAGCGGAATTCACAAAACTAGCAGCGACAAGTTCGACATCGTGCTTTATTCCTAAAATAAGATTTTCTTTATCTGCGTCGTTTAGATAAGGAGTCGAGAATTTGACATTAGGTATGCTTAAACTTTTTCTATTTCCAAGCACTCCTGAATTCATAGCGCGCGTAATAACTTCGCTACCGTTTACCTCTACTACCTTGAACGTCAACAGTCCGTTTACTGCTAAGATTTTGTTTCCGACTTTAATGCATTTAACAATCTCAGGGTGATTAAAACTAACTATAGAATCGTCACCTTCGACATCGCGACCTGTAAATGTGAATGTCTGACCGCGTTTTATGGCAACTTGACCATCTTTAAATGTCTTAACACGAATTTCAGGTCCGCGCGTATCCATCATTATAGGCAACGGCACATTCAACTCTTTTCTGATACGTTTAACATTTTTTACTATTTTTTCAATATCTTCTACTTGTGCGTGTGAAAGGTTTATTCGGACAATATTTAGTCCGCTTTTTACCAACTCTTTTAGCACTGAATAATCATTACTTTTCGGCCCAATTGTACCAACAATCTTTGTCTTTCTCATAAATTAAATTTTCTCCTTTGAACATTAAATTATATCATAAATTCGTTAAAATTGAAAATATTTTAACATTATTATTAACTTAAAAAATTGAAAAATAACAGCTAAGATTTTAATGAGTTTTTAAAAAAAACTAAATATAAACTAATTAATCATAACGAAATTTTTTATTAATTTAATATCAATCTAGTACATTTCCAAGTTTACTTAATCTTGACTTTATTAATAATTTTAAAATTAAAATAAGATTAAAATTATATTAATTTAAATTCTATCCCATAAATGCATTGTATCTTAATTAAATATCATATAGATAAGATAATATGTATAGATATTATTTGATTAATTAAAAAATAATAAAAATAATAAAAAATAATAAAAATTTTAACGATTTTGATAGTTTTTTAATAAAATATAGCTATTTCAATATTGAAAATTAAAATTTTTATGATATAATATCATTGTACGGGGGTGAATTAGCTTCGACTGGTGCGTGCTAATTTGATATGTATGTCGTGCGATGGCACGTTAAAAACATTGTTCGTTGCTCGAACTAAAATAAACGCAAACAATAACAATTTAGCTTACGCCGCTTAGTGCGTAGCCGTCAGTTTAATGGTACCGATACATTATCTCTGACGTCGGTTATCGGTGAACGTTATACCGTATTGTCTAGTACCTTATAATGAAAATTTAGACTAGTTAGTTTAGGGTGTCAATGTTAACTTAAACTTGCGAATTTAGTCATTGACTAAGCATATAGTATATGATTTTAGTCCGCATTAGGACAGGGGTGCAACTCCCCTCACCTCCACCAGATGTCAAAATTTGTAGAAAAAAAGTAGTTAGATAACTCTAACTACTTTTTATTTTATTTTTATTTTAAAATCATTTGGAAATTGTTTTTCAGCATCGAAGAAACATTGTAGGATTTTTGTTATAATTTCTTCGTTATAATCATTTTCTTTACCGGTAAAATTTTTTAACACTATTTCACATGGCGTATCAATATAGCCAGTTAACATATCCCAAAGAGCATCAGCATTTTTACCGAACCAATCAGGAATGTTCATTTTTTTTTGTATTAAATCATAGAATTCTTCAGCCCACTTAAATTCGTTTCTATCAAAAATATATTTTTTCATAATTCATCTCCTATTCAATAGCAATAAACCTATTATAATGACTGTCTGTTTTAAATATTAAACCATCGTTGGAATATATAAGACGAAAATTATTTCTATAACCACCATTATAATCTATATCACATTCATACCAAATTCTATTTGGAGCTTTTGGCAATTTGTTATCTCTATCATAAAAGATATCTCCGCCTATAGATTTCCCTGGCGCAACATTATCCAAATTCCCCAATATTGGTTTCCAACCCAAATCTTTTGCTTGTTGTTTTGTAATATAATAATCTGGCAATTTATTAAAGTTCTTTAAATAATAATCAGGTCCACCAACACCTAATTTAGTTGCATTCCCAACCGACACACTTCTTAACCATGTTATGTAACATAAACATTTCTCATGTTCGGGTAAGTGAGGAACATATGTGTCATCTTTATGATAAATTTTACCATGTCGTTTTAAACATATGATACAATGCGAAAATGTTGGTCCTAGCAAATACTCCTTCCAAGTTTTAGATGTTGCATAATTTGTAAAAGTTTCTTGAAATTTGTTAACAATAGATTCTTTTATATCTTTAAATATATTCATAATATCCTCTTGCAAGGATATTACCATTGTATTATACAAACAATTCTAAAACATGTCAACTTCAATAAATTAACTCCAAAAATATTTTCGACAGACATTTAACTTGCTCCACCAAAAATTTTGATTACTATCTATAATACAAAGATATGACCTTCATTCCATATAGAAGGTCATATTTTTAATTTTAGATTTGAGTCTTTAGCCTATCTTTATTTATTTTATCTAAAAGCTTTATAATACCATTTTGTCTTATGACTTGCGCAGACTCCTTTGCGTTAGAAGCATTTAAAAGTTCTCTTATAAAGTAGTATTTGCTAAGTCTTTTCCCTATAATATTTGCTAAGTCTTCATCAGATAAATTTTTATATTTATTCAAAAATATTTCGATGGCAATTGCAACAATTATCTCTTCATTTTTGATATTATCTAAAGATGAATTAGACATCATTATATCATTATATTTATAAATAATATCATTATTAGATTCTAAATTTTCTTTGCTAATCAATGTATTTTTAACTTTAAAAATTAATGTTTTTAATTCATCTCTATACTCTTTTTCTGTTAAATTTCCTATTAGTTTCTTCATAATCAATCCTTATTCGTCTATATTGCTTCTTCTATCCATATCGCGTTTCTTCAGTGTAGCGCGCTTATCATACAATTTTTTACCACGCGCAACAGCAATTTCGATTTTCAAATTGCTACCTACAAAATACGCGCAAACAGGGACGAGTGTCAAATGTTCTGTTTCGATTTTTTTCTTTATTTTTGCTATTTCGTCCGAATGTAATAAAAGTTTTCTATCTCTGCGCGAATTATCCCCGTATCTCCCTGCGTCAAAAGAATTTGAATACTCTTTTATATAACTATTTCTTACAAAGCATTCGTCATCTTTAATGTAGGCATAACTATCAACTAACGAAAAATGCCCAAGGCGTACCGATTTTATTTCGTCACCAGTTAAAACAATACCTGTTTCATATCTATCTAATAACTCGTATTCAAATCTTGCACGTTTATTTTCCGCCACCAATTTTTTGTTCATAAATTATCCTTTTTTATTTTTTACGACGTTTTCTTGTTGTTTTTGATTTAATTTTTTGTGATTTTGTATATTTTTTTGAATTTGTATATTTTTTTGATTTTTTCTCGTCTTTATTTTTCTTTATAACGTGCGCGCCTGAAGTTTTTACTCCGTCTAAATCAAAATCAATTTGCCTTAATTGTACGTTTGTATTTGCGACAATAACTTTAACTTCATCGCCTATTGTAAAGTGATGTTGTTTACCATTTAGTGAGAGCGACAAATCGTCGTAAATATACTCGTCCATAGGAAGACCTTCACTTCGAACTAATCCTTCCACTCCGTTTTCTAACTCAACAAAGATTCCATATTCTTGCACTCCACTTATAGTTCCAGTGAATGACTGTCCAATAAATTTTGTCATATAGACAGCTTTCTTATAATCATCGACTTCCCTTTCTGTTTCTTCCGCATTTTTCTCTGTAGTGCTGGATTGTTCGCTCGCTTTTTCTACTATATCTGCATATTTTAATTTTAAGTCTTCTATAGGCACTCCGTGCAAATAATTCTTTATAATTCTATGAATTTGCAAATCAGGATAACGTCTAATAGGACTAGTAAAATGGCAATAATATTCGCTAGCAAGTCCAAAGTGACCTAAACACGATGGGCTATACTTTGCCTTCATCATAGAACGCAAAATAAATTTAGTCAAAGTTGTTTCTTTTGGAGTACCGGATATTTTATTAATAATGTTTTGATATGCTATCGGTTTATCTCCTTCTAATGAGAGTTTGTTTGTTATTCCCATATTTAAAAGGAGAGTTGACAATCTATTTACTTTCTCACTATCTGGTTTTTCGTGTACACGATATACAAAAGGAATATTTAAATCATAGAATTTTTTAGCTACACATTCATTAGCCATTATCATAAGGCTCTCAATTATTTCGTGCGCTTCGTCTTGCATTCGCTTTTCAATTGAAACAATTTCTCCTGCCTCATTTTCTAAAATAAATGGTTCGGGTAAATTCATACGTATTTCGCCACGTGCAAGTCGCAATTCTTTTTGCCTATTCGAAATTGCGCGGTAGAGCATTATGTCGTCATAAACATCTTGATACTTTTCCTTTAGAAGTTCGTCGCCTTCAATTATGTTCATAACTTCGGTATAAGTCATTCTATGGCTACTTTTTATTATTCCTTCTTGTATAGATGAAGATAATAAATTAAACTTTTCATCTAACTGCATTTCAACTGTTAAAACTAATCTATTTTCGCCCTCTTTAAGCGAGCAAATACCATTACTAAGTTCTTTAGGTAGCATTGGTATAACTTGGTTAGGGAAGTAAACACTAGTTCCGCGCCTAAAGGCTTCTTTATCTAAAGCAGAATTTTCAACAACATAATTAGAGACATCTGCTATGTGCACGAATAGAGAATATCCGCCTTTTTGATTTTTTATAATAGAAAGCGCATCGTCAAAATCACGGGCATCTTCGCCGTCTATGGTAATAACTTTATGTTCGGTGTAATCTGCCCTATCCTTAAAATCTTTTTTATCTACCGTAAGTTTAATTGACTTCGCATTATTTAATGTTTTTTCATCGAACTGTTCGATAATATTGTGCGCACGTATGATTGATAGTTGCTCTGCTTTAGGTGTGTTCGCTTGCCCCAAAACTTCTAATATGACTCCACGAACTGTACCGCTATCTATACTATCCATATCGAGTTCAACCCAAACTTTATCATTATTTTTTGCTTTACCTGAATCGTTTTTGAAAATTCGGATTTGAGGAAGTTTCACATCGTCTGGAAATACCACATTTTTTGACTTTCCTACAATGTATGTTCCAACAACTTTTGTAGTATTTCGCTTTAAGATTTTAACCACTCTGCCTTCAATATTGTCATCACCTTTTTTTGATGTAATTTCAACTAAACAATCGTCGCCGTCAAAAGCTCCATTAATATTAAATGCTGGTATGAAAAAATCGTTATACCCTTGTACTTGAGCAAAGCCATAACCTTTTTTATTAACAATCATACGCGCTTTAAAATATCCGTGGTCTGAAGATATTGAAACAAGTCCTTTTTCGTTTAAAAATAAATCACCTGAGTGAATTAGTGCGACAATTTCTTGCTTAATATTATCTTCTGATTCTGGTATAATCTTAGTTAAATGATTTGCAAGTTCATCTATAGTGTAATAAATTAATTTGTTTTCTCTAATAATTTTTATAACGTCCATAATAATATTTTAACATTATTTTTTAAAATAATAAAACGAAACTAACTATATTTTATTTAAAATTAAAAAAAGTGGAATAATATTCCACCTTTAGCCAAGCATTGTAGGTATTTTTAAGAAAATAAAATACAAAATTGAGAATAATGCAATAAGACCTAATATTATATAAATTAATCTTGTTATTCTACCTTCGCGTGAGCCTGACTTGTTTTGCGCATAATAACTATCTTGATTACCTGTAATCGCATTGCTTGTATTGCTTCCACCTGTGATTTGCATAAACACTAATATAATTAAAGTGACAGCAAATAATGCAAGTAAAACTAAGCAAATTCTTTCAAATATAGGGAAACTTGTCTCCATCCACTGTGGTACTGTCAAAAACAAACTCATTTTTCCTCCAAAACTAGATAATTATAACATAAATTTAGCAAACATTCAACTCTTTTTTACTACTTTCTAATATAAGTGTAAAAGATTAATATTGCGACTAATAAAATCGCTAAAATTATTAAACTTACTTTTTCGAAATTCTTTTGCGTTCCGTTGTAAACCTTAAAGAATCTCATTGTAGCAGACATTATTGCTAAAAACAATACAAACCAAATTGTTAAATACCAGCCGATAGGCATTTCTTGAATAAAATTAATAAATTGATAATAATATGATTTCATACACTTTCCTTAGTTGATTTTATCAAATTTTATATAAATTGTCAAGATTGAATAAGACTTTTGCCTTCAAAATATTTATTTTTATTGACTTCCATAATGTCGAGCAATGTCGGTGCAATATCTTTTAATTCTCCATTTTCTTTTGTCCTTGCTACCTTACCTTCTTTAATAGCGACACAAAAAACTTTGTTTAGTGTGTGTGAAGTGTTAGGTGAGCCGTCCGTGTTTTGCATATATTCGGCATTGCCGTGGTCTGCAGTCAATAGGATTGAATAATTGTATTTTACCGCTTTACTTACCACTTTTTTAACCTGTTTATCTAAAAATTCTAGTGCTTTAACTGTCGCTACATAATTTCCTGTATGCCCTATCATATCCGGGTTGGAATAATTAACTACTATTAAATCATATTGTGATTTTATCGCTTTTAAAACGTTTTTTGTTATCGCGCGAGCTCGCATTTTTGGTGTTTTATCAAATTTATCAACTTTAATTGTTGGTACTAGGATTCTATCTTCATTCTTAAATGGTTCTTCTCTCCTTCCGTTTAAGAAATAAGTCACGTGTGCATACTTGGTAGTTTCGCTTATTTTAACTTGCCTTAGACCTAATTTTGAAATATATTCACTTAGTGTATGTGAGACATTTTTTTCTTTAAATAGTACAATACTATTTACATTCCCGACGTTCGCCATTGTCACTATGTTGCACTTTAATTCACTAGCTAAACCTGCCAACTGTCTAACCCTATCTTCTCTAAAATTAAAGAAAAATATCGTGTCGTCTTTTTTTATAGATTCAAATGAACTTTTTACTGATATTGGTTCAATATATTCATCAGTTATATTATTATTGTGCTGTGATTTGATATAATCTTCAATTTGTGTTGGTTTGATAAAATCTTTAGGATAGAACATCGCATCAAACGCACGTTGTGTTCTATCCATATTAGATTCCCTATCCATTGCATAAAAACGTCCTGAAATACTAGCAATTTCGCAATTTTTTATATTTTTAATCGATTTTTTTAATAAATTTAAATAATTTAAAGATTCAAAACTATTAGTATCTCGCCCATCTGTTATAAAATGAACATAAATGTGTTTAGCGAAATTAGTTGCAATTTTTATAGTTTCTATTGCGTGATATATGTTGCTATGAATATTTTTATCCGACATAAGTCCGACGATGTGCAAGTTAGATTGCTTTGATTTTAATTTCGTTAATACCTTAATTAAATTTTTATTATTTTTATATTCACCCGATTTAATATCTTTTGTTATTTCACTTGCGGTTGATAATACAACTCTACCTGCACCGATTGTCATATGTCCGACTTCACTTCCGCCCATATTGTTCGGCAAAAGTCCGACAGCTTCGCTGTCTGTCTTTATGCGCGTATTTGACTGTGACTTTAAACTATTTATAAATGTAGTTTTTGCGTTTGCCACGGCATTATATTCATATTCTTTCCCTTCGCCATAGCCATCGAGAATAATTAATAATCCTTTCTTCATATTTATATTATAATTATAATTTTTTATTTTTAAAAGAAAAAAGAGCATATTTATGCTCAATTTTCGATTATTTTTCTTGAATTAGTTCAATACAAGGTAATTGTTTACCTTGAAGCAACATCAAACTAGCGCCACCGCCAGTTGACATATGTGTGACTTTCTTGGTGACTCCGATTGAGTGTATAGCTGCTATACTATCACCGCCACCGATTAGTGAAATAGCTTTACTCTTTGCAACATATTTCGCAATCTTGTTTGTTCCGTGTTTAAATTTCTCGTATTCATATACTCCGAGCGGTCCGTTCCAAACAATAGTCTTAGCTTTCTTTATAATCTTTTTAAATGCTTTAATTGTTTTAGGCCCAATATCCATTCCTTGATAATCTTCGGCAAAGAATCCGCTATTAAAGCGCTTAATTTCGCTTTCTTCACTAAATTCCTTAGCCCCAATGTTATCTATAGGGAGCAAAATTTTTACATTCTTCTCTTTTGCTTCGTCTAAAATGTTTTTAGCAAGTTCAAGTTTAGTATTATCCACTATTGATGTGCCGACATTTCCACCAATTGATTTAATGAAAGTGTATGCCATTCCACCGCCGATTAGAATAGTATCGACCTTATCTAAAAGGTTTTGAATAACAGGGAGTTTGTCCGATACTTTAGCTCCACCTAATATCGCAACAAATGGATGGTCAGGGTCTTTAAGCACCTTATCGAAGACTTTCAATTCTTGTTCGACCAAAAATCCAGCGACTGTAGGTACTAATTTAGCCACTCCGTATGTCGATGCGTGCTTTCTATGTGCAGTAGCAAAAGCATCAAAAACAAAAATATCAGCTAGATTTGCAAGCGCCTTAGCTAATTTCTCATCGTTAGTTTCTTCGCCAGGGAAGAATCGAATGTTTTCTAGCATAAGGACATCGCCGTTATTCATTTTCTCGACTAGTTCACTTGTAGATTTATCAAATATGTCTTCGCAAAATGAAATAGGTTTATCTAACAATTTTGACAAGCGCGCAAGTATAGGCCTTAACGACAACTTAGTATCAACTTGTCCATTAGGGCGACCTAAATGTGAGCATATAATAACTTTTGCTCCGTGATTTATCAAATAATTAATAGTAGGAAGTGTTGCTGTTATACGAGTATCATCTGTAATCTTCAATTCAGCATTCATTGGGACATTATAATCTACTCTTAGCAAAACACGTTGACCTGACACATCAATATCTCTAATCGTTTTTTTCATAATCAATTTCTCCGTAAAAACGCCAACTCGCGTTCTATCAGGTAAAAGTTAATAGTATCAACCTAATATATTTATTTTATTATATCATACCATATAATTATTTCAAAATAATTTTTGAATATTTGTAAAATTTTCTCGTTAATTTTTGATTTTGTACCACTCCTACACCAAATTTATCACAAAAAATGAATGTTTTATTTCTTCTGCAGTGTTTTAAATTGGGATATATGCGCTTGTTAGTTAATATGATTTTATTAGTTTGTTGGACTTTCATATTGCCATTCCCTATTGCAAAAAGCCTATTTTTACAAAAAACCATTGCTCCTTTATCTGCGCGAGCTAGTGTAATCTTATCACGATTGCAAACAATTATACCTTGATAAATTTCTTTATCAATTATATTTACTCCGGCAACAATGGTAGCATTTAATTTCTTTGACAGCATACTAAGTTCTTTATTTACAATCCTGTCGCCACGAGTTTCATTTTCTAGATTATAATCATAAATAATCCCAAAATTTAAAATTAACAAATCACACGATTTAAGGTTAATAAAATAATTTAAGTAAAACGACTTATAACTACCACCACACACACAAACAATCTTCATACTACATAGTATGAAATTTTAATAATTATGCTATATACAATCCACTGACGCATTAAGTACATCTTGAATTGAAGGATTTTTTATGTAATAAATTATATTTTTCCCTTCCCTATCACAGGCGACAATGTTGATTGATTTTAAAATTTTTAATTGATGACTAATTGTCGTTTGATTAATTCCTAATATCAATGATATATCACTAACACAGAGTGCACGTATCGATAGTAAGACAATAATCTTTAATCGCGTGTCATCACTAAAAGCATAAAAAAGTGTTGTCATATTTTTTAAATCAGATTTTTTAGGCATAAAATTTTTTAATGCTAATTCTTCACTAATTTCTAAACTCATAAATATATATTACAAAAAAATAATTTAGTCGCAAAATATTCACAATAATTTATTTTGTCGAATAAATAAAATAAACAAATAATTTTATATAAGGAGCAAGAAAATGAATACAAACGCGTTTTATATTTTATTTGCTATTTTGATTGCAATAATTGCACAAGCGACAAATACAAATCTAGCGACTAACACTACATTCTTATTGCTACTACTTTTAGCGCTCGGTGCTTATAATCAAGGCAATACGAATAACTGTTATGTCTGTGGTCAACAGCGCGGATTTATTTAATTAAAAATCCACCATATTATTGGTGGATTTTTATATTTGATAATTTTAAAATAATTAATAAATTTTATTAAAATTATGATTTAAATATAATTTATTTGTTTTTTATTCGTTTTTTATTATTTATTAATATTTTTATTTACTATATAATTATTTAAATATAATTTTTTCGTTATTTTATAATCATTTTAATACTATTTTTACTTATTTTATAATTATTTATTGAATTTATTATTGTCTTAATAATTTTTTATTTATTTTTTACTTTTTCACAATATATTTATTGAATTTTCTATTTTATTAATTATTAAAATAGTTTATACCCATAGCAGTTTTTAATTTTATTAAATTTTCGTGTGCAACTTTCCTTGCTTTCATTGTACCTTTTTTTAAAATCTCAAATATTTTATCCGAATTTTTCTCTAGTTCTAATCTTCTTTCTCGAATAGGTCTAAGGAATTCTTGCAAAATATTATTTAAAAATTTTTTAATTTTCATATCACCTAAGCCCCCACGTCTATAGTGGTCTTTAAGTTCGTCTAGTGATTTGTATTCAGGCAAATATTTTGCGAAATCAGTTGGCTTCGAAAATACGTCCAAATACATAAATACTGTATTGCCTTCAACTTTACCCGGGTCTTCCACGTGAATATGGTCTGGGTCTGTGTACATAGAGAATACTTTTTGTTTAATTTCTTCTTCGCTATCACTTAAATATATGCAATTATTTAATGATTTACTCATTTTAGCTTTCCCGTCGGTACCTACAAGTCTAAAAGCATTTTCATTCTCTGGCAAAACAGCTTTCGGCTCAAGTAATATTTCTCCATAAAGATTATTAAATGAGCGCACAATCTCGCGGGCTTGTTCTATCATTGGTAGTTGGTCGTCGCCAACAGGGATTATTGTAGCATTGAATGCTGTAATATCTGCCGTTTGGCTTACAGGATAAGTTAAGAAGCCCATTGGAATATTATTAGAAAACGATTTTTGTTTTAGTTCTTCTTTCACAGTAGGATTTCTCTCAAGTCGCGCAAGTGTCACCAAATTCATATAATAGAAAGTGAATTCAGTTAATTCACTAACTTCGCTTTGCACAAAAAAGGTCACTTTATTAGGGTCTAATCCAATCGCTAAATAATCCAACATAACTTGTAAAACATTATCTTTAACTTTTTGTACATTACCGAAATTATCAGTCAATGCTTGAGCATCTGCTATCATAATATAATATTCGTCATAATCGCCTTTTTCTTGTAATTCTAATCTTCTCTTTAAAGAGCCCACATAATGTCCAATATGCAAATGTCCAGTAGGTCTATCACCGGTTAATATAATTTTCTTCATATTTTACTCCTATAATATTTTAATATAATTTTTTTATTTAATCAATTAATTTAATATTTTATAAATCATAATTAATTCTATAAAAACATATTTAAATAATAAATTATTGAATATTTTATAATTTTAATTAACATTTTTATTATAATTATAATATTTATTTAATTTTAATAATGAATTTATAATATACATAAATACAAAAAATATTGTTTATTTATGCCTTTAATTAATAATTTATCATAAAACTAAATTTATAAATATTAATATTTTATTGTATAAATAATTAAAAAACTGCCACACAAATAAAATATGACAGTTATTTATTGAAAATACAAAAAATAAACTGTATATTAGCGCCAGCGTGTACTCCAAATATTTAGACTTTTAATTGTATTAAACATATTTATTTCCTTTAATGTAATATCAAATATTTTAATTTTTGTGTATTATATTAATTTATATTTTCTGTTATGTAAGGTAAATCATAATATTTTTTTAATCGTAAATTATATTTAAATAAGGACTATAATCTCTTCACATCATTATTATAAAATTCGTAATACTCATCAATCTTTGCTGCAATATCTGAATCTTGAGATAAAAACAATTTTACGTTATTAAATTTTAATATGTATTCCCCATCTAAATTTGAAATTTGCAAAAACAAAATCACTTCTGCAATTGCTATATCAATCAAAGTACGAGGTAGAACTTCAAAGTGGTCGACTTTACCTTTTTTCTTAATTGCAATAATATTCTGAAAATATATTTTATTTTTTATTTCCATATTAAAATCCTTTATGGTATTATATCATAGATTTTAAATATGTCAATAAAAAAATCTCGCTACTGCGAGATTTTTATATAACTAACCTTCGATTTCTGATACAACACCAGAACCAACTGTACGTCCACCTTCACGGATAGCGAATCTCATACCTTTTTCGATAGCGATTGGGTGAATAAGTTCGATTTCCATAGAGATGTTATCACCAGGCATAACCATTTCAACTCCTTCAGGAAGTTTAATAGAACCTGTAATATCAGTTGTACGAACGAAGAATTGTGGACGATAACCATTGAAGAATGGAGTATGACGGCCACCCTCTTCTTTCTTCAAAACGTAAACTTCAGCTTTGAATTTAGTGTGAGGTGTAATTGAACCAGGTTTAGCAAGAACTTGACCACGTTCAACGTCTTTACGGTCCAAACCACGAAGTAATAGACCAGCATTATCTCCTGAACGAGCTTCGTCAAGTGACTTTCTGAACATTTCAATACCAGTGACAACTACTTTACGAGTAGGTCTGATACCAACTAATTCTACTTCTTCGTTGATTTTAACAACACCACGTTCTACTCTACCAGTAGCAACTGTACCACGACCAGTAATAGTGAAGACGTCTTCAATAGGCATTAAGAATGGCTTATCAGTATCACGTATTGGGTCTGGGATATAGCTATCAACAGCATCCATTAATTCCTTGATGCAATTGCAAGCTGGGTCATCAACGTTGCCAGCAGAAGCAGCTTCAAGAGCTTTTAATGCACTACCTTTGATAACTGGAGTAGTATCACCAGGGAATCCGTAAGATGATAACAAATCACGAACTTCCATCTCAACTAATTCAAGGATTTCAGGGTCATCAACAAGGTCTGTCTTGTTCATAAACACGATAATGTAAGGAACACCTACTTGACGAGCAAGAAGGATGTGCTCTTTAGTTTGAGGCATTGGACCATCAGTAGCAGCAACAACAAGGATAGCACCATCCATTTGTGCAGCACCTGTAATCATATTTTTAACATAGTCTGCGTGTCCTGGGCAGTCTACGTGTGCATAGTGACGCTTCTCAGTTTCATACTCGATGTGAGCAGTATTAATTGTAATACCGCGAGCTCTTTCTTCTGGAGTATTATCGATATCAGCATACCCCTTAGCGTCAGCTTTAAAACCTTTCTTAGCCAACCAAGTATTGATAGCAGCGGTTAAAGTAGTTTTACCGTGGTCAACGTGACCGATAGTACCAATATTAAGATGTGGCTTAGATCTATCAAATTTAGCTTTTGCCATAATATATAATCTCCTTTATAAATTTACTATTTTATTTTACTCTAATTAAAATATTAAAGTCAAGTAATTTTTATACCTTTTTTAATTCTCTAATTTTTTTCTATCGCCGATAATTTTATCTGCAACATTTTTAGGACATTCAGCATAGTGGTCGAACACCATAGTAAATGTACCACGACCTTGTGTAGAGCCACGTAGGTCAGTAGAATAACCGAACATTTCAGAAAGTGGAACTTCAGCGTGAATTACTTGAGTACCAAATTTAGCTTCAGTGCCAGTTAATACACCACGACGTGAAGTTAATCCGCCCATTACTGTACCTAAGTATTCGTCTGGAGTATTAACTTCGACTTTCATAACAGGTTCTAGTAAAACAGGGTCCGCTTTTTTCATAGCTTCTCTGAATGCTAACGAACCAGCAATCTTAAATGCCATTTCAGATGAATCGACATCGTGATATGAACCGTCATATACTGTCACCTTAAAGTCTATTGTTTCGTATCCAGCTACTACACCTGACTTCTTAGCTTCTTGAATACCCGCGTCAATAGGTGGAATAAATTCTTTAGGGATAGCACCACCGACAACTGCGCTTTCGAAGATGTAGCCTTTATCTCTCTCAAGTGGCTCCATCTTAATTTTACAGTGTCCGTATTGTCCACGACCACCCGATTGTTTGATATACTTACCTTCAGCTTCAACTGCTTTACGGATAGTTTCTTTGTAAGCAACTTGTGGTTTACCGACGTTAACATCAACACCAAATTCACGTCTCATTCTATCAACTAAGATATCCAAATGAAGTTCGCCCATACCTGCGATAATTGTTTGACCAGTTTGGTCATCAGTGTATGCTTTGAATGTAGGGTCTTCTTCCATAAGTTTTTGAAGTGCAATACCAAGTTTCTCTTGTGCTTGCTTATCTTTTGGTTCGATAGCTTGCTCGATAACCGGCTTCATAAATTCCATTTCTTCCAACTTAATAGGGAACTTTTCATCACAAAGTGTATCACCAGTACCAGTATTCTTCAATCCTACTACTGCGCATATATCACCAGCAAGGACTTCTGGAATATCAGTTCTGTTGTTTGCGTGCATATGAAGCAAACGACCGATACGTTCTTTCTTATCTTTATTTGCATTAAGAACATAACTACCAGCAGTCAATTTACCGCTATATACACGAATAAATGTGATACGACCAACATATGGGTCAGTAGCAATCTTAAATGCAAGAGCAGCGAATGGTTCGTCATCACTGTTGTTTCTTTCAACTAGAGTACCATCTAACATAACACCTTTGATAGGTGGAACTTCTATTGGGCTTGGCATATAATCAACAATCGCGTCCAACAACTCTTGAATACCCTTATTCTTAGCAGCAGTACCGCAAAGAACTGGGAACATCTTTAATTGACAAGTAGCTTTGCGGATGCCTTTCTTGATTTCATCAATAGTGAATTCCTCACCAGCGAAGAATTTATCAAGCAAAGCATCATCTGTTTCTGCTATAGACTCAATCATTTTTTGTCTATATTCTTGACAATCCTTAAGCATATCAGCAGGGATTTCTTCCTCTCTAACATCTTTTCCTAAATCGTCATAGAATACATATGCTTTCATTTTAACAAGGTCAACTATACCTTTAAATGTTTCAGCATCGCCTATAGGCAATTGAATAGGCACAGCATTAGCACCTAAAACTTCTCTAATGCTCTTAACAGCTTTTAAGAAGTTAGCATCATTAATGTCCATCTTGTTTATAAAGCAAAGACGTGGAACATTAAATTTTGAAGCTTGACGCCAAACGTTTTCACTTTGTGCTTGAACACCAGCACGTGCACTAAATAATGCTACTGCACCGTCTAGCACTTTAAGTGAACGTTCAACTTCTACTGTAAAGTCAACGTGTCCTGGAGTATCAATAATATTGATTGTGCAATCTTGCCACTTACAAGTTGTACAAGCGGACGTGATTGTTATACCACGTTCTTGCTCTTGAGCCATCCAGTCCATCGTAGCTTCACCATCATGAACCTCACCGATTTTGTGGTTAATACCAGTGTAGAACAAAATACGTTCAGTAGTGGTAGTTTTACCTGTATCGATGTGGGCCATAATACCAATATTTCTAATTTTCTCTAACGGAACTTGTCTTCCCATTATATCCCCCTATTACCAACGATAGTGTGCGAATGCCTTGTTCGCTTCTGCTTGTCTGTGCATATCGTCGCGCTTCTTGATTGCGCCACCAGCTTGATTGTATGCATCAACTATTTCAGCAGAAAGACGAGCTTCCATACCGCGTTCGTTGCGCTTTCTTGCGCATAAAACTAACCAACGAATAGCTAGTGTTTGTTGACGTTCAGCACTAATTTCCATAGGAACTTGGTAGTTAGCACCGCCGACACGTCTAGCTTTAGTTTCGAGCTTTGGTTTAATATTTTCGATAGCTGTAGTTAAAACAACTAGAGCATCTTCATTAATCTTTTCGCCAGCTGTCTTCATAGCGCTGTACACAATAGATTGAGCAAGACCTTTTTTACCGTCCATCATAACTTGATTAATAATTTTTGTCACAAGTTTAGAATTATACATTGGGTCTGGCAATACTTCGCGCTTTACAGCCGCATTTCTTCTTGACATATCTTTCTCCTTATATAATAAAATTACAAAATTTATAATAGATAAATTTATCTATATCGACTTATGAAATAAAACGTTAAACGTAATATTATTTAGGACGTTTAGCGCCGTATTTACTTCTACCTTGTTTACGCTTTTGAACAGCAGCTGTATCAAGCGCACCACGGATAACGTGATATCTAACACCTGGTAGGTCAGGCACACGTCCGCCACGAACTAATACAACATTATGCTCTTGAAGATTGTGACCTTCGCCTGGGATATAGCAAGTAGTTTCCTTGCCATTAGACAAACGAACACGACAAATCTTACGTAAAGCTGAGTTAGGTTTTTTAGGTGTAGTAGTAGTGACAGATAAACAAACACCACGTTTTTGTGGGCATTCATCCAAAAGTATTGATTGACTTTTAGCTACTTGTTTAACTCTACCTTTTCTAACCAATTGATTAACTGTAGGCATTATTTCCTCCTTATAAATTTTTGCAACCTCTTATATAGACATAGCAGCATTTAATCTATAACAAATAAATTATATAAAAAAAAAGTAAAATTGTCAATAGTTTGAACAATTTTACTGACAGTTTTTAGATGATTTATGCAGTTTCAACACTTTTAAGTGTTCTAACAAGTAAATTATATAAAAATATTGAAAAGAAAATACTTTATAACAATTTTTTAGATAATTTATGAAGTTTCGTCATTTCGAATTTACGAGAAATGACATAACTGAATTTAAATAAAAAAAAGTAAAATTGTCAATAGTTTGAACAATTTTACTGATAGTTTTTAGATAATTTATTTAATTTTTTTGAAAACGTAGCAACCAAAGATTTTACCTAAGTCTTTATCTTATGAGATATTTTGAAATTTTTTTCATAAAAAAATAATAGAAATAAAATCTATTATCTTTTCAATCTGAAATTATAAATTTATTAAGCATTTTGTATTGTTTTCATAAATATTATCTAGTATCTAATATGTAATATGGTATTGACTAAATAGTTTAATCTTCAATATTCCAACCGCCCGCTTGCTCATTATGTTTTGAATATTTTTCTCTCATTTCTTCACAAATTAAAAATTGAATTTTGTCTTCCAAATTGCTCAAAAACTCTTGTTTTTCTTCTTTTGTGGACTCAGGGTATTTAGCAATAAATCTACGCATTTCTTCTTTTAAAATACCTTGTTTAAATTTGACGTCAAGGAAATATTCCATTTTCATATTTTTCCAATCAACTTGACCAGTTAAATATAAATAAAATGCCTGACCTGAGTCTGTTAGCCCATTAGACAATCTACCTAAACAATCTCTATGGAATATGACTTCACCGTTAATAGCGCGTGACTCGGGAAGACAAACTTGAGCAAATCCGTTATGATCGTCATAATTATTAACGCTAGCATAGCTATCTCTTGAAAGTGCTTGTCGTTGATTTAAAAATTTCCATTCCCCATTCTTAAACTCTTGAACAGCTGCAAATCCTGCTGAAAAATTACGTGCATTATAATAAGGTCCACTAATCTTTCCATTTGGAAATTTAAACCAGTATTCACCAACTTTACCTTTAAGTTCAGGTGTATTATAAATATTTATCATTTTCTTTATCATAAAAATCCTTTGATATAGTATATTTTTGAGTGAGTAAAAAATGAGCATAATTGCCCATTTATCGTTTGTATTATATTAACTCGATGATAGCCATTTCAGCATTATCGCCTTTTCTAAGACCTAATTTAACAATACGAGTATATCCACCCTTTTGACCTAATTCTTTAGCACGTTCAGCATATTTAGGTGCATAAATGTTAAAGATTTTTTCAAGAAGCGGATTTTTAATATTATCTATACGTGCAATATAGTCAGCTTTCTTTTCACCTGGCTTGCGTTCTTCTTTCACACTGTAAGTTTTAGCAGTGATTTTTCTACGAGCAGCAAGCTTCTTTGGACCGTCGTTCATAACTTCACGTGTAGATTTTTCGCCCTTAGCATTAACGAAAGATTTTTCAACCTTTACAACGTCTTCATAAGAATTAATTGCTAAAGTTAAAAGTTTTTCAACATAGCTCTTTAAAGACTTTGCTCTTGCTAAAGTAGTTTCAATCTTGCCTTTCCAAAGAAGATCAGTAGCTTGATTGCGCATAATAGCTAATCTTTCTTCAGTTGGACGACCTAATTTCTTAACTTTCATGTCCTTTTTCTCCTTTAATAATTTTCGTTGCCTTCAAGGACAATTCCTAGAGCTTCAAGTTTCGCAATAACTTCTTCCATAGACTTAGCGCCCATATTACGAACTTTCATCATTTCAGCACGACTCTTTTTAGCAAGGTCGCCTATAGTTTCGATACCAGCGCGTTTCAAGCAGTTATAACTACGAACACTTAGTTCCATTTCCTCGATAGGTTTTTCATACAATTTAGTTCTTTCATCTTCTTTTCTAGCGACAAGAATGTTTACACCGTCCATACCTTCAACTAATTCAACGAACATTGTAGCATAGTCGTTAATAAGTTTAGCAGATAGTGCAACAACTTCTTTAGCGCTAACAGTTCCGCGTGTTTCAACATCTAAAACGAGTTTGTCGAAATCAAGATTACGACCAACACGGCTAGATTGAACTTCAAAATTTACACGCTTAACAGGAGTAAATAATGAATCGATAGCTATATAATCTACTTCGTCAGAAAAATCTTTATTTTGACTAGCAGGAACATAACCTCTACCGCGACCAACGTATAAAGTCATATCAAGGTCAGCATCGTCATCGATAGTGCAGATATATAAATCAGGATTGATGACAGATATACCATCTTCACATTCAATATCTTTAGCATATACAGTCGCAGGACCTTTTACTTTTAGTGTCATCTTACCTTTGAAATCCACGTCAGTATTCTCAGTTCTAACTGCAACAGCTTTTAGATTTAAAATAATATCAGGCACGTCTTCAGATACACCCTTTATAGTAGAGAATTCGTGAAGCACGTTTTTGATTTTAACACCAACAATCGCAGCACCAGGAAGTGAACTTAAAAGTGTACGACGTAGCATATTGCCTATTGTAATTCCAAATCCTTTTTCAAGTGGTTCAACAGTAATAACCGCCTTAGCACCATTGTCAGATTCTTCCAAAAGTATTTTTGGTTTTTCGATTTCCATCATAATTAATTTCTCCTATTATCTTGAATAAAATTCGACTATTAAGTGTTCTTGAATTCCTAAATCGATATCATCTCTTTCAGGAAGTGCAAGTACTTTACCAGTTAAACTGTCAGTAGAGAACTCAAGCCACTTAGGTGTATTAACTTTAGCACCCTTTAGACTTGCGAACATCTCAAGTGATTGTTTGTTGTCTTTAACAGCGATAACATCTCCAACTTTAACTTGATATGAAGGGATATTAACCTTCTTACCATTTACAGTAATGTGACCGTGGTTAACGATTTGTCTAGCTTCAGATCTTGAAGAACCTAAGCCTAAACGATATACAACGTTATCTAGTCTTAATTCAAGCATCTTAAGAAGTGCCCAACCAGTAGCTTCTTTACTATTAGTAGCCTTCTCATAGTAAATTCTAAATTGTTTCTCTAATAAACCGTATGCTCTGCGCACTTTATTCTTTTCACGCAATTGCACACCATATTCAGAGAATTTCTTTCTGCTTGCGCCGTGTTGTCCAGGAACAACAGGACGTTTATCAAATGAACATTTTGTAAGACATCTTTCGCCCTTTAAGAAAAGTTTGCAACCATCTCTACGGCATTGCTTACAATCTGGATTAGTATTTTTAGCCATATTCCCTCCTATAACCTTCTCTTCTTAGGTGGACGGCAACCATTGTGTGGGATAGGTGAAACGTCTTTAATCATAGTGACTTGAACGCCAGCTGTACCAACAGCACGGATTGCTGCCTCACGCGCATTACCAGCACCTTTAACGTAAATAGCAACCTTAGTAATACCATAGTTAGCGATATTCTTCAATGCAGTTTCAACAGCTGATTGCGCTGCGAAAGGTGTAGTCTTCTTAGCACCTTTGTTGCCCAAAGCACCAGCGCTACATTGAACTAAAAGATTACCTTGACTATCAGTTAAAGATACTATAGTATTGTTAGAATTAGCGAAAATGTGTACAGCACCTTCACCATTGCTAACTAATATTTTCTTCTTTTTAGATTCTTGTTTAGTAGCCATATTTACTCCTTATTACTTCTTCTTATTCGCTATAGTCTTCTTTGGACCTTTGCGTGTACGCGCATTTTGTTTGCTTGACTGACCACGAACTGGTAAGTTAGCAATATGTCTAAGACCGCGATAACATCTAATTTCTTTTAATCTCTTAATGTCTAGAGAAACATCTTTACGCTTCTCACCTTCCACGACAAAATTAGCCTCTATATATTTACGGATAGAAGCAATATCGCTTTCGCTTAAATCTTTAACTCTCGTGTCAGGATTGATGCCTGTAGCTTGCAAAATTTTGTTTGCACTAGCTCTACCTATACCATAGATATAAGTTAAGCCGATTTCAACTCTCTTTTCATTAGGTAAATCCACGCCTGATATACGTGCCATATATTTCCTCCACTTAAATTATATAATATATTCTCACAATGCTAAATTGCCGCGAAGCATTGTGCTTGTTTTATCGAGTAATACTCGTATCCACAGTAGCGTTCTTCTCGAGCGCAACTATGCCGTAAAAACGGTTAACCTTGGCGCTGTTTGTGCTTAGGGTTCTTAGAGCAAATAACCATAACTCTGCCGTTACGCTTAATGACTTTACACTTTTCGCACATAGGTTTAACAGATGGTCGTACTTTCATAATTTCTCCTTTTAGTTTTCCAAATAAATATTATTTATAAGAATTGTTTTATTATTTTTTATCACGCCAAACGATTCTGCCCTTAGTTAAGTCATACGGACTCATTTCAATTTTTACTTTATCTCCGATGAGCACTCTAATTTTATTAGCGCGCAATTTCCCTGAGATATAAGCTGTAATGATGTGGTCGTTCATTATCTTAACTTTAAAGTTAGAATTGCCTAAGACTTCAACAACTTCGCCTTCTGCATCGATAACATCTTCTTTCGACATTTTTACTCCTTTACACTAGATTGATATTTCTTAATCGCATTATAGATTTCAGTATTAGTAGATGTGACTGATTTAACTTTCGATAAAATCTCATCATCGTGCGCAATTTTTATTAAATGCTTAGGATTTTTGAGCTTAATTTTATCACGTTTTCTATATCTACCATCTATTATAGCAAGATATCCATTTTTGTCAATAGATAGGACGATAAAAAGGTGATTTTTATCGTGCCCACTGAGCGATTTTACAATATCTCCAACTATGAATTGACTATTCATAATGCTCCTACAAAGTTAGAATTTCTACACCATCTTTTGTGATTAGAACAGTATTCTCATAATGAGCGCTTGGCTTTCCGTCCCACGTAGTGACCGTCCAGTCGTTGTCCTCTAAGAATACGTCACGTTTGCCTAAAGTTGACATTGGTTCGATTGCTAAGGTCATACCTTCGCTTAGTACAATACCTGAATTGTACTTGCCATAATTCGGCACATATGGGTCCTCATGTAGATTTGTACCTATACCGTGCCCAGTAAGTTCTCTGACTACTCCATAACCGCGTTCTTCTAGATAAACTTGTATCTTATGACTGATATTGCCAAGTTTGCAACCTGCTTTAATATCTTTAATACCTTCAAAGAATGATTGTTTTGTAGCCTCGATTAGTGCTTGCTTTTCGCGCGAAATAGTCCCGACAGGAAAAGTTCGCGCAGCATCACTATGATATCCTTGCCAGATGACTCCACAATCAATACTGATTATGTCGCCTTCTTTCAAAGGAACATCGGTGCAAAATCCGTGCACTACCTGGTCATTTAGACTGGCACAGATAGTGTATGGAAAGCCCTCATAATTTAAAAAGGAAGGTTGTGCGCCTTGGGATATAATATATTGATAGGCCAAATCATTAAGGCGCGAAGTGGTCTGGCCAGGGTAAATTGATGACTCGATTAAGTCTAACGTTTGCTTTAAGATTTTTCCAGCAATACGCATTTTCTCAATTTCTTCTTTGTTTTTTATAGTAATATTCATTCTATCACCTTCAAAACATCTAACGTTATTTCACTCGGAGTACGACTAGCATCAATCTCGTACAATACTCCGCGCGAACGATATATCTTTATCAGCGGATTTGTTTCTTTCTTATAGACTTCAAAACGTTTCTTAATACTATCAATAGTATCGTCCGAACGCGTTTTAAGTTGTCCACCGCATTTAGGACAAATATTGTTTTCCCTATCCGTTTTTTTAGTCACATATCCACAATTTATACACGTTAATCTATTTAAAAGTCTATCTTGAGCTAACTCTTCAGATAAATTTAAGTAAATAACTTTATCAACCGTTAGCATTTTATCGAATGCGATAGCTTGTTCAACATTTCGAGGAAAGCCGTCAAAAATGATATTCTTTTCTTTAACATCATTTAGACGTTTCCCTAATATATCCATAACAATATCAAAATCGACTAAAACACCTTTTGTCTGCGCTTCGTGAATTTGTTGACCCAACTTTGAACCTGCTTTAACTTCATCTCTAAGTAATTGACCTACAGATATTAAAGCAAAATCCAATTTCCCTCTTAAGTTTTCAACAAGAGTACCTTTACCGCACCCTTGTATGCCTAATAGGACAATATTCATCTTAACTCCTATTTTAAAAATCCGCGATAATTTCTCATCATCATTTGAGCTTCTAATTGTTTATCAAATTCAAGTGCAACTGATACTACGATTAACATACCTGTAGCACTGAATGCGCTATTTAATCCACCTGTTCCGATTGCTGTGAAAAGCAAAGTAGGAATAAGTGCCATAAATGCTAAGAAGATAGCACCAAATAATGTAATTTTCTTATTTATTCCGTTTAAATATTGTGCGGTAGGTTTACCCGGTCTTATACCAGTGATAAATCCGCCGTTTTGCTGTATATTTCTACTAATTTCTTCCGTATCGAATTGAACCATAGTCCAGAAATATGCGAAAGCTAAAATTAAAAGTGCCATACATACAGCATATACCCACGAGCCTGCGCCTAAGTAAGTATTCCACCACGTAATGAATGCGTTAGTAGAATTAGGCCAGAAAACGCTCATAATGAGTTGAGGGAAAGTCAAAACTGCGCTTGCTAAAATGATTGGCATAACACCATTCGCATTTACACGAATAGGAATGTATGTTGATTGACCGCCATACATTTTTCTACCTTTCACTTGCTTAGCATATTGAACTCCGACTCTCCTTTCGCCTCCATCAACGAAAACGACTAAAGCGAATATAGCAATAAGAGCTACTACGAATAAAATTAATTGCCAAACTGCTCTTTGAGTTGTTTCACCGCCTGCTGCAAGGTCGTTGAAATTTCCCATAATTGCAGTACCAGCACTTGACAAGATACCTACGAAGATAAGGAGTGACATACCGTTGCCAATGCCTATCTCAGTGATTTTCTCGCCAAGCCAAACTGTGAACATAGCACCTGCTACCAACATTAAAACAATGAAGATATAGCATACTATTTCACTACCGCCGAATATGTGTAAATTCACTCTATCAGCAGTTCCGAATCCAACAGCAATACCGATTGCTTGCGCAAGAGCGATAATTAATGCTGTCACTTTTGTATATTGACTGATTTTCTTTCTACCATCAGCACCGCCTTCTTTAGCAAGTCTTTGCCAAGAAGGGATAACCATAGAAAGAAGTTGTACAATAATAGACGATGTGATATAAGGTGAAACACCGAGTGCAAGGAACGAACCTTGGCTTAGCGCGCCACCGCTCACAGAACTAAGTAAGCTTAAGAAGGTATTTCCCTCGATGCTTACTCCTAAAGCCTCGACATCGACGCCCGGAATAGGCAACCAACAACCAAGGCGGTAAATAAAGAGTAGAAGCAGAGTTAAAAGCAACTTGTTTCTAACTTCCTTTATTTTAAAAGCGTCAGCTAATGTCTTAAACATTATACCTCCTCTACACTGCCACCTTGTGCTGTAATCTTCTCTTTTGCTGAATCAGTGAACTTGTTAGCAATAACTTTTAATGCAACTTTTAATTCACCATTACCTAAAATCTTGATACCATCTTTTTCAACTTTTGATAAGATGCCTGCTTCAAGAAGTTTTACTGCATCGACTTCAGTGTTAGGCTCGAACACGTTTAAACTCGATACATTAACGACTGAGTAAACTTTTTTGAACTTAGCATTGCTAAATCCCTTAGAAGGTAATCTACGATATAAAGGCATTTGTCCACCCTCGAATCCGGGACGAACACCGCCACCAGAACGAGCGTTTTGACCTTTATGACCTTTACCTGAAGTCTTACCGATACCGCTACCGATACCGCGACCTAATCTTTTCTTAGATTGTCTAGCACCTTCTGCATTTCTTAAATCGTGTAAATACATAATCTCTCCTTTAAGCCTCTTCTTCCACTTTTAATAAGTGCTTTACTTTGAAGATGCTACCTCTTATACATTCGTTATCTGGAAGAACGCGAGTTTGACCTAATTTCTTAAATCCAAGTGCTTCAACGATTTTTGCTTGACGTTTGTCAAAACCGATAGCGCTCTTAACATAAGTCACTTTAATAGTTTTAGATTGTTTCTTAGCCATACGTCCTCCTAAATCTCTTCTACAGATTTACCACGAAGCATAGCAACTTGTTCTTTAGTTCTTAAAGATTTAAGTCCGTTTAAAGTTGCTCTAACAACGTTGATTTTATCTGTTGAACCATAAATTTTTGCAGTAATGTCAGTATAACCTGCCATTTCAAAAACTGTACGTGCAGCACCACCGGCTATAAGTCCGCTACCCTTTTTAGAAGGAAGCATTTTAACGCTAGTTTTAGCGAATTTTCCTATAACTTCGTGTGGGATAGTTCCTTCAATAACAGGAACATTTATAAGAGATTTTTTAGCAGATTTTGTTGCTTTATCGATTGCTGTAGGAACTTCACTAGCTTTAGCAAGTCCCATACCAACTCTACCTTTCTTATCGCCAACAACGACCAAAGCAGAGAAGCGCATTGTACGTCCACCCTTAACAACTTTTGTCACACGGCGAACAGCGAGCATCTTCTTATCAAATTCGTCTTTTTCTTCCAATCTTGGTTTTTTAAATTCACGCTTTTGTTGTGCCATAATCTCTCCTTAAAATTTCAAGCCACCGGCTCTAGCGCCGTCAGCAAGTTCTTTTACACGTCCAGTATAAAGATATCCACCTCTGTCGAAAACGACTTCGCTGATTTTCTTTTTCTTTGCAAGTTTAGCGATTTGTTCGCCGATAAATCTTGCTTGTTCTTTATTAGTCATATCTTTAATCTTGTCTTTAATCTCTTTTTGTGTTGTATTGCAAGCGACTAAAGTCACACCCTTTTCGTCATCGATGATTTGAGCATAGATGTTTGATAAACTTCTATAAACATTTAGACGTGGGCATTTGCTAGTACCAGATAAGTTATGACGTAATCTAATATGACGTTTAACTCTTTGGCTATTTTTATTTACCTTGCTTATCATAACTTAACCTCCTACTTCTTTTTACCTGCAGACTTACCAGGTTTTAAAATTACAGGTTCATTAGTGTAATGAATTCCATAACCGTGATAAGGCTCGATAGGGCGCAAAGCTTTAATTTTAGCAGCTATTGCACCAACTAATTCTTTGTCAGCACCACTTACTATGATAGTGTTGTTGTCTGGAACATCAATTTTAATACCTTCAACTTCTGCGAATTCTACAGGGTGGCTAAGACCTAAGTTCATAACAAGTTTGTTGCCTTGTTTATTAAGCTTATAACCAACACCTTGTACTGTTAAAGATTTCTTAAATCCGTCCTTTACTCCAATTACCATATTGTGGATTAATTGTCTATAAAGACCTTGCTTAGCATTAGAGTCAGTTGTTTCGTCATTACGTACTACAAGTACTTCGTTATCTTTAACTTGTACTGTCACATTTGAAGAAACTTCTTGAGTTAATGTGTCTTTAGGACCTTTAACTGTCACCAAACGACCGTTAACTTCAACTGAAACTCCAGCTGGGATTGAGATAGGTAATTTTCCGATTCTTGACATATTACACCTCTCTACCATACGTAGGCGAGCACTTCGCCACCTACATTTAATTTTCTAGCATTTTTATCTGTCATAATGCCCTTGCTAGTGGACACGATAGCAATACCTAAACCGTTAAGAACTTTAGGGAGTTGTTCTACGTTAGCATAAATTCTTAAGCCCGGTTTGCTAATTCTTTTAAGACCTTGAATGACTTTTTCGCCATTAGGACCATATTTAAGTGTTAATTCCATCATCTTAACGCCTTCTACTTCTTTAGAAGTATAAGAAACGATAAATCCTTCTTCTTTTAAGATATCGGCGATAGCACGTTTTGTCTTTGATTCTGGAACAAGCACACTTTCGTGCTTATTAGCATTAGCATTACGAATGCGAGTAAGCATATCTGCGATTGGGTCTATACTTAACATAACTTTCTCCTTTTACCAACTAGCCTTCTTAACACCAGGTATTTCACCTTTGTGCGCTAAATTTCTAAAACAAATTCTGCATATTCCGTACTTCTTAAGCACTGCGTGTGGACGACCGCAAATAGAACATCTCGTGTATTCACGAGTTGTGAATTTCTGTTGTTTTTTCTGTTTATTAACCATTGCTTTTCTTGCCATAATTCACTCCTAATTCTTCTTAAATGGTACGCCCATTAATTTTAATAATTCTAGTGCTTCAGCGTCCGTTTTTGCACTTGTCACTATAATAACATCAAAACCGCGAACAGTATCAATTTTATCATAGATAATTTCAGGGAATATAATTTGTTCTTTAACACCGAAACTATAATTGCCTCTGCCGTCGAATGACTTAGTGCTTAGACCTTGGAAGTCACGTACACGTGGAAGAGCAACTGATATAAGTCTATCGTAGAACTCATACATTTTCTCTCCTCTTAATGTCACCTTAGCACCAATTTTTTGACCTTGACGCAATTTAAAGTTAGCGACTGATTTCTTTGCATAAGTAGGTACAGCCTTTTGACCAGCGATTAAGCTTAATTCTTCAACAGCTGTATTAAAACTTTTTGCATTGTCTTTTTCCTTACCAAGACGAAGACTTAAAATGATTTTCTCAATCTTAGGGATTTCCATTACATTTTTGTAATTGAATTTCTCTTTGAGAGCCTTTTTAACAACTTCGTTATAGTATGCATGACGCCTATTTATTTCTTTTTCCATAATGTCATACTCCTTTATGCTTTCTTACTGCTTTTAGCAGTCTTTTTAACGACGTCTAGTTTTGCGCCACATTTCTTGCATATACGAACTTTTTCTCCGTCAACAACACTGTGAGCAACTCTAGTAGCTTTTTTACATACAGGACAAACAACTTGTACATTAGACACGTCGATTGCGCCTTCAGTCTTTAAGATTCCGCCCTTGTCGTCTTTACTTCTTGGCTTTCTGTGGTGAGATTGAATATTTACATTAGCGACTTTAACTTTGCCCGCCTCTTTGTTAACTTCAAGGATTTCACCAGTCTTGCCAGCATCTTTACCAGTAATAACTAAAACGTTATCACCTTTTTTAACGCTTAATTTCATATTCGACCTCCTATAACACTTCCGGTGCTAGTGAAATGATTTGCATAAATCCTCTAGCACGAAGTTCTCTTGCGATTGGCCCAAATACACGAGTACCGCGAGGTGCTTTTTGTTTATCAATTATAACAGCTGCGTTGTCATCAAATTTGATTGATGAACCGTCTGGACGTTCTACACCTTTTTTAGTACGAACGATAACTGCTGTCACAACATCACCTTTCTTAACTTTGCCATCTGGGTCAGCTTTCTTTACAGAGGCAACAATGATATCGCCAATGTTAGCAAACTTTCTTTTAGAACCGCCCATACATCTGATACACATAATTTGTTTAGCACCAGTGTTGTCAGCAACATTCAATAATGATAATGGTTGTATCATATCTGCCTCCTACTTAGCCCTTTCAACGATAGAAAGAAGTCTGAAATATTTATCTTTACTAAGCGGACGAGTTTCAATAATAACAACTGTGTCGCCTACGTGAGCTTCATTCTTTTCGTCGTGAGCTTTATATTTTTTTGTATAAGTCATATACTTTTTATAAATTGGGTGTTTTTTCTTGCTGGTCACCAAAACGGTAATAGTTTTGTCCATTTTATCAGAAACAACAACACCTTGAATTGTCTTGTGGTTTACTTGTTTTTCTTCCATAATATTACTCCTTTGCTCCAGCAATTTGTTTTTGTCTTATAGCAGTTTTAACACGTGCAATATTTCTCTTTGTGATGCCGATACGAGAACTATCTGTTAATTGTCCAACTTTCTTTTGGAAGTTAAGGTTAAATAGTTCGCTACGAAGTTTGCTTTCTTCGGCACTCAACTCTTTAATAGTCATATCTTTGTAATTATTCTTCATTGTTTTCACCGCCTTTTTCCTTACGAACTACTCTAGTTTTGCAAGGAAGTTTGTGTGAAGCAAGTCTTAAAGCCTCTAAGCAAACTTCTTCGCTTGGGCCACTTACTTCAAATATAACTCTGTCACGTTTAACTACTGCTACGTGACCAACTTGTGCACCTTTACCACTACCCATACGAGTATCGGCAGGTTTCTTTGTGATAGGCTTATCTGGGAAAACTTTTATCCATAGTTTACCGCCACGTTTCATATATCTACTGATAGCGACACGGGCTGCTTCTATTTGGTTAGGAGTTATCCAGCAAGGCTCTACCGCTTGAAGACCGTAATCTCCATAAACAACTTTGCTACCACGAATAGCACGTCCAGTCATACGACCGCGGAATTGTTTTCTTCTTTTTTCTCTCTTAGGCAATAACATATTAGTTCTCTCCTTTCTTGTGATTTTGTACAGAACTTTGAGATACTTTGCCTAAAATTTCGCCCTTATAGATCCAAACTTTAACGCCAAGTACACCGAAAGTAGTGTGTGCTTCAACGCAAGCATAATCTATATTAGCTCTAATTGTGTGAAGAGGTAATGAACCTTCGTGGTAGTGTTCACTACGAGCGATTTCAGCGCCGTCAAGACGTCCAGACACCATAGTCTTAACACCTTGTGCACCAGCACGCATTACTCTTTGCATAGCAGATTTCATAACGCGACGGAATTGTGCACGTTTTTCAAGTTGACTAGCGATTGATTCAGCTACAAGTTTTGCATCTAAATCAGGGTTCTTAACTTCAACAACGTTAACGTTAACGCGTTTAGCATTAGACAAATTCTCAACGATTTTCTTTAATTGCTCAACACCTGCACCCTTTTGACCGATAAGCACACCTGGCTTAGCAGTGTAAACGGAAACAGTTAAAGTGTCGTTTGTTCTCTCAATTAATACGTTTGAGATAGCGCAATTTTTATATTCTTTAAGGATATAATTACGGATAGTGTTATCTTCCTTAATGTTTTTAGCAATATCTTTCTTGTCTGCGTACCAGAAAGAGTTCCAAGTCTTATTGATACCTAGACGCATTCCATTTGGATTAACTTTTTGTCCCATAAATTACTCCTTTACACCTAGCACAACTTTGATGTGACTAGTTCTTGTAGTTATTCTGCTTGTACGACCGCGACCTTGGAAATTAATTTTGTTAACACGAGTTGGACCTTGTCCGAGAATAATCTCAGCAAGATATAAATCGTGCACGTTTAATCCCTTATTGTTCTCAGCATTTGCACCAGCGGATTTAACAACTTTTAAAAGTATAGCTGCTGCTTCGTGTGGCATATTCGACAATATAGCCACTGCATCATCATAACTCTTACCTCTTACTGTGTCGATAACGATTTTTGCTTTTGTAGGAGAAAGCCTAACATAGCGAACACTAGCATAAGGACGAGTGTCTTTATTTTGATTTAACAATTCTGCTTTTTCTCTAATTCTCTTTGCCATAGTTTACTCCTATTTCTTAGCCTCTTTCTGCTTATGTCCTTTGAAGGTACGAGTAGGTGCAAATTCACCTAACTTATGACCAACCATATCGACAGTGCAGTAAACAGGTACATGTTTTCTACCATTGTGAACAGCGATTGTGTGACCTACGAATTCAGGATAGATAGTGCTTGACCTTGACCAAGTCTTTAAAGCCTTCTTCTCACCCTTTTCATTCATTTCGCGGATGCGACGCATCAACTTTTCTTCCACAAAAGGTTTTTTCTTTAAACTTCTACTCATAATCTACTCCTACTTAGATTTAGCTCTCTTGACAATAAGTTTGTCAGAAGCCTTGTTATGTTTTCTAGTCTTGTATCCAAGTGCAGGTTTGCCCCAAGGAGTCACTGGACCAGCGTGTCCGACTGGTGACTTACCTTCACCACCACCGTGTGGGTGATCAACTGGGTTCATAGCGCTACCACGAACAGATGGGCGAATACCCATATGACGTTTACGTCCAGCCTTGCCTAGTGATACAATTTCATTTTCTTCATTGCCGATTTCACCGATAGTAGCACGACAATCTAAACTTACTTTTCTCATTTCACCGCTAGGTAAACGAAGGGTAGCATAAGCACCTTCTTTCGCCATTAATTGAGCTGAGATACCAGCTGAACGAACCATTTGTCCGCCACGTCCGGGTTGTAACTCAATGTTATGAACTTTAGTACCAAGTGGTATATCTTTTAATTCAAGTGCATTGCCGGGTTTAATTTCTGCGCCAGCACCACTCATAACTTTATCACCAACATTTAAGCCCTTAGGCGCGATGATAAATTTCTTTTCCCCGTCAGCATACACTAAAAGTGCAATATAAGCTGTACGGTTAGGGTCGTATTGAATGCTCTCAACTGTAGCTACAACACCATCTTTTTTACGTTTAAAGTCGATAATTCTATATTTACGTCTATTTTCGCCACCGATATTACGTACAGTAATCTTACCCTGAGCATTACGTCCGCCAGTCTTTTTAACAGTTGTTAAAAGAGATTTAGGAACAGATGAATCTTTAGTGAGTTCATCATACGTCTTATAAGTGACAAATCTGCTACCTGCAGAGGTAGGTTTTTTGCTTCTAATAGCCATATTCTACTCCTTTCTAGTTCAAGTTCTCGAAGAATGCGATAGCCTTTGATTCTGGGCGCAAGAAAACGACTGCTTTCTTATAATCGCTTGTTCTACCTGTTACTTGTCCACTTTTTGTATTTCTAGTTTTGAGTTTACCTTTGCAACTGATTGTGTTAACGCGTGCTACTTGCACATCGAACAATTCTTCAACTGCCTTTTTAATTTCAACTTTGTTAGCACTAGTTGCTACTTTAAATGTGTAAACTTTGTTTTGGATGCCTGCGTATGATTTTTCTGTCATAATAGGCTCTAAGATAATTTCTTGCGCTCTCATTATACGTATGCCTCCTCTAATTTCTTAATAGCATCTTTGCTGAACACTAAGAAAGTATTTTCAACTATCTCAGCGACGTTCAATAGCATAGCATCGACACATGAAACATTCTGAATATTGTTAGTTGATTTAATAACTCCTTCGTTTTTGCCGTCAGTAACGATTAAAGTGCGTTTATTTAATCCGAAATTCTTTAAGAATTCGCTAGCAGATTTAGTCTTGTTGTCAGCAAAAGTGATATCGTCTAAGATAACAACTTCGTTTTGTCTAATCTTTTGAGAAAGTGCGCTAGAGAATGCTATATCGCGCATCTTCTTATTGATTTTTTGACTGAAGTCACGTGGCTTTGGAGCGAATACTACGCCACCTCCATCGAATTGTGGAGCGCTCTTTTCGTCGTGACGCGCACCACCGGTGCCTTTTTGTCTATAGATTTTCTTTTTACTAGCATTCACTTCGCTACGAGTCAATGTAGATTTTGTACCTTGACGTCCGTTATTGTGAATTGCCACTACAACTTGGTGAATTAATGCTTCGTTGTAGTCAGCGTCGAACACCATCTCGTTAAGACTAATTGTGCCGACTTCTTCTTTCTTCATATTGTAAACTTTAAGTTTCGCCATACTAATCTCCTACTTAAGCCTTAGCTGCGGACTTGATTGTAACAATGGACTTGTTAGGACCTGGGATTGCGCCCTTAACAAATATCAAGTTCCTATCCGCATCTACGCGTACTACTCTTAGATTTTGAACAGTCACTGCTTCATGACCATATTGACCAGGCATCTTCTTACCCTTAAATACTCGGCTAGGAGTTGAGTTAGCGCCCATAGAACCGACTTCTCTATGAACAGGTCCAACACCGTGAGTCATTTTTAGTCTGCGTTGGTTCCAACGTTTGATAACGCCTGTGAAACCATGACCTTTTGATATACCGCTGACATCTACCATATCGCCTGCTGAGAACATATCAGCTTTAACTTCTTGTCCTACAGCAAATTTAGTAATGTCGTCATATTTGAATTCTTTTAAAACGCGTTTTGCTTCAACATTTGCTTTCTTGTAAATGCCTGCTTGCGCTTTATTTACATTTTTACTTTTAATGTCACCATATCCTAATTGAACAGAATTGTATCCGTCCTTGTCTGTTGTCTTGATTTGAGTGACATAGCAAGGACCAGCTTCTACTACTGTGACTGGTACTACTTTACCGTCGTCAGTGAATACTTGCGTCATTCCAATCTTTTTACCGATAATCGCTTTTTCCATTGTGGCCCTCCTTATAACTCTACCTTAATATCTACGCCAGCTGGAACGTTAAGTCTTGTAAGACTCTCTACAGCCTTTTGATTTGGAGCGTAAACATCAATTAATCTACAATGTGTACGTGATTCGAATTGTTCTCTCGAATCTTTATATCTGTGCGTTGCACGAATGATTGTCACCACTTCTCTCTTTGTAGGAAGCGGAATAGGTCCAGATACTTTGCATCCAGACTTTGTTGCAGTATCAAGAATTCTTGAAACTACATTCTCGAGTAAACCTGTATCATATGATGCAAGTTTAATTCTTAGTTTTACTGTTGCCATTTTTCTCTCCTTTTAAATTTAGTAAAGCCAATAACCAACTAGCTTAACGTTGACCGCGTCACACGTCGTATGAGTTATGCGCTCACGCACGTATTAACACTGAGCCGTGTGTTAAGTACTGATTCACAAAAATAAATTCGGGCTAACCCGTCATTTTGCGCTGGCACTCTTACGAGTTATGGTCAGCATAAATTCCCATTCATAGTTGCTAACGAATGCAACCTTATGCTTCTCCCCACATAAATCAGCAAGTATATTCTAACAAAGATTTTTTACTTTGTCAACGGTTTTTTCAAAATTTTTTGCATATTTTTTGCATATTTTTTATATGGAATTTTTCCATAGTCAACAGCCATTTTCATATAAAATATATTTATATCGTTTTTAGTTCATTTTTATAAACATTATAATAAGGAAATTAATATATAATAAAATAGGTAGATATTATGTGCGATAAATTAAACATATAATGTAAGTGTACAGTAATATAATGTAGGTATGCAGTAAATCAAATATATCATCTAATTCTAATATTAATACAAACACTAATCTTTCACTAATCTTTAATAATCGAATACGATTATTTGAACGATATTTTTCTTAAAGATAAAATTATATAGCCAAATAATAAAAATTTTTAAAAAAGGTATTTACAAAATTAAAATTGTATGCTACAATGTCAGCGAATAAAAAATTTAGGAGATATATATGGAAAGTAATTTTAAAGCTGATGATTTTTACACTTATGATTTTTATAAAAAAAATCTTGAGACGTTGTCACACAACGAAATATTTGATAGATACTATATAAAGCTTAAAGAAGATGAAAAAGACGTATATACCGAAATACCCGATGAGCAAGTGAAAAAATTTGCTTCCGATATTATGGATTTAATACTTTCCAAATACAATTATATAACAGCTACTACATCCGGCGCCGATAGAGTATCATTAATATATGCATTATTTTCATTATGGGGATATAAACCAGATTCTTGTTCTTTAAATATTAAAAATATTTTAGATGACTACACTAAATTGTTAAAAGAATTTAACAAAAAAAGTGAGGCACCTATCAGTCTTACGCAAGAAAATATGAAACTGACTTCTATGGTTGGATATTATACGGGATTTATTAATAAACAAAAGGATCTTTATATAGAGGATTTAAGATCAGCAAACATTAATTTATAATAAAAAATTCACGGATTTAACCGTGAATTTTTAGTATATAAAATTATTCGTGATAAATTTTATTTTCATTATGTTTTGCCTATAATATTAAGAAGTTTTATGCCTTATAAAAGCAATTAATTTTCTATATCATAAACTATTAAATTCATTGTTCCGTATTTTTCAACTCGTCTTAATTCTGTACAATTTCTTGTTCATGATTCTCAATATTCGTATTGCTTTTAATTTCCAGATCTGTAATAGTTCTAATAATATCCTTCATAATACTATTACAACCATTCACCATATTATTTTGCTTACTTTTAACAATGTCTGCAATTTTTTCATAATCTTCCGAACCTCTATCTACCTTTAACATTGATTCATCTTTAACCGTTTCTCCGTCTTTTGGTTCTCTAACTTTCGTATTTGATTGGTCAACTTTATTTTCATCTTGCAGTCCTTCAGTCACACTGCGAATCAACGATCTCCCCGTAGGTTGAGTCCCATATCGGTTATCGTCATCGTCGTAATCATATGAATCGCTTGAATCGGTGCTTTCAGAACTATTAGTTTGTGTTGTAGTCGCTTTAGTTCGAGAGTTTGTTTCACTCCTATTAGAAGATCTCCTTGCATTCACCCTTGCATTTGATGCATTCCTAGTATTACTAGATGAATTTACATTTCTAGTTGTATTTCCATTAGTCGCCGATGCTTCTACTTTTGTTTCTTTGTTCGATGAATTGTTTGTCTCTAATTCTCTATCTTGTTCTCTTTCTTTAATACTTTCTTCTGTAGCACTTGTTATTATTTCTCGTATTAATGCTGTACCAATTATTTCTTTAGTAGCTTCAATCAAAACGCGGTGAAAATAATTTTTGCCTTGAGTTACTTCATTATTTTCGCCTTCTATTGCTTCATTATTATTGTCTTTACTTGCTTCGCTATTGTCACCAAAAACATCTTTAAGCGCGCGCTCAATTGCTTTGCTTTGTTCTTGTTTGAGGGTTTCTGCATATTCTTTTGATATATCATTTATATCTCTATTCTCAGTGCCTTTCGTGTCTATGATTAAGACTTCAGACGGCTGATTATTAGAATTTTCAACCCCTATTATTTCATCTGTAATTTTTTCGTTTTCATTAAGTATATCTTCACTGTGTGCTAAAACAGGGTTATTTGTTTTAAGTTCTACTGCATCACGAATTTTAATATTATAATCAACGAGTGCATTGTGCTTTTCTAGAGAAAATTCTTCTTGATCCTGTTCGGTTAAAACTCCAATATTACTTTCAACAATATTATTCACAACTTCATTTATCGTGCTTGCAAAATTAGGCTTATCAAGTTTAATAAAGTCCGATTTCTCTTCCAATCTCGCCTTGAATTGTTTGTCAAACACTGCTTTTAATTTAGGGTAATGTTTAATGATCTCAAGCATGCGTACAGCTAATTCAGACTCAACCGAATCGATATTCTCATCACTCTTTAATAAAACATTATTCGCTGAAAGTAAAAATTTAAAGCGGTTCACAATTCCATAATATGCACTTAGAGTTTCTTCATCCATCTTAAAAACGTCTAAAATATCACCCGAAAAAGGACTTATATTCCATTTATGATAAACTACATTCCTATCGACTTCACCCGAAGTTTCAATTACGTCTAAGATAAATTCATTGACATCGCTATATGTCCCGCTATTTATCTTTATATTCGCTTCATGGTTAATCTTTTCAATTAATGATAATGTTGCGCGATTACCTTCAAACGTGACTAAAAAAGATATTTGCTTTAAGAGTTTTAACTCGCTAACACATAGTTCAATATTATCTTCAGAATCGACAATGTACTTTTTCATTTCAATAAGTTCGCGTACGATTTCTTTATCTACAGAATAAATGCCATGTGAATCAAAATCACCGAGCATACACCCGAATACAGTGTGACGCATATTATTAAAAATAAGATAATTAATCTCTGCATTATCTGTAACATAACCTTGTTCCCTATCTTGTTTTAAGTAATTTGCCATAAATTTCTCCTATAAAATAATATAACACAATATAATTAATTTGGCAAATAAAAGTGAATATTAGTCATAATTTGTCGAATAAAATTTTTATATTACAAAATAAAAAAGGATAGTCAAACTATCCTTAATTTTCTGTGCTCTCTGCGAGTTTTCTCTGTTGGTCAGCAAGTGTCAATGCGTCTATCATCTCGTCAATATTTCCGTCCATAAATGAATCGATATTGTATAGGCTCAATCCAATTCTATGGTCAGTTACTCTACCTTGCGGGAAGTTGTACGTTCTTATACGCTCACTCCTATCTCCTGTGCCTACTTGACTCTTACGATTTTGCTTATATTCCGCTTCTTTTTGCTGTTGATAATAATCGTAAACTTTCGCTCTAAGCATTGCAAACGCTTTCTCTTTATTCTGAGTTTGGCTACGTTCGTCTTGGCAACTGACTACAATGCCTGTAGGGAAGTGAGTTATACGTATAGCAGAATCAGTCTTGTTGACTTTTTGTCCGCCCGCACCACTGCTCCTAAATATATCTATACGAATATCTTTTTCGTCGATTTGAACTTCCGCGTCTTCCATTTCTGGCAAGATTGCTACCGTGACAGTAGAAGTATGAACGCGCCCTTGACTTTCTGTTTCTGGCACGCGCTGAACTCTGTGAACTCCTGACTCGTACTTGAATCGTGCGTATGCATTTTTGCCTTTAATAAGTGCTTGGACTTCTTTTACTCCGCCTAACTCAGTTTCTTCGATATTCAATATCTCCATTTTGAACTTATGGTTGTCGCAATACATTTGATACATTCTAAGCAGGCTATGTGCAAATAATGCACTTTCCTCTCCGCCCGCGCCACCACGGATTTCTAAGATGACGTTCTTTGTATCGTTTTCATCTTTAGGGAGCAACAAAAGTTTGAGATTTTCTTCGCTCTTTTCTAGACTATCTTTTAAAGACTTAATTTCTTCTTTTAACATTTCGCGCATTTCTTCGTCTGTTTCGGACTCTAAAAGCTCATTCGCATCGTGTAAATCTTTATCAAATTTTACATATTTATCATATTCTTCCATAAGTGGTTGAAGATTAGAATGTTCTTTAACTTTTTGTTGCCATAGTTTATTATCAGCAATTATGTCTGGATTAGAAATATCTTGAGTAAGAAGGTCAAATTTATCTTTAATTGCTTTTAATTTCTCTATCATAATCTCTCCTTTAATTTAAATGCTAAACAACGTATAATTCCATTATAATCTTTAATTTCGCTTACAAGTGAACAATTTGAAAATATTTTCTTTATATCTTCGCTTTGCCCTTCGCCTATCTCTAATATAACCATTCCGTTGTCATTCAAATGGCTAGATAAATTTTCATAAATCTTACGATAAAATTTAAGTCCGTCCGCTCCGCCGTCTAAGGCTAGACGTGGGTCATAACTGCGCACTTCCTTATCTAGTGAAGCGATTTCGTCAGTTGCAATATATGGTGGATTGGATATAATTAAATCGTATGACTTATCTACATTTGAAAACATATTTGAGTGGATAAATCTAATATCTACCACATTTTGCTTTGCATTTTTTTTAGCAACTTTCAATGCCCTCTTCGAGATATCCACAGCATCGACTAAAATATCAACATTTTTCTTTATTGATACTGCTAGACAGCCTGAGCCTGTGCACATATCTAGAAGTGTATTATAAGAATTTTCTTTAATAAGGTCAAGTGCGGTATCTACTAGAATTTCGCTATCTTGTCGCGGAGTTAATACATTTTCGTTAACTGTATACTCATAACCGTAAAAATAAGTATGCTTTAAGATTTTATCAATAGGGATATGTCTAAATCTCTTTTTAGCAAGTTTTAAAATCTTACGTTTATTTTTCTCATCTATTTCATCGATAAGAACTAGGTCAGTGCGCGAAACATTTAACACGTCCGCAATTAGATAATCTATATCAACACTATCAATATCAAGTGATTTTGCCTTCTCTTTTAGCATTGACCTAAATTCAAACATCTTCATAATCGACCTGCCTTAAAAATAAAAAATGCGCCCCTAATCTGCCTATGCAAAAAAGGAACGCAAAAACGCTAATTAATTTTAAATTTCTTATTGAATTTATCTACACGACCTTCAGTGTCAACAAGTTTTTGTTGTCCAGTGAAAAATGGATGACATTTATCGCAAACTTCTAGTTTAACAACATCGCCTTCTTTAACACCAGGCTTAGAAGTCTTATTTTTGAACTCGTGTCCACACGCGCATACGAAAGTGACTTCAACATATTTTGGTTGTATATCTTTCTTCATAATCTCTCCTTCGAACATTTTCAGTCGTATGATTATAACTTGAAATATTTATTTTGTCAACACTTTTTTTTAGTTATTTTCACAATCTTTTTAGCAATTTGGTCAATATCACCCGCTCCAACGAACGCAACTGCGTCATAATTAGTGATTTTATCCGCCACCGCTTTTAAACTCGCGCAATAGTGAACACGGCTATTTACTTTCTTTATTTCCTTATATAAATCGCGCGCTGAAAGACCCGCGCTTTTCTTTTCCCGCGCTGGATATTCTTTATAAATACAAACGTTATCAATACTAGAAAGCACTCTAACAAAGTCTAATAAAAAATTCTTTGTCCGCGAATATGTATGCGGTTGAAAAATGATTAGTGCGTTTTTATAATCTTTTATAAACGTTGATATAAATGCTTGTATTTCAGTAGGGTGATGCGCGTAGTCTATATAAATTCGGCTTGAATTATACTCTCCTATGTATTCATACCTTCTAGCAATGCCAATAAAAGAGTTAATCGCGTTTACTATAATATCGTCTGAAATCTTTAGTGAACGCGCGACTTCTACCGCAAGCGAAATATTCTTCAAATTGTGTTCACCTTTTATCTTAGGTGACAAATTCAAGTCGGTTTTGCTTATAAACTTTACATTTTTTATTCTATTTAAAAATTTATTACACTGCTCGTTATATGCAAATCGCATATTCGCACGGCGCAAAAATGTAGAAAATGCAGAACGCAAATTAAACATTGTCTTATAACTGTCCATATGCTCCGCCTCCACATTAGTGATGACTGCTATATCTGGATGCAGAGATAAAAAACTTTTGTTGTATTCACACGCTTCTACTACTAAATAGTCATCGCCTAGTTCGAATCGTGGAGAAAATACGTCCGCTCCTATATGGCACGAAACTTTGAACTTTGCTTCACGTAAAATCTCATAAATTAATGCGCTTGTAGTAGATTTCCCGTGCGTACCTGCAACAGCAATAACACATTTAAATTCGTTGCATAATTGCGCCAACGCTTCCGCCCTATCTAATATAGGAATTTTCTTTAATTTCAGTATTTTAATATACTTGTTATTATCCTTTATTGCACCCGTCTTAATACATAAGTCAACATTCGTAAAATCTGCACTAAATCGCGTAGTTATTGCAATACCCGCCTTTTCACAAATATCAGTATATTCGTTGCGTTTTGCATCATACCCTATAACATTATAACCATTCTTTTTATAGCAGAAAGCAAGTTGGTGCATACTCACTCCGCCTATACCCAAAAACAAAATTGATTTCACATTCAAATCCATATTTTTTTATATGAATTATTCTTGAAAATTGCAATTAGTATTGAAAAATTAGTTTGATATTTATCTAAACTCTATAAATTTAGATTATAAAGTGCACAATTAATTAATAAACTACTAAAATCATTTGCAAAAAATAAGGAAATGGGTTAAAATATAATTGACTACAAAGTAGTTAATCTAAAAAGGGGAAGGTGAACAAACTTGAAAATCGCGGACATTAGAATCAACTTGGTGACAAAAGATGATAGCAAGTTGAAAGCCATTGCCTCATTCACTATCGACGATGCATTTGTTGTGCATGATGTTAAGATTATTGAAGGCTCTAATGGTTATTTTATCGCTATGCCACGTAGACAAAAACCTAATGGTGAATACAAAGACATCGTGCATCCAGCGAATACTGCAACTAGAGAAGAACTTAGTTCTATGCTATTAAACGCTTTTGAACAAGAAAAAGCAAAAGTTCAAGAATAGTTAGTAAAAATACAACACATTCAGTGTTGTATTTTTCATATAATTATATTCACATTTTTAAAACAAAAAGAGAGTGAAAACTCTCTTTTTGTTTAATTTAATGATGTAAGGAATGCTAGTCTGATTCCGTTAGCGCTATTTGACCAAGTCCCGCTAAAGTCAAATGTCATATTAAAGGTATAATCTGTAGTTTGCCACCAACTGCTTGGAGCAGATATTACGCAATTACTTGTATAAGTTGTATAGTTATTGAATTCTGCTGTGCTTACTGTCTTGAAATAGCTACTATTGTTATCTCCTACATAAGTTGAACCGAACCCGAACAATGAAGTCACAAAACTTGCGTCTATAGTTGTTATACCATTTGCTCTAGCCTTCTCGGTATTGATTATGACACTTTGCATCTCACCTGCTGCTGCATTACCTGCAAACAAGTTAAAGTTGGCGCTACTTGCTAGACTTCCAGCTGGTTTACTAGAGTCATAATCTGTCCAAGTTTCACGATAGAATGTACCTGTACCTGCAAGCGTGCTGTTAATTGTAGCATTGTTGATTTTAGCATTATCTGGGAAGATTAATACTATTAATGAAGTACGCGTTGAGTTCGTTGCACCTATTAAGTTGCTCTCTGCCTGTACGTTTGTTATTAATCCTGCAGACATATTGTATGCTAATCCTGCGACATATCTGTCACCCTTAATCTCGTTCGCTGAGATTGTAGCTCCATCATATTTTGCTACCAACACTTGATTTATAGTCGCGCTTGAATTATTCATTTCAACTACTATACCAGCAACTGTATTTCCGTAGATATTAGAACCTGCAATTACTTTAGTGATAGTTGCGTTCTCGTATGAATTATATACTGCTATACCAGCAACTGTATAATTTTTACCTTCATAGTAAGCGCCAATGCTGTCCATTAAGTTGTAAGCGCTCTCAATTGTACCATTATTAGATACTACTAAACCACCTACATAAACAGAGTTTGCATAGATATTTGCTAAATTGATACCTTCGCCGTTAAGTGTGACAGAAGTTATTGATCCATTATTTGTAGTTGCAATACCTGCGACATTTATATTTTGATTCGATACATTAATCTCAATGTTAACGTCTGCTGTTGCGCTAGTAATAATACCATTGTTCCCTGCTACTAAACCAGCGATATTAATTCCGCCTGTGACATCGTTTCTCTCATAAGCGATGCGGACAACTGCTTCATTGTTCATTAAGATACCATTATTAATAGCGACCAATCCGGCTACACTATTCATTCCGTATATATAACCATCTTCGGCTACCATAACACTACTATCTGAGATAGAAGATAGATTTCCGTTAACTAAAGCAACCAATCCTGCAACATTCTTAATTGTAGATGTCTTTGCTGTTGCGATATCATTTACTGCGCAATTCTTTATGATAGAACCATTATTGATTTGTCCAGCGATACCACCTAAATTATCAATTACCGCATTAATTTCACTAGCGAATGTCACTTCAATATTTTCAATAGAAGAAACACCTAAACTTGTATCTTCAGAAGAAACAATACCTGCTACTGCGCCAGCATATGTTGCATTGCCTGTAATTGAAAGTCCGTCAATTTTCAAATTCTTAATAGTAGAATTTTTAATAGTTGAGAATAGACCGAGTAATGTTTCATTGCTATTCATTGATACTGCATTATTAAGGTTAAGTCCGACAATCGTGCTACCATTGAAGTCAATTTCGCTATTTATTAGCGCAATTGGAGTCCAATTAATAGTAGACAAATCGATTGTTGAGTTCGCTAAGAAATTATATTTTTTATTTTCTATAGTGTTAGAATTATTTTTAGCCTCTTCAACTATTGTTAAGAAATATTCATTAGTGCTTACTGTTTCAGCCTCTAAATCTTTCTTGAAATAACTGCTTGAAACTTGTGAGATTACAGTGTTTACGCTGTCGATTTTTAAAGTTGGTTGATTGCTTGCTGAAATTGACCAGTTCAATTCGCTCCAATATGTTTTCTCTCCATTTACTGAGTAGAAAACTGGTCTAGGTTGATTAACATCTGCCCAAGATGATACTGGCACAACCATATAATTCTCTGTAGCTGGGTCATATAAATTAGATTCGTCACCTAATACACTAGAATTTACAGTATTTTCATCTTTAGCATATGCATAGTTTCCGATTAAATAAGATAACTTATTTTCTTCAATGCTTACACTATCGCTGACTTTTTCTATACTTGAAATGAATCCAGTAAAATTAATATAATCTGAAGAAGAATGTGCATAAGATTCTCTAATTGTACCAGTCTTACCACCTATCTTAAATACTCCAGCGAATCCGCCAGCATTAGCTGTAGCTGAATCACCTGCAACTGCGATAGTAGCTGTTGCATAGGTTGATTGAACGTTAGCTTCGCTAATAGTTCCTGCAAATCCACCTACATTAGCATTTCCATTCGCTGATACACTACCTGTAGCATATGAAATTGTCACATTAGAGTTATTTCCTTCAATCACTCCGGCTAAACCACCCACATTAGATTGGCTAGATTGATTGTTAATGATTGTGGCATTTGTAATAGCAACTTTTGTAATATCACTATTTTTAATTGAACCAGCTAACGCACCTGCTGTTAGATATTCACCATTTATAACCGGTGATAAAATCTTTAATTCTTTGATTGTAGCATTAGTAAGTTTTGAGAAAAGTCCAGCATTTAAATAATCTGCTCCTGTCAAATTTAATCCAGAAATTGAATGTCCGTTTCCGTCTAATGAACCAGTGAACCCATTATTTGTTTCCATATTCGTGCTGTCCTCTACAACAACACCAATTGGCATATAGTCTGAAGAAAGTTCAATATCCGACATAAGGACATAATTATCATTTAGTCCGAATATTCCTGTACCTATAGAAGCAAATTCTGTAGAGTTAGAAATATAGTACGGATAACTTTCGCTACCATCACCAATGTGGACTAAGATTTTGAATTCAGAATAATTTTTATTTGAAGTCTTGATAACTAATTCTATATTACCGCCTTTATCTGAATTTACACGGTAATAACCAGCTTCAGCATCAAAGGTGATATAATCAGTCACACTTTCGCCTCCAGCATTATAGTCATAAGTCGTCTTTTTAGATTCGCGCTTTACACTTTTACCTAATTGTTGTATTGTGATTTTATCACCTACATTACAATAGATTTCAGTCGTGTTAAAACTAATAACTTCGTCATTACGTAAGAAATAATAAGTAGTAAGCCCAATACAAACCACTACAACTATCGCAATGAGAACGGCTAGAAATTTTTTCATCGATTTCCCCTCCACTAACAAAATATTTAATTTGTTGATATTATTATAACCGAATAATTCAATTTGTCAATAGGTGATTTAAAAATAATTATGGTAATTTAGATTATTAAACAATTGATTATAATCTTACTTAATAGCATAATAATTTTGATAAATCAAAAAATTTTAGAAAAATATTATAAAAATGTGTTAAATTTACATAAATTTTAAGCATTTTACTAAAATTTTCGCAATTTAGATTAAACTAATGAAAAAATTTCCCTGAGTGGGAAATTCTATTGTTTATTAATGTTAGCATTATTATTCATATCTTTTAATAAATCTCGTATTTCTTTTAATAGTTCTTCTTGTGTATTTATTTTAGATTTTTCAAGTTTTTCTCGTTCTTCTTTCTCTTTTTCTTCTATCGCTTTTAATTTTTCTATTTTAAACAACTTTATTGCTTCTTTATCTTTTAATGAAATTCCTTTTAGTTTTAACTCGCGTTTATCTTCCTTAGTTAAGCGTGTTTTTTTAACTTCATCTTCCGCTTTTTTAATCATTTCGCGACTGCGCATTATTAATCTAAGTATTACGAAAAGTGTAAATGCTATTAAGATAAAATTGATTATTGCCGTTATAAACGCGCCCCAATCAATATATATGCTGTTGGTTAAATCTAATATAGATTCGCCCGTTGTTGCGTCTATCGTATATACACCGTGAAGGACTGTGTATGCACTATCTAGTCCATTACCGCCTATGCTAATCAACATAATTTTAATTAACGGCATAATGATTTTATCTGTAAAAACGGTCACTATTGTACTAAATGCAGCGCCGACTATTACTCCGACCGCCATATCAAAAATGTTGCCACGATTAATAAATTTTTTAAAATCTGCAAAAAATTTCTTCATTTTTATTCCTTTTTATATATTTTTCTACCAATTTCGATAATTATATCAAAATTAACATATAATTTCAAATGTTTTAAGAATAATTTACAATTACACAAAAATGTTGTATCATAGTTAAATGAAGATTATAGGAACAGTAGATAATACAATTTTTCGAAATGCAGAAAATGGATATTCTGTTGTTTCTTTAATGTATGAAAATAAGCGAATAACTGCGGTAGGGAATTTCCCTGAACTATATGAAGGACAAACTCTTGAATTAGAAGGCGAATTCGTAGTTAATAAGAAATTTGGTGAACAATTTAAAGCGGACGATTGTGCGGTTATTGAGCCCAGCACTTTGCCCGCTATCGAACGATATTTAGCGAGCGGACTTATTTATGGCATTGGCCCTGTCACTGCAAAGAAAATTGTAGATGAATTTAAGCAAGACACCTTAACCGTGTTAGAATTTAATCCTATGAAACTAGCACGTATCCGTGGAATCAGCAAACAAAAAGCGATAGAAATATCAAATGCTTACAATGAGATGAAAGATATGCAAAATGCTATTATCTTCTTGCAATCTCACGCTATCAGTACAAACCTATCACTTAAAATATACAATACTTACAAAGAACGAACTATCGAATTAGTTAAATCTAACCCCTACCAATTAGTCGAAGACATAGACGGCATTGGATTCACCACTGCGGACAAAATTGCTCTTAAATTAGGCATAGATTTATATGGAGAAAATAGAATAAAAGCCGGTTTGATTTATGCACTGAAACTTGCGAGCGAACGCGAAGGTCACACTTACCTACCTAAGGAAGAATTAATCGCAAATTGTTTACAAATATTAAATTTTGACGACAACGAGCGGAATTTAATAGAAAAATCTATCGATTATCTTCAAATCGAAGGTTTAACTAAAAATTTTAATCATCACGGAAAAGAGGTCGTCGTTTTAACTAAATTTTATTATCAAGAAAAATATATTGCACGAAAACTATATAAATTGTCTTTCAATATATTTGATGATAAATTCGATTTTCTTAAACATATAAATTTCTATCAAAAATTAAATAATATACAATTAAACGGCGAGCAAACAGATGCTGTCCTTGCTAGTTTAAATAAGGGTGCGTCAATTATTACAGGTGGGCCAGGTACAGGTAAAACTACTATAGTGCGTTGCATATTAGATATATTTAAACAACAGAATAAAAAAGTTTTACTTTGCGCCCCTACCGGTCGCGCCGCAAAGCGCCTAAGTGAAAGTAGCGGTATTGAGGCAAAAACTATACATAGAATTTTAGAGGTAAATCCTTCGGGTGAGGGGGAAGGTATATTCCATAGAAATGAAAATAATCCGCTAGATACAGACGTCGTGATTGTTGATGAAATGAGTATGGTTGATGTCGGACTTTTCTATCATCTATTGAAAGCGCTCCGCTCCACTACTCGACTAATTATGGTTGGAGATAAAGACCAGCTCCCTAGTGTTGGTGCAGGCAATGTTTTGCGCGATTTAATAGAAAGCAATAAGGTACATACAACTCAATTAGTAAACATTTATAGACAAAGCAATGACAGCCTTATCATTACCAATGCGCACTTAATCAATAGTGGTAAAATGCCTATTATAGATAATTCTAGTAAAGACTTCTTTTTCTCTGAAGGTAGAGATACTTTGCAAAATAGCGAAACAATAATTGACCTTGTCACTACTAGATTGCCAAAATATTTTGGATTTAAACCATCTGAAATACAGGTCCTTGCGCCAATGAAATCCGGTCCGTGCGGAATTGATAATTTAAACAAGCGCTTACAAATGACTATCAATCCGCATTTGTCAGGCATAGAAATAGAAAATGAATTCACAAAATATCACATCGGTGATAAGGTAATGCAAATCGTGAATAATTATGAACTTCAATTTAGAAAGTACGAATCTAACGGAAGTATGGTAGAAGGTTCTGGGATATTTAACGGAGATATGGGCTATATCACGGATATAACGGCAGAAACTCACGAAATAACAATACGATTTGACGATGGGAAAATTTGCAAATATGCGCAATCTGAATTGTATCAAATAACACTAGCGTATGCTATAACAATACATAAAAGTCAAGGTAGTGAATTTGACTGTGTAGTTATTCCGCTAGTTCCGGGCGCTCCTATAATTATTACACGAAACTTATTATATACTGCTATTACTCGTGCGAAAAAAGCAGTTGTGCTTGTTGGAAGTCGCCAAATTTTAGCGCGTATGATTCATAACAACTATACGGCTAAACGTTATACACTATTAAAAGACTTTATTCAAGAAGATTTTAGTATAGATAATATTTAAAAAATTTCGAATGATTCGAAATTTTTTCTTTATTATTTGCTTTATGACGAAATTTAATATTGCAAGAATATTTTATAAATTAAACAATAAATATCCTAATTATTGGCTACAATTAAATATAATAATTATACATTTTACGATCGAATTAAATGTTAATTATATAAATAAGCATTAACCATATCTTAACTTTAGTTGTTTCATAATCAATATCAGTTATATGTTTAAATAATTTATTAAAATATTAATATGCCGTTATTTGTAGTTTGCTTTTAATCAATTTTCCTTAATAGCTCTATTAACTAAAGCCCAACTTTATATATTACTTTTATTGATTTTAGTAAATAAACCCTTTTAAAGAATATGTACTTATATATATGGATATTGCGTTATAGTTGTTATCAATTTTTAATTAATAATCTATGATACAATTTTAATATTTAGTTTCGTGCTGTGCGTGTGCAAACGTTAAGACATTTATATCGCTCGCTCCCGCTTCTAAAAATAATTTAGATATTTCATTAGTCGTAGCACCAGTTGTGAAAATATCGTCAATAATTAAAATTGATTTATCTTTAATTTCCTTTCTCACGCCTGAAATTAGTTTATAAACATTTAATACGTTCTCTTGTCGCGCTTTGAAATCTAATTCGGTTTGACTTGGATTATCTTTGATTTTATCACATAAATCCATATATTTAATGTTGAACTTTTCACTTATAAAACGTGCTAATAACTTTGCTTGATTATATCCGCGCTCGTGTTCTCTTTTCGTGTGTAGTGGTACAGAAGTTATGATATCCGGAGTTATGTTTAAAGTAGCAAATTTATCGCACATATATTCGGCAAACGGTTCATATAAAAATTTTTGTCGTGAATATTTAAATCTATGTACTGCTGAAATTATTATACCACTATATTCAAACACACTATGCGCGCTAGTAAATGCAAAATTTTTATTTTTACAATCAAAGCATATTAAATCTACTCCATCAGAAATTTGTTTTCCACACCTTAAGCACGGACGTGTAATATATGGCAATACCGATTTACAATCTACGCAAGTATCATTTTTCGCGCGCTCATCTAATTCTTCATCACAAAAAATACACTTAATATGCTTAGGATAAATTAAGTCACACAAATAATCTTTTAATTTTGATAAAAATTTATTCATTATTATTGTCTTTCGCTTAATGCACGAACATACCCTAAAACGTGGTCAACCTTAGAAGGCGAAAGCTTTAGAATTGCGTCAATTAATTCTTTTTGAATATCGTCTAATTTTCGTAAATCGAGCATAGGAGTCTTCGCGCCAACAATCTCATCTACACTCGTGCCAAATACGTCCGCCATTTTTATAAGTAGCGCAATATTTGGTTCATTTATTCCATATTCATATCTATATAATGAAGTCGCTGTAATGCCTAATTTCTTCGCTAGGTCCTTTTGCGTAATACCCATTTTCTCTCTTAATTCTTTAATTTTATTATTTCCCATACTGTTATTATAAATATTTTAATAGTAATCTTTCATAAACCGTGTGAATTTTAAATTAAAATATCATTAAATGAAATGATCATTATGCTTTAATGTCAGAAAACGTGATAATTTTAATTTTTTATATCAATAACTGCTATTAATTTAATTAAAAAAGTTTAATAATCTTATTATATTATACATTCAATAAGTTGTTGGTATAAGAAACCAACTTCCACTGACCATTTTAATTTCTTAATTTCCTGCCAAGTTTAAACAAATAATTTTCGCGGATAACAATAAATCATTAATTAAACATTAAAGTTGAATTTACAATAATGTTTTTAACGACTTCTTAATGTCTATATTTTGTAATAAAAAGAAATAGAACACCTTAACATTTCTAGTTAAAGTGTTCTTTATTTCTTCTGTTTTAAACTCGATTGAGTTCTTTAATTATATAACATTATGTTGAATGAATTAGGTGATATATCTACTGCTTTATCATTATATCTTTCTTCTATAGCAGTTTTCAATGAGCTTACTTTCTCTGCATCTACGTCTACAGTCTCTACCGTTATAGTCCAATTCCCTTCAAACATTGTAAAGTTGTTATTGCTATTACCTACG
>CALWEJ010000002.1 GCA_944377165.1 uncultured Clostridia bacterium | reverse complement strand
TAATGATTAAAGTCGCGATATAAAGAAATAACGAACAATATTAAACTAAAAACAACGCAATTTAAAGCAAAGTAAACTTATAATTATTATAATCAATTTCGACAAAAAAACAAATCATTTCCCTTATATTTTTTCTTTTAGCAATCTATTAGTTTTGCTCTGATAAAAAACATAATTTATAATAAAACAAATTTTATTAAAACTAATTTTGGTAAATTATATTATCGTCCTTGAATCAAATTATTTATAAAATTTTTAAAAGATATTAAATTTAATATAAAAATTATTGAAAAAAATATTTAAATTCATAAAATTTATTAAATTTTTTAATATTTATATATAGCATTGTTTTATAAAATCTTATTAAAATAAAAATAAATGTACATATCATATATTAATAATTAAAAAATAAAATTCTCATTATCAAATACATACAAAAATTTTCATAATTTAAAAAATTAAAATATTAGGGATTATTTTATGTGTTTTTAGTGATTATTTATAAAAAATGATTAATTTTTATATTTTTTTATAATTTATTAGGTTTTTATTAAATTTTTATCACATATTTTAATTTTTATATAATTTATTAAATTAATTTCTTTTTTATATTTAATTTAATATAATTTTTATAATAAAAAAATAGTCCATAAAGAACTATTTTTGTTTTAATAACTATACTACGATGTTGAAAATTCTATTAGGAATATATATTATTTTTTTGTAGCCGTTTGTTAAATAATTGCTTACTTCTTTAATCGCTAAATCTTTAATTTCATTTTCACTTGCTGTTATTGAAACTGAAATCTTCCCACGTAATTTACCATTAACTTGAATAGGAATTTCAACTGTATTTTCTACCATTTTACTTTCATCATATGTAGGCCACTTTTCATAAGCGATTGTATTATTGTGACCCAACTCTTGCCATAATTCTTCTGTTATAAAAGGACAAATTGGGTTCAATAATTTTAAGAAACCTTCCGCATAATCACGCGGTAAATTTTCTTCTTTCGCTACAGCATTTATGAAAATCATCATTTGAGATATAGCTGTATTGAAATTCAATGTTTCATAATCGTTAGTGACTTTCTTAACTGTTTGATTATAAACCATATCTAACGACTTATTATCTTTATCAATTATATTCTTTTCTTGATAAATTCTATAGATTTTATCTATAAATTTTTTAGCACCATTAACTCCATTATCATCCCAAGGCTTTGACATCTCGAGCGGACCCATAAACATTTCATATAAGCGCAAAGTGTCAGCTCCATATTTTTTTACGATATCATTAGGGTCAACGACAAATTCAGGATAGCGTTTACCCATTTTAATGCCGTTAGCTCCTAGAATCATACCAGGATGAACAAGTTTTTTGAAAGGCTCTTTTACAGGCACTACACCTTTATCGAACAAGTAATTATTCCACATTCTCGAATATAACAAATGTCCCACTGCGTGCTCTGGCCCACCGACATACAAATCTACAGGCATCCAATGTTTAAGTAATTCAAAATCGGCTAATTTTCTATCGTTTTTTGGGTCAATGTATCTTAAGAAATACCAGCTAGAACCTGCGCTCCCTGGCATAGTACTCGTTTCTCTCTGAGCAGGCTTTCCATCGACATTCACATTTACCCAATTTGTAGCTTTTTTAAGTGGACTGCTTCCGTCTTTTGCTGGTTTGTAATCATCTAGTTCGGGTAATACTAGTGGAAGTTCTCTATCGCCTAGTGCCTTAGTCGAACCATCCGAAAAATGCACAATAGGAATAGGCTCACCCCAATATCTTTGTCGTGCAAATATCCATTCACGTATGCGGTAGTTATTCTTTTTTCTACCTTTACCCATAGAAATAAGTTTATCAGTAATTTTTTCCTTAGCTTCTTCAACTGTTAGACCGCTAAACTCCTCGCTATTAATTAGTTTACAACCTTTCCCTAAATAATCAGCTTTTTCAAAAGCGTGTTTGCTAACATCTGCGCCATCAATAACTTGAATCATAGGAATATTATGGATAGTTGCGTACTCAAAATCGCGCTGGTCATGACTAGGAACAGCCATAACAGCACCTGTACCATAACTAGCTAATACGAAATCTCCGATAAACACAGGCACTTGTTTTCCATTCACAGGATTAATTGCATATATACCGCTTAAAATGCAACCACTCTTACCTTTATTTAATTCAGTGCGCTCCATATCGCTCTTTTTAGCAGTTTCTTCACGATATTTTTGCACTTCTTCCCAGTTTTTAATTCTTGGCTTTAATTCATCTACTAAACTGCTTTCAGGTGCTACGACCATAAAAGTTATTCCATAAATTGTTTCTATACAAGTGGTATAAATTGAGAATTTACCACCGCCAACGATATCAAAATCAACTTCAACTCCGCTTGACTTACCTATCCAATTTCGTTGCATTGCCTTAGTGGACTCAGGCCAATCGAGTGAGTCTAATCCTTCAAGAAGTCTATCGGCATATTTAGGCATATCAATAACCCATTGCTTCATATTTTTCTTAACGACAGGAAATCCTCCGCGCTCGCTTTTTCCGTCAACAATTTCATCGTTAGCCAAAACGCATCCAAGCCCCTCACACCAGTTCACAGGCATTTCAACACATTTAGCAAGTCCGTCTAAATATAATTGTTTAAAAATCCATTGAGTCCATTTATAGTAAGAAGGGTCACTAGTTTTAATTTCTCTATCCCAATCGTAAGAAAAACCGATATTTTGTAATTGATTTGTAAAATATTTAATATTTTTTTCTGTAAAAATGCTAGGATTATTTCCTGTTTCGATAGCATATTGCTCAGCAGGAAGACCGAATGAATCAAATCCCATTGGATGCAAAACATTGTAGCCTTGCATACGCTTCATACGTGACACAATATCTGTAGCGGTATAACCCTCAGGGTGACCGACGTGAAGTCCCGCTCCCGATGGATAAGGAAACATATCTAATGCATAAAATTTAGGTTTAGAAAAATCCCAAATATCTGTTTTAAAAGTTCCGTGTTCGTCCCAATATTTCTTCCATTTGTTTTCAACTTCGATATGATTGTACTCTTTCATTCTTTACTCCGTGATAAAAATTTGTTAATAAATGATATAATTTTTATCACGATTTGTCAATCATTATTAATTAGAGTTTTATCTAGGAACAAAACTATTACAAGGCGCATTGTCTTGTTCACTGCCCATAAATATTCCATTAGAAAAACATTCTCCAGAATTATTAAAAATACACTCTTTTTCTTCACACATAATATTCATTGTTCTGCAATGATGATAAGGAGCGATATCAGGTTCGTGCATAAACATATCACGCGAAACATCTTGAACAATTTTATTTTTATCCACATCTAAATCGGCGCAATCTGCGTGATTATTTACCTTTAAATTTTGCCTAGAACATTTTGCTCTATCGTTGAATTGACAACTATATTTTCTACATACTACGTCCATACTTATATTTTCGACAATTAAAAAATTTTTATTCAGTAAATAAATTTATCTAAATTTCAAAAATTTTAATAAAAATATAGAAAATTTAATAAAAATTTTATGTTTTTAATATATTTTCAATGAAAATTTTTAATATTATTTTAGATAAAATTATTTTTATCTTTTTAAAACTATAATCAAAATTTGACAATAAGATTATATTTTGGTATAATACATTTAGGAGTAGAAATGAAAGTAATTTTAATTAAAGACCTTAAAGGAAAAGGTAAAACAGGAGATATTATTGAAGTTAATCCTAATTATGCCACTAATGTATTAATTAAGCAAGGTATTGCAAAGCCCGCTACAGCGAGCAATCTAAATGACCATAAGGGTCAAGTCGAAGCGAAAGCATTTCATCATTCTGAATTAGTTAAAGAATATCAAGCACTAGCTAATTCAATTAAAAATAAAGTGTATAATTTTACATTGAACGTTGGCGCTAACGGTAAAGCATTTGGTTCTATTACTAAACAAGAGATATTAAATGCATTAACTGCCGACGGAATTAAGATCGAAAAAAATATGATTAAAGATTTCCCTACAATTAAGGGTGTAGGACAATATAAAATCACATTGCAATTGATAAAAGAAGTTTCGATAGATATTATTGCCAACGTTAATATAAAATAAAATTTGTTTATATATGAAAATTATAAAGTCTTATAATTCGTTTTAAATTCTAATGTATATGATAAAAAATGACACTTTTTTGCGTCATTTTTTATTAACTTTAAATAGATTTAATCTTCCCGCCCTAATAAGTAATCTACACTAACACCAAAAAAATCAGCAATTTCACATACATAGTAAATTTTTGGAGACTTTATTTGCAATATCCAATTATTAATTGTTGTTCGTGGAATTTTAATATCTTCAGCAAACTGTTTATGCTTAAATTTCTTTCATCAAGTAAATCTTTTAATCTCTCAGAAAATATTTTTAAAATCTTTTCGTATCTATTCATACTTTATATTATGACCCAAAAGTGTCAATAATAGTTGACTTGACCCCATTGGGTCATATATGATATTTTGAGTTTTTATATATTAAATTATATTAAAATAATTAATCTTCCCGCCCTAATAAGTAATCTACACTAACACCAAAAAAATCAGCAATAGTGCAAAGGTTATCAATCTTAGGAGACCTTGTTTTAAGTATCCAACTATTTATTGTCGTTCTAGGTAGTTTAATTATTTTTGAAAAACTTTGTATATTCCACCCTTTTTCTTGTATTAAGTCCCGTAATCGGTATGCAAATATTTCCATTAATTCGTTTATCTGATTCATCTTTATCTTTTAATTTTCTCTACCCAATAAGTAGTCTGTTGTGACACCAAAATAATCGGCAATTTCACATACATAGTAAATTTTTGGTGACTTAATTTGCAATATCCAATTATTAATTGTAGTTCGTGGAATTTTAATATCTTCAGCAAACTTTTTTATGCTTAGATTTCTTTCATCTAGTAAATCTTTTAATCTCTCAGAAAATATTTTTAAAATCTTTTCGTATCTATTCATACTTTATATTATGACCCAAAAGTGTCAATAATAGTTGACTTGACCCCATTGGGTCATATATAATATGAAAAGTCTTAATATATTTTATTTAATTAACGCAAAATAATCAAAGAGATATATTAAGAGCCGATGACGAGGAACGTCAAAGTTCGCTAGCGACAAAGACAAGTAAGTATCGGTAAAAATCCGCAACATATAGTTGCGGATTTTTCAATCTTTTATCTATAAATATTTGAACATATAAGTATTTAATAAATTAATAAAATAATTTCCTTATATTCTTTATTGATTTTATCTTTTAATGACTTTACCATTAAATTATATTATAAATTATAAAAACGTATTTTTGAAATTAAAATTCAACCTTTTTTGCAACATAATCAACTAATTCATCAATATTTAATCTGATTTGTTCCATTGTATCTCTATCACGAATGGTCACAGTGTTATCTTCGAGTGTATCAAAATCGATAGTCACGCACATAGGAGTACCGATTTCATCTTGCCTACGATAACGTTTACCAATACTTCCTGCTTCATCAAAACTGACCATAAAATGTTTTGCTAATTTGTCGTAAACTTCGCGCGCTTTATCGCTTAAATTCTTTTGAAGTGGTAGTACTGCAACTTTATAAGGTGCTATTGCTGGATGGAAATGCATAACAACTCGTGTATCTCCGCCTTCTAATTTTTCTTCGTCATATGCTTCACATAGAACTGCCAACGTCAATCTATCAGCGCCGATTGAATATTCTATAACATTTGGAATATATTTTTCATTAGTGAAAGGGTCAAGGTAAAGCATAGATTTACCGCTAAACTCTTGGTGACGTGAAAGGTCCCAATCTCCCCTATGATGAATACCATTTAATTCTTCCCAACCGATAGGATAAAGATATTGAATATCACAAGCAGCCTTAGCATAATGCGCCAATTTATCGTGGTCGTGATATCTTAAATGTTCAGGATTAAATCCGATAGAAAGTAAGAAATCCCACGCCTTTTTCTTAAAGTCCGCGTAATAGCCCATACTATCTTCAGCCTTACAGAACCATTGATGTTCCATTTGCTCAAATTCGATTGTCCTAAAAGTAAAGTTCCCCGGAGTCACTTCGTTTCTAAAAGCTTTACCGATCTGTGCAATTCCGAATGGTACTTTAGCACGCATACTTCTTTGTACATTTAAGAAATTTACGAATTCACCTTGCGCTGTCTCTGGACGAAGGTAAATAAGGTTTTGATTATCGTCCGTGACACCGCGCGAAGTTGAGAACATAAGATTGAAATTTCTTATTCCTGTCCAATCACTCTTACCGCATTTAGGGCAAGCCACTTTATGCTCTGCGATATATTTTTCCATTTCTTCGTTGGTCATAAGGTCAGGATTAACCTTTCCCTTAGAATGTGCTTCAATTAGATTGTCCGCGCGGAAACGTGATTTGCACGATTTACAATCCATTTTAGGGTCAGAAAAGCTTGCTGTATGTCCACTCGCGTCCCATACTCTACTGTTCATAAATATATCTGCGTCAATTCCGTACGAATGTGGAGCGCGCTGAACAAAAGTTTTCCACCACGCACGTTTAATGTTATTTTTTAACTCAACTCCAACAGGTCCATAGTCCCAAGTATTAGCAAGTCCGTCATATATATCACTGCCGGGGAAAATAAACCCTCTTGATTTACATAAATTTACTATTTTATCAAAATTTTCCATAATGTTATACTCCTTTTATTAAAAAACCCTATGCAAAAAGTTTGCATAGGGACGGTGTCACCGCGGTTCCACCCTATTTGGTATTACCCACCTTAATTATATACAACGCATATCTGCGAGTGTCATTTTAACACTTCCTAGCAAATCGCCACTTTGCTCAAAGGATTTTATTAAATTGAAACACCAACGTTAATTTTAGCACGTCTATCATTGAATAGATTATGCTCGTTAAGCATTGCTTGTGCTTTGTTTATTCGTTCTTTGTATTCTACATATTTTTCATTCTTGCTTTTCCCCGCACTTTTTAAAATATGTAAATTCTCGCGAATAACACTTTCTAATTTTTGAACTTTGTTATCTAAGTCCACCATATCTTCGTCTGCACCATAGTATTCTTTATCTAATTTATTGAGTTCTTCTATCTGACTTAATAATGTTTCAAGACTCTTAACACTTAATTTAGTTTTAGTTGCAGTTGCAGGCTTCCTCTTTGCTCGTTTTTTCTCTCCACTAGATTCTTCCTGCGTTTGTTCAGCTTCTGCCTCTGCTTCGTGCGTTTGTTCTACTTCGTGTATTTGCTCTTCTTCAGCTTCGACTTCATTCTGTTGCTCTGTTTGCAATGCCTGCAATTTCTCTATATATGATTCTTTTGCTACATTTTGTTCAACTCTATTTGATATGATTTCTTCTTTACTTGTTCTTGTAGTCTTATAATTCTTAGATATAGTTTTAAATTTTTCTTTTAAAGAATCTAGCTTAACCTTAGCATCAGCTTTTTCTTTCTTAGATAATTTTTTCTTGCCAACATATACGAATTCACCTTTTTTAACGTCAAATTCATAATCTTTCAAGAACTCTTCTTCTGCCGATATTCCAGCTTCGTTTACGTCAAAATCATATTCGTTCGCCATTTCGATATCGGTTAAATCTTTACCTTTACCAAAATGTTTAAATAGCGCGTATCCTTTAGCAATTTGAAGTTGCTCTAATTTTTCTTCAAAATGTTTATCTGATAATGACGCGTGATTTTGACTATGATAATTGTGCTTAATAGTATCTAATCTATCTTTAAGTGCTTGTAATTTTTCGCTTGCTTCTTTATCAGTTTTAGCTAAATTTTTATATTTTTTAATTTCTTTTTTGATTCGCGAAATTTCTTCCTTGTAATCATCACATAATTTAGCATTACCCGCATTGACTACAGCCTTTCCGTCTTTCATTGTAAAGTCAGCATTAAAATGCACACTAGACATATTGTATAATTTTTGTTCTAGATTTGATATGTTATCAAGGAAAGATAATTCATTTCTATTTTTGTTAGTTTTTGTTTGCTCTAATATGTCAGCTAAATCATTAGTAAATTGCTTTTCAAATGCTTTTTTATTTAATTTATTCGGGTCTTTTAGACGTGATTTGAATGAATTTTGTATTTTACATTTTATAGCAATAATTGCTGGTGCTAAAACAACTCCTGCGCCTATTGCTGATAAAAGACCTATTACAACCGCAGGGTTTCCAATTAATGTAGCCACAACTGCAGCAGTGACTAATCCATTCCAACTAAATACTTGTGGCAATCTGCCCGCAACCTGCATATAGAAAAGTTTAATTTCTTTACCGGCTTTATGGTGACCCCAACCTTTTATCTTTTTACCGTCGAATGTTAAATCGTGTGTATCTATATTTTTGTATTGACTAGTTTGCGCAAAAGGTGCATCAACTAACTGTTTGTCTGTAATCTTATATCGTTTACCATTCTCTGCTACTTTTTCGAATTTCCTAACACCATTTTCTTCTACTATTACATCGTCGATATGATATTTACCTGCTTTATAAGCGATATTAAATTCATCTACAGCATTTTTTATATCTTCTAACTTTTGTTTTCTTCTATCTTCTTCACTTGCAGGGTTCTCTGGCGCAGGTTCAGCATTGTAAGGATATTCGGATAATACTTTACATCTCTCTAACTTATTTATATTAGGGCAATTACTTGTTTGAATGACGTCACATTCGGTAAAATCTTTAGTTGATAGTCTAATAGGGTGCGCATCTTCTTTTAAAATTTTATAACCATCAACATTCTTACCTCGAATAATGTCTTCTTTGCTGACAATCATAAATACTTCGCCACTAGCATTCTGACATTTAGCTATATACTTATCTGAATCAGCCTCAGGAGGTAGATATTCATAACCCATCGGACGAACAGCTTTATTTTCTTCTACATATTTGCCGTTTTTGAGTTTAATATATGTTCCGTCTTGCATTATGTCACTTTCTAGAGTTGTTTCGCTCATTGTTTTTATACTAGAAAATAACATTTCAGCTTGTTCTATTGTTAATGGCTCTAGCTGTTGAATAGAATCGCCGTATTTAACATATAATGAACGTCCAACATATTCTCTTAACTTTTCCACAGGGACAATTTGCGAATCTTTTGCTTGACTATCATTATATAAAGGCAACGCAACCATTGTTTCATTGACTTCGCCTGCGAATCTTACTTTAATAAATCGCCCTGATTTATCTAAAGTAAAATTGGTAATCTCTAATTTCGGTTCTTTCCCACTAACAAAAATTTGTTCACTATAAAAAGCATCTATTTTTTCTTTGCGTTCAGCAACATCATTACCATTTACTGAATATGTATTTTTTACTCTATTTTCAAGGTCTAAGCTCTCCCTATGTGTCACTTTCCCAGCTTTAAACCCATTGAAATAAATGCCGGTCACTAAATCAGTATGAGTACCTTGTTGTAGATAAATGTCTTTGCCTTTTAAATCTTCTATTCTTTTTATGCTAGTATTATCTTTAATGCTTTTAAAATTAATTCCTACAAAAGTCCCAAGGTCTTCTTTCCTTACATATTTTGAACTTCCGTCGTGTAAAGTGACGAATAGGAAATCGCTATCATTATATAATTTAGTTTTCTCATCTTCAGATAATAGGTTTATCTCTTCAATGTTAGTAGAATTGGACTGAGCTTTCATCTCAACTCTTCGTTTTAACCCGTACTCTACTTTATCTTCACTTTTATCCGCCTTAATTCCATTTATTGATATTGAGTCAATCGCATTAGGTACATTTAGATCTTGTACAAAAAACTTAATAGATTTAGAAGCTAGTTTAATTCTATTATTTAAATCTCTATTACCATTTACGTCAGTAAAATATAATTTAGACTCAGAAATTGCTTTGTATAAATCATTTAGATTCTTCACCTTTCTAGTCGTCGAATCATCAACATATACAACCAATTCAGAAACAGGTACATATTTCTTAGATGTATGGTGACCATCTGAAGAATCGAAAATATATATTTTTGATAAATCTGTATTCTTCAAATCTGCTGAAGAACTTTGTTTATAACCATCAAATAAATTAACAGCCATATAACCCTCTCTTTAAATGATTATAACATATTTACATACAAAAATCAATATTTACAATAATAAATTACATTTAAAAAATCTTTTTATTCAATTAACTTGTAAATTTAAAAATTCTTAATCCATTTTTGAATATATAATTTATATAATTGAATGTAATAAAAATTTTAATTTTTTGATAAAATGTTTATAACGTTTATAACTTGAGATAAATTGTCTAACTTATAGCCAGCTAATTTTTCTATCGTTTTTTTGTCCTTTTTTATGTCTGGTATAAGTATTGTTTTTATTCCTGCGCTAGTTGCTGATTTTATTCCGTTATCACTATCTTCAAGCGCTAATACTTCATTTGTACCTACCTTTAACATATCACACGCTTTTATGTAAATATCAGGCTCTGGCTTGCCATTGTTCACCATATCACCCGTGACAATAATATCAAAAACGTTTTTATCAATATTCGCGCTTTCTAATGATAAAAAGACTCTATCGGAAAGTGACGATGATGCAATAGCAGTCTTTATCTTGTTTTCTTTAAGAAATTTAATAAGCTCGAAAAACCCATATTTTACATTAATCCCATTCTCTTTTGCTTCTTTTTTCATAAAATATGAATTATATGCTCTAAATTTATCTATATCAAAATCTTTGCCCATCACCTTTTTCCATTTTTTATTCATAAGGTCGATTCGCATACCGATAGATTCAACAGCTAATTCTAAAGGAAAGTTGTATCCATATACTTCATTAGTTTTCTTAATTGAATTTAGCCACCAACTTTCACTATCTAAAATCAAACCATCTAAATCAAAGATAACCGCTTTAATCTTCATATATTTCTCCTAAACATATTTTGCTATACAAAAACAAATTAATTCAAGTTTAAACAACAAAATTAATTAAAGAAATTAAGATATAATAATCGAATATTTTATTATATAAATAATAGATTGTATTATCTGGCGCAGAGAACAGGATTCGAACCTGCGGATGCTTTCACATCACACGATTTCCAATCGTGCTCATTAGACCACTCTGACATCTCTGCAAAAAATGCGATTAGTTAATCTAACCGCATTATTTTAACATATGTTATAATATAAGTCAATTAATCTACTTTGTTTCAAGTTCTTCAATAGAAACATTCGCCGTATGAGTAATAGGCTTCCATTCTACCTTCTTGAATAAGGCTGCGATAGCAATAGGAATATAAGTAAACATAAATATTGGTAGAGTGAATATATATAAGATTTTTTTCCAATTAGATGTCTTTATCTTTTTCCATTCTGTTATAGCAATCGTTGCCCCTATTATGAGCATAAGAATTCCAAGTGAGCCAAACGACCACAGTACAGATTCTATCGCGTACCACGCAGTATAAAACTCGCCCATAAATAGGCTAATAACTGCACATATAGGCATTACTATCAACATTAACATAGTAATTATAAGTGCAGGGAAAATTGTAGTCAAAATATCCCAACAAGCAAAATTCTTAAACGAACCTTTTAATAATTTACCGCCGTTCTTTCCAAAAACTTGATAAAAGCCTTTAGCCCAGCGCTCACGCTGACGCCAAGCCTGACGGAAAGTCTCAGGTTGTTCATCATATAATTCAGCAGTACTAACATATGCCACCTTTCTACCTGAAAGCGCATATTCAGTAGAACATTGAATATCTTCTGTAAGCATAAAGAAATTCCAGTTGTCATATTCTTTAACGACTTTTGAGCTTACTAAAAATCCTGTACCTGAAATAGCACACGAAGAATTTAGCATCATTCTAGAGTTATTTAAATGTCTTGCTTCGTGCATAAACCAATATCCATAGCCTGCGCTAATCCAATTTTTGCCCATATTTTTTGAATTACGATACGACGTAGCCATCTCATATCCGCTGTCATAAGCTTTATTCATTTCGGTTATAAAATCTGGTTTAATAACATTATCTGCATCTAAGACAATATAGGCTTCCGGAATAATATCTGCAAACTCTGGTTCTGTGTGCAATTTAGTGAAAAGGAAGTTAAGTGCATAACCTTTACCCACCTTTTCTTTATTGAAACGTTCAAACACAATACAGCCCATATCACGACAAATTTGTGCAGTATTATCAGTACAATTATCTGCAATTACGAAAATCTTCAATAAATCTTGCGGATAATCGCTAGCTTTAATGCTATTAATCAAGTTTGCGATAACTTTACTTTCATTTCTTGCACTAATAACAATCCCGTATTTGTGTTTATTATAATTAGTACCTTTAAATTTAAAATGTTTAAAAGACCCCACAATAATATAAATTGTCTGATGAAAATACATTAAGCAGAAAATTAATCCCATTACTTGACAAAAATAATATATAAAAGCATACATAGGCGAAGGTAGCGGTATGTTGCCTTGATATTTAATTAAATCGAAAATTAATTGCATATTTAACCTCGCGTTGATATGCTATCATATTTTTGTCGGTTTGTAAATAGGTTTAGAAAAATTTGTTGTAATTTTTATAAAATAAAAAACAAGCATCAAAATTATATGCTAAATTATAATCCTGATACTTGTAATTTAAAAATCTAATTTTTTATTTCTTGACTGCTAAGAAGCCTGTAATCGCACCACATCCACCGAATATAGCCATACACAAAGCCCCGGCAGAAACTGTGTATCCACTTGATGCTACTCCAATGTCCGCATTTAGATTGTTTGCGCCGACGTACATTAATACAATAAATACAATAGCACAAACAAGTGTCAATATTGCTAAAATTTGCACACCTAAATCAAGGATTTTGTTCCCTTTAAGAATGAATTTTAAAAGTGTAGCAACCGCCAATATTGCAACTAAAACTAATAACACAATCATAAATACGCGCGCAGTTTTCCACACGTCGAATTGCTCAATAGTTGCTTCTGAAACTAAGTCCATCCAATCGCCCAAAGCCATTTCTTTTGAACCACTGAAACCTAGTACTTCGCCGTTCGTTATTACGAACTTAAATGACATAGAAACAAATGTCATTACAGCAAGAGCAACTGTCGCGAAAATCATAATCACATTAAATAGTTTTAATTTAGATTTAGATTTTTTCATAATACCTCCCTTTCCTAATTTAATGTTAATATATTTTACTTATGTTTGTCAATCGAAATTTGCGTTTTAAGATAACTTTATTGTTTGAATTTATAGTATGTGCTACTGAATTTATATGTGTGTGCTACTTTTTATTTAGAAAACTAATATCTTGCATATCTTTTTACCACTATATCTACTATATATACATTAATTATTATAAACCATAAAAATAATCAAAACATCATATTAACTATTAACCTTTTACTATTAGAATAAAAAAGGACAATATCATTTAATCAACACAATTATCTCCATATTTATGTCAATTTTAAGTCATAATTTAACTATTGACAATATATATTGTTCAAGTCAACTTAGGTTTGTAATAAATAAAAAAAGTAGTGCAAGTAATCTTACACTACAATTCATTATAATTTTGGCGCCCCGAGTAGGGCTCGAACCTACAACCTATCGGTTAACAGCCGAGTGCTCCACCATTGAGCTATCGAGGCAACTAAACGTACTTATTATATATTAAAAAATTTTGATTGTCAACAAATTTTCTAAAAATTTTATAAATATTTATATTATTTTTTCTTTCTTTTAATGAGGTCGTTTAAATAAAAAGTGCTTATAAAAGTAGCGATTACTTTAATTAAGCACTTTATATTATTTCAAATTTACATTGTTGTATAAATTATATTTATTTAAAATGTTTAAATAATTTATTTTTTGTATCACGTTATATGACTCAGAAATAAAATATTTAGTTAAATTTTCATATTCCTCATCAACATAATTGAAATGAGTTAAGTCATACGTATATATATCTTTACTGAATATTCCGCCAGTATTTGAATAATACACCACCATATCTCTATTGCCAAACTTATCTACATACACATAATCAGCTGGTCTAAATAGCGAATGTCCCACATAGAAATTTTCATTAAACGTTATTCCCAAAAGGTCAAAAAGTGTAGGAATAATATCATAAGCGGAACTAAATCTATCATTTATAATATAATCAAGTGAAGTTGTACTATTTGACACTAATGAACGAAGCCCCGGGCTGGAAATTATTAACGGAATAGTATTTACCTCTATATCTTCGACCCCGCTTTCATTTATACCGCGCTTAAATCTACTAGACAAATTGTCATAATAGGCATAGTGGTCTGAGAAAAGTACAATCGTCGTATTATCGTACAAGCTTTCGCCATTATTATAATAAGTATTTTTCAAATTATTGACTATAGCACCAATAGCTGAATCTAGCCCTATAGCTCCACATTCGTAATAAACAAGTTGTGTAATTAAACTAGGGTCAGTTTCAGAAAATTTGTTAACAACATTTGAATACCATTCAGTATAATAATCTGGATTATCGCGCTTAGCTTCATCATCTAATTGCCAATTTCCGTCATCGTCTTGAACACAATTTTCTTTACCATACATTACATAATCATAGTATCTAAGTGCGTCGCCATCATTTTGATTTGCAGATTCGGTATATGCTCCGTGCGATGAAACATTAAGATAAAATGTATAAAAAGGATTTTCTTCATAATCACTAGGAATAATATACTCCATTGCATTATTTACGAAATCTTCTTCAGGCGCCCAATTATCCCAATTCAATTCTTTACCAGTATAAACTTTTTCTCCATTAGAATCGGTCAAATTATCTTTACCAATTACGTTATCAAAACCTAAATAATTATGACTATCGTCTCTATTGTAAAAACTAATTACATTCGAGTGTACGTAGTTAGTGGTATAACCCATTTCTTGTAGCACGTTCGGCATTGAGTAGCCTAAGATATTTGAATCAACATCTTCATCTTTTACTACATCTTTAAGTGTTTCGCCAATAGGATACATACCTAATATAGCATAGCTCTCAGATATATTAGTTTTAGACTTTGCGAAGAAATTTGTACCAATTAAACTATTATCATAAACTAACGAATAGATATTTGGTGTTAATTCGTATGAGAAATTTGAAAAGCTATTGTCATAGTTGCCGTCACCAAATGCAAACCACTCGAGTGACTCCATCATTATAACGACAACATTATTCCCTTCATCTATTCCGAACACTTTGTTAGAGACAACTTCGTTATTTTCTGAATCAACAAAAGTACCATCATACATATTGCCGTTATTAAAGTATGAAATTGTAGCATTTATTACTTCTTGGTCCTTTTGCGCAACTAAACTAAATAACAAATTGGTATAATATCCGTAAGTTCCGAACTTTGAATAACTACTCTTTTTAAGCAATGTTGAGTTCATTAAAAATGCGTCGCTTGTATAATAGTCGGAATCTTGAAGAGATACATCATTATTTACTTTATATCTATCATAGGCGATTATTCCCAGCGAAAATACTTGCATAACAACTAGCAAAATGACCATAAGTGAAGAATAATGTTGTTTAGCATCTACTTTGTCGCGCTTCACGTACTTTAACAAAAGTGTACCTAAAATTACGATAACCATATATAATGTAATAAGTGAACATAAGATTGAAAAATATATAAAATTCGTTGTCACAGCATTCACAGCTTCGCCCATCAGATTAAACATATCAAACGAGAACAAATCGCCATATATCATAGTGAGCGAATAGTTAGTGTAAATAAGTACAATTTGAATTCCGAGCACGACGCAAGATACAGCGAACTGTGCAGTATAATTCGGTATAGCATAAATCAAAAGTGCTATAAAAAATATAATAGCAAAATCGTACCAAAAATAATCAGGCATACCGCCTAGGTCGAGCAAATAAAAGGTGACCGCTTCTAAAATTAGCGCACTCACCACAAAATACAACAAGATAAGCAACTTATTTGCGACCGTCTTACCCATACTTTTCCTTATAAATATTATAATATCTAGCATAAATAATGTCAAGAAATGTTTTATAGTTATATTTTCTTGACTAATCTAAAAGTGGAGTATATAATTTTTTAATGTATTGCAATTTTAGTATTTGCAATTTTGGAGGTATTATGAAATTTAAATCTACAGATTTAATTAGTTATGTATTACAAAATCATAAAAAAGCAGAAGAAATTCTAACGAGTTTTGGTTTCCACTGCATATATTGTCCTTCTGCACAAGGTGAGACATTAGAAGAAGCTTGTTATGTCCATCAAATAGATGTGAATGAATTACTAAAAGCTTTAAATAAATAAATTAATTATTATTTCTAGTTAAATATTAAATGCCTATTTAAAAAAGACGGATTAGTATCCGTCTTTTTATTTTTTAGTCGTTCTACGCGATATTCTAGATTTCTTCTCTAATTGCTTTTCAGATTCCGCGATTTTTGCATTTTCTTCAGCAATTTGTTCGTCTATTTTCTTTAAATATGCGTCAATATCTTCTACGTTGTCGCCTTCTTCCTCATTAGGAATTTCTACATTCTCTTTTACAGGTTCGGCTTCAGTATTCTCTACAACTTTTTTTGGTCTTCCCCTCTTTTTTACTGTAGGTTCTTTAGCCTTGTTTTCGTCTAAATCCGATTGTGTTTCAACTTGATTTTCAGCTTCTAGTTGATTATCAACTTCATTAACCGTTGGTTCTACACTCGAATCTATCGTAGGTTTAACGTCATATTCTTCTATACTTTCTTGAGGATTTTCTATAACCTTTTTCGGACGACCACGTCCGCGTTTTGGAAGATTTGCTTCTGCATTTTCATCTACGACTTTTTTAGGTCTGCCGACTTTCTTCTTTTCCGTTGTGCTCTCATCGGCTAAGTTTGTTTCTTTCCTAGGTCGTCCAACCCTCTTTTTCTCTGTTTCACTTGAAGCATCTACGTTTGTTTCTTTTTTAGGTCTGCCGACTTTTCTCTTTTCGCTAGTCACTTCTTCTGAAACAACTTTCTTAGGGCGACCTACTGGGCGATGTTCTTTCTCTACCTTTTCTTTTCTTGGTCTGCCCGGTCTTTTCTTTTGATTAATGCTTTCACTTTGAACAGTGTCGAATGGCTCGCCTATTGCTTCCCCATCTTTTGCAATAGGTTCGTTATTATCTAAATTATTTGTTTCGTTTGCTATTCCCTCATTATTATCGTCCTGCCCTTCTTCTAAAGACATTGTATCGTCTTCACTTGTAGGTTGTTCAGATTGATTATCTTCGTCTAGATAATTGAAGGTAAAAGGTTGTTCATTGTCATTTTGCGACAAATATTCATTTTGTTCGTTCTCAGTACTCTCTAGCTCTTGTTTAGTATCATAATTTTCTTCTTGATAACCGTTATTTTCAACTTGAGAATCATCTAAACTATTGTTGTAGGAGTTTTCTGAATTATTATCTTGAGTATTTTCAACTTCTGCAGTTTCTGCTTGACCATCTTCAGGATTATAATATTCTTGACTTTCATTATTTATAACTGGCTGAACTTGCTCTGCAACTTGCTTATCAACTTGTCCATTATCTGTGGTTTGATTATCTTGTTGCTGATTTGGTTGTTGTGATTTTATATTAGATAATTCACTATCCGCATTAGCAAGTTTTGTTTCCAATTCTTTGATTTTGTCTTGAAGACCTTTAACTTTCTTGCTTTGAGATTCTTCAGCCTGTTTAACAGCAGCTTTATATACTTTAGAGCTATATGTGTCGAATTCGCTCATCATACCTTTTTCAAGGTTAGTCCTTACCGCTTTAATGTCGTTTTCAATTGCGGTAAGTTCTTCTTGATAACCTTCCAATACTTTCTTATGTCTATCGGTAGCCGTATCATAATCTCTTTCCAAGTTTCGTTGTCTATCAAGTTCTTGTTGTTGTTGCTTTTTCAAATAGTTTGCTTCGATAGCACTAGCTGCCTCATTAAGTTGAGTCTTAAAGTTCTCAAAGGACTCTTTGCTGACTTGCATTTGTCTTTGATATTCTTTAGTAATTTCACGGAAGTTCATTTCTTCTTGCGTTATATCGTTATTTACTTGTTCCATATCTTGCATAAACTTTTTACGTTCTGCAATATAACTTTCCGCTTCCTGCATTGCACGTTCTAGTACTAGCGAACTTTCGACACCAGCTTCGTCGAAATTAAATTTCTCGTGTTCTACATTGCGCAGACGTGCGCGCTCCAATTCTTTCTTCTCTTCTTCGGCACGTCTTTGTAAATACGAGTAAAGTATTGGAATTCCGCGCTTAATTTCATTTCGGTCAAATAGGACTTCATAGTCAACATATTCAGGCAAAGTTTGAGTAGCCTTATCCATATTAACTTCAAAATATTGATAGTTTTGATTTAGGTCACTTACAATAGCATTATGACGAATATCTAAGAAAATTGTGACAATATAATTTAATACTAATATGAATATAGGACATAGCAATGTTTGTTGTAATACTGAAACAAGGTCGGTAGCCATTACAGAATAAAGATTAAATAAGAAACTGACGATTGCTAATATGTATGCGATAATATTCATTGTTGTAATATCGCGTTTAAATGTACTGTTTTTTATCGGAGAAGAAACACATATATCAAATGACATATAATAACTTGCTGGATGGTCACGATAAAGAACAAATTGTTGCCATTGTTTACGCAAATGTTTAGGGACTTTGCTCATTTTCATACGATTATTAAACGAAACTAAGTTAGCCTCATTAATTTGCGGATTAGATATGAAATAATTATTAAACATATCAATTGTTTTTATTAATTTTGCTTCGTATGATTTTGATGTTGAAATAATAGTCACTAAAATGACGAACAAAAACACTCCTAAAAATATTAAGAATGAATCGTTAAGTGTTAAATAACCATATAGTGAACTAAAGAATCTATCAATTTCATTGAAAATGTTCATATAATCCCCTTTTATCTAAAAACTTAGATACGACAAATATTTACAATGTTATTATAACACAAATAATTATTAATTACTAATAATTTTTAAATATTTTTTATAATTTTTTAAAAATTTTTTATATTATTTTTTTTATAATTTTAATGGTATAATTTAATTTTATTTTTTATTTTTTTTCATTAATTTTATTATTTTTAAAAAAATAATTAAAAAATATGATAAAAATATAATAAAAAATACATTTTTATATTAAAAAATTATAATTTTATAATATTATAATAAAATATATACATATTTACTGTTAATATTGAATAATGGTATTAAACTGTATTGACGAAAATAAATTATTTTATTATAATTATTAAAAGGAGTATTTATGTGGTCAATGTATATAATCTATTATATATTAGGTATTGTTATGATACCGGGAATATTGCTAGGAATTTGGGCACAAACAAAAGTTTATTCGACTTTTAATGAATATAATAAAATTGAAACTAAACACGGAAAAACAGCGAAAGAAGTTGCTCGCTTTATGCTAGATGGTGGTGGTTGCTTAGACACGAATATTCAACCAATTAGTGGACAACTCACTGATAATTTTAATCCAAAGACAAACACTGTTTCTTTATCTGAGTCGGTATATAACGAATCATCTATCGCTGCGATAGGCGTCACGGCGCACGAAATAGGTCACGTATTTCAGCATAAACAAGGGTACGGGTTAATCAAACTCAGAAACGTGCTTGTCCCAACAATTAATATTCTGGGTTATTTCGTCTGGCCTTTAATTATTATTGGATTAATATTAGAGATGACATATTATTCCACTTCTGCTGATTGGCTACTCATCGCAGGAATATGCATATACGCATTAAATATAATATTTTGTTTAATCACTTTGCCTATTGAAATTAATGCTAGCAAACGAGCATATAAAATGTTAATCTCTACAGGGGAAATGGATTTAGAAGAGGCGAAGGGAGTAAAAAAAGTACTTTCGGCAGCGGCGTGGACGTATGTTGCGGCGCTTGTCACTTCCATACTCTCTTTGCTTAGATTAGTCCTATTCATCTTTATGGTACGTGGCGGAGATAAATAATTAGATTTTGCGTCGGTTAGCGCGGATTTTTGAAAACTTAGTCATTACTTCATACTCGCTAGAATTGTTATAATTTGAATATTTACTTAAAGGGTTATTAGTATCAAGAATAAAAATACTATCGCCCTTTTTTAATCTAAGTCCGCTTATATCTAACATAAAGCAATCCATACAAATATTTAAAACTTTACAATCTTTGCCACGAATATTCAAATTTAACCCTACGTAAGACAAGTCAAATCCGTCCGCATATCCTATAGGTATAATCGCGACTTTCATTTTTTTAGGTGCAACAAATATGCGGTTATACCCTACTAATTCACCCTTACCAACATTATTGATTTGGACAATTTTTGTTTTAATAGAAACTACAGGCAAAAAATGTTCGCTAGTTTTATCATATAGGCTAAATCCAACTCTCACCATATCAAGATTATGATTTTCTATCTCGCTAACAATACTATTATCTGCGTGCACAATCGGATTAAAACCCATTTTTTTAGCCAACTGCACAAATTGGTCAAAAACTTGCATTTGCGTATGAATATACTCGTCCGCCGTTGCAAAATGTGTGAAAATTCCGTGTAAATGTAGATTGCTATATTTAATTAATTTTAACGCATTAATAAATTCATTTTTAGATTTAAAGCCGAAGCGGTTCATACCGGAATTAATTTTTAGGTCAATTCTTATATCTTTTTTTAATTCGATTAGCCGTTTTATATCTGCTAGGTCGTGGCAAGTATAAATAAATCTAGTATCAATTTTATTAGACAACGCGCCGACTATTAAAATAGGTTTCTTAGTAAGTCTATATGTCTCACGTGCCTCTTTATCACATACTACCCCGTAATAATCTACATAATTATCAATAGTTTTTACTACACTGCTAAGTCCAACTCCGTAAGCATTTGCTTTTACCATAGCGCAAATCATAGATTTAGGATTAGTTAATCTTACATATTTTATATTCTTAATAAGTCGCTTCGTATCAACAATAAAAGTATTAAACATATATTTATCTATGATAAATTAATTTTTTTGTGAAAAAAAGGCAAGTATCTTGCCTTTTTACTTTGCGAACTCACAACCACAATAATTTTGTCTATAAATTCCTTTTTCTTTTGAAATCTCTGTGCTACGCAAATAGCCGTTTTCTTTTTTAAAGTCTGCGTGAAGATATTTAATACCATACTTTTTCTCTAGATTTTCGCCTAGCATATTAATAAATTGTGCATCTTTATGTGGACTGATAGACAAAGTGGTTGTCACTATTTCAAAACCATTCTCTAGCGCAAAAGAAAAAGCTTTATCTAGTCTATATGCAATACAAATTCTACATCTATCTCCGCCCTCTTTATCTAATTCGTGACCTTTTACAAGTTGGACAAATTCGTTATGGTCATAGCCTATATCTACTACATTAACACCTAATTTTGAAAACTCGTCCTTCCTTCGATAATACTCGTCTTCAGGATAAATATTAGGGTTAAAATAAAGGTATGTAATAGAAAAATATTTAGCAATTTTTTCTATAACCGCACTTGAACAAGGCGCGCAACAACAATGCAAAAGCAGTCTTGGTTTATCACCAAAACTGCTTATTTCTTCATACATTAACTTATTATAATCAATTTTCATATTGATTATTTTAATGATTTTTGTAATTTTGTCAATCTACTTTACTTATTCTTATTGTAATTTTTAATGCTAAGTTCGTAGTAGCTGACGTGCCATTGAACTCTAAAGTACATACATTACTACTAAATTTAAGATTAATTATATTATCTTCTATTTCACTTAATTCAGTTGAATTGACTTTAACAGTTAAAGGATTTTCCTCATCTATTATAAAGTTATCTAACAAATATGAATAGTCAAAAGTTAACTCAGCTAAAACATTTCGTAAATAGACATTATTCCTATCACCACGAGCATAAAATCCTTCAACTTTTCCGAATGGATAGCTAATATCAGTTGAATTTGTAAACACAATCATTTCATCGTCATAACTATTTCTAGTCCACGAATCAAACGCGCTAACACTAGAACCTACTATGTAAGTAATGTAAGTATAATCAACTGTAATTGACGTGAAAATGTTAGCATAAGGAAGGTCATATTGTACATTTCCTATCAAGTTTGCATTTTGCACTAATCCGACTTCCGAATTAGTAATGTTTGAATCAGTAGGATAAATTATAAATCCATTATCGGAAAGTCCATAAGTTAAGCCTGAATAATCTATTCCGTTAGTTCTTAAGCCAACGAATAGACCTAAGACTTTACTATAATTTATAGCAGAATCAAAATCTGTTTGATTGACTTGATATGAATAGAACTCGCGTGTATTATCTAACCAATATTCAAGGCTATCCTTTGAAATAGACAAGTCGCTGAATTGATTAAGCTCTATGCCATTAGATGTATATTCAACTTTATTTTCCAACAATACATTTAGATTATTTCTATCAATAGCTCCCGAACCGCTAGTACGATTAATGAACGTCTCGTAAGTATAATCAGCACCCATTATACCACCAGCATAGAAACTTATGATTTCTCCACTAAACGCACTTGAATTGATATAACCATTAAGGTTTCTACCGACAATTCCACCTGCAGTTGAAGAAGTATTATCTTTTGTAATAACTATATCCGCACTACTATTTAATATAATTCCACCAAGGTTAAATCCTACAATCCCGGCATTAACATTATTAGAATATTCAAATAAATTCAATGTCTCGCTACTAACAGTTGCTGATTCAATCCAACCACGATTTTCACCCACAAGTCCAGCGCTATATTGATATCCGTATAGTATTCCGCCAGAAAGTTCTACACTAGCAGAAGAAACTTTTACTCTCTCGCCAACCAATCCGAACATAGCACCTACTGTGTCACCAATTGCTGTAATATTTCCGCTAACGTACAAGTCGTCCGCAACGAAATAATTAGCTTCAATTAAATCTCTTGCTTTCGTGATATCATAATTGCTACTATCATATCCGTCCAAAATTCCTGCAATACTTCCTGCGTAATAAATTGTATCAAGGTTAGAAGATATTTCTGAACGATTATTAATTGACTCATAAATCGAATATTGATATTGAGTTGAAGCACGTACACTATTTACACTTACCGAGCTTGAAATATTTTGAATATCAAATCTACCTCTAACGATACCTGCTAAACCGCCGACCGCATTTGAACCAACAATAACATCGTCTGCACTTAATTCAATATTGTACAAGCGATAATCTTGAATAATACCTGCCAAAACACCTACCGACTGCGTTCTACTAGCTAAAATAGAAGAAGCATTAACTTTTAGATTTCTAATTGAGTTATATGCCGAACTATCCGCACTCTCGATTTTCCCAAATAGACCAATAGATTCAAGACTTTCTAATGAATAAATCATAAGGCCGTCTATTCGCATATTATTACCTTGAATATTCCCTGAGAAAGTCAAATTGCTAGTTGTAGGATTAGCGCTCTTAGAGCTAAAGTCAATGTCTGAAACAAATCTAAAATATGCACCCATATTAGACTGTATGAAATACGTTTCAAACGAATTTAAATCGTAAATTAGAATAGGGTTAGAGCTCTCGCCATAGCCATTATCACTTACAATCCACTTATAGTTATAACCTACTACATTTCCATTTTCGTCGTAGATAGGGTTATCTTCACGCGTGATTTTCCTTAATCCGTAATAGTTCTTGTAATAATCTACTCCGTCGATATTAACTAAATTGCCGTCTGGTTTTTCAGTGCCATTAAACTCTACTTTTTCAATAGTCGAAACGAGTTTTGGAGTATTAGTTCCGCTAATCGTCCAAACTGCGCTTGTATTATCGCCGAAAGTAAACGTTTTGTATTGATTAACATCAAATCGGTTATTAAATTCTATTTCGTTTAAGCCCTCAATTCCGTTAGTATAACCAACGACCGGTATTTTTATCTCATAACTATTAGTTATTCCTGTAGTTCCGTAAGGCGCAAACATATTAATAATCGCACTTGACTTATTACCATTATTAATCATTGTATAACAATTTTCAATGCTAGCCGAATTAGAGTTTACAAAACCTGAAAATATGTTATTACTATTATCTCCAACTTGTTCCATTAGGACGTATGAATCATAAACTAGACCGCTGTTGCTATATACAAATCCTGCTGAAACGTCTTTCGCTGAAATATTTCCTATAGGGTTATTGTTAGAAGCTGAAGCGCCTAAAGTAGCATATGTGACTCCAGATTCCACATAGCTCATAGATATTTCACCGCTATTATTCACTGCAAAACCGGATACTTGTATAACATTTGTATAACTGTTGGTTCTATTATATGCATAAATTAATCCGTGTTTATTTTGTGAAATCGTACCAGCTACTGTAGTTGTAGTATTTGCATCGAAAGCGCTAGATACAATCTTACCCGCATTCGAGTAAACAAAGCCCCCAATATTCGCCTTAGCGAAAATCTGCAATTCGCTAACCGAATTTGTAATATAGCCAGTAGAATTGTTGTTGCCAACAAGTCCACCGATATAGAAAGCGACATTTAATCCGCTCACCTTAGCTTCGACTGTAGGCGCAGTAAGAGCCATTATACCGCTTACTTTACAATTCGTAATAATACCTGAATTTGAAGGAGTAATTCCGCCGAATATAACAGATTCATAATCAACTTCAGAGTTCTTTGTTATATCGTAATATGTGACATCAAAGCTCGTCGAAGTACGCTTGTATGTTCCAAATCCTGTTTTATCCCCTTCGCTATAATGCACTTCAAGATTCTCTACGCGCATACCTTCATATACTTGTTCGAATAATCCAGCCATAATATTTGCGTCTGCGAATGTAGAGAAATTCTTAATAGTAATCGTATGTCCGTTTCCGTCAAAGTAGGTTAAATTCAAGTCAAGCGGAGTATAATTTTCTAATGTTATATCTTGTCCTAAAGTATAACCTGTACCAGACTCCATATTTAAGAATTCTTCTGCCGTCACAATCAAATTTGTTTCGTGATTAGTGAGCGCATTAGTAAAACTTAAACCATACTCTAAATCATACTTTAATTGGGTATTATTTGATTGTTTTTCTGCATCTTCACTAGCAAAACTCCAGTTAAATTCATTCACATCTAAGAAGAAAATAATGTTCATACTATCAATTTCTTCGTTGCCTGTGACATTAATTGTATAAGTATATCTATTATTCTTGATAGTTAAAACTTCTATACCATTATTTTTTAACGTCAAAATTGAATTAGTCGTATCTATTTCAATAGTACTGTCTTCATTTTCTGATATAAATTCATTAAAATTAAATAAACTTAAACTTGAATTTAAATTCTTAAGTATTTCATTTATATAGTAAATTGTTCCTTGCTCTTTGCTAGTTATAGTAGAGTCATAATAAATATTATTTCCGTCGTTGCCGTAGAAACTAATATCATTACTGTCAAAATAGAAGTAGAAATCAATATCTACACCATAATTTCCGTAAAGAGTTGAGCCATTATTTACTGAGTGTGAAATGCTAACATTATGTACTACAAAATTTACGAATGTAAAGCTTAAACTCTTGCTTGTTGTATCGAAATCGCCGTTTTCGTTAGTAGCCGTTGCTGTTGCTGTAATTGTAAGAGTATAACCTAATAGATCTCTAAAATTAGCATTTTGACGTGGAGTTAATTGATAGAAATTAGTATTAGAAGATAATTCTATGAAATAGTCGTTGAAATCTAAGTCAACTGCCCCAGCCTTTGACAACGAATAACTAAATGTCGGTATAGCGCTATCTGCGTTTGTTGCGTATATTAAGAAATCGTTTACTGTACCTATTGCTAAATGCTTTGTAGTTTGTTCTCTCTCTATACTGCCGTCTGGCCTAATATAATTCATCGTTATGTTAGGCATCATACGAGCGGTCACATTTATCGTACTTGGAGAAACACAAATATCGTCTAACTTATTTGTATCGTTAGCACCATCATTAAACACATATGCTTTTACTTGAATAGTGTGCATTATTGAAGAATAATTTCTACTAATCAATGTTTTAACATATATTGTTTTGTCCGACATTTTATTTAAAATTATTCCATTTCCGTCACGTGAAGGAATATCAACACCAACTCTATTATGCTCCGCATCTACCTGCGTAAACACGATTAGTTCTCTACCTGTGATGTCACTAATTTCTAAGTAATCATAGTATGCGTTAATAGGTGCAACATTTATGATTATTATTCCGTAAGTATTAGGCTCTTCGTCACTACCTGATTTAATAATATCACTAGCAGTTAATTCGCCCTTTTCATTTACAAGATAATTCTTAACATCAAGAGTATTTATTCGTTGTGGTATTAAAGTGAATTCCACTTTAGCACTATTGCCGTTTTCAATGTCTATACTTAAATCAAGAGAGTGTGTGATTGTTTCGCTAATACTATCGTCCTTGTTAAATTTAACAGAGAATGTCACTATCTGTTGATTTGTGTTTTCATTTAAACTGCCTAAAGATAAAATGTCAATATATTTATCATAATCCCCAGTATTAACTACAACATTATCGAAAGTCAAATTTAGCATATCCCTAAAGTCTGTTTCGTCTAGTTCAACGTCTGTTGAGATATATGCTGACAAAGTTGTTTCGTCATTAGGGTAAAGGATAAGGCTGTTATAATTCAATGAAACGGAAGTTGGCCCGCTCCGAGTATATAAATCAAATACTACAACATTTTTATCAAATGTTAATCTATATTGCTCCGCCACCATAATATACGGTGTCACACTGAAAGCAAACTTTCCACCTTCTAATTTGTTTAATACAAATATACTGAATAATGTGTCATAACTTAAATCTACTTCCCAAATATCATAGGTATCTTTTTCTTCTTTATACGTTAAATTAACTCCGCTAATATTTAGATAATAATTTATGTTAGTATGCCCATCTTCGCTAGAACCATCTATATTATAACTTGCAGGAGTGCTTGCTTCTATATGTAGATTTACGTTCTTATTTGTTTCATACGAATATGTATTGCCCAAATAATCTTCTTCGCCTGAAGAAATAATGTAGAATTGTTCTCCGTTGTCTTTAGCAATGCGTAAATCTGTATTATTTATAGATAAACTACTATCCACACTCGAACGACTAATATTAAATATATTACCTAAAGGAAGTCCTACATATATCGTCACACTTGTATTTATATCTTCATTCAACTGCGCGCTAAATGTGATAGTTGCCTGACCGATGCCACGTACTAAAATATTGCTATTTGAAATCATAACTACATTCGAATTTGAACTAGCCACATTAATACGTACATTGTCTAAATCTGAAGGACTTATAGTAAAGTTTAATATATCTAGTATAGAATAAGTGTTCTCTCTAATAGTTATTGAACTATCTTCGTCATTCATAAAGTTATAATATTCTAAATATATAACATTATCTTCAAATGAATTTACATTATCTGATGGTGTCGCTGTAATATCGCTAGGCACGCGGTCAAATATTGGTTCGCCGTCTTTCATTACGTAAATATATCCGCCGTTTATACCTGCATTATATCCCCATATATCACTATTTAACTCACTAGGATTTTTAATAGTCCAATTAAATGTGTCACTATTTTCAAATATTCCATTCACTGAAAATACTTGATTAGATAGAAGTGAAGTATTATCTATATTTGATACAACTAATCGATTTTGCGTATTCGCGCCAGTTAATTTACCTATAAATGATGAATATATGATTAGTGGTGATCGAACAGAACTAGAAATGTTCACTGATATTATGCCTGAAGTATTACCTTCACCTGAAATATACGCGTTCACATTAGATTTATTTACTGAACTAACCGCATATTTTGCTCCACTTGAAACGTTTGTCACACCGTCGTTCGCTATACCGATAAGTCCTGATACATAGTTATATCCTGAAATGTCTTCTTCTCCTTCAATAGCACTACAAGACGCATAATCCCAACGATAGCTATATACTGAGCTATATTCAAGATAACTATTTGTTGCATTTCCAATTATTCCTGCAACGTTATTTCCTCCGACTATAGACCTAGCCGAATCGGACATTATCTGATATTTGACTTCGCTATAAATACCGTTTGTGTCTATTCCTGTCACTCCGCCTATATTGTCGCCTGTAGATGCGATTTTAACTATAGACGTGACTTTATATACACTATAATTTACATTGTTATCTTGTACAGTCAAATCGATTATATTATTAGTAGTGCCATCTAATGCTACTAATACACTATGTTTAACACCTAAATTCCTACCTATAACACCACCAACATTGTTATGCGTCGCATCTATATTCCCTGTCACAAACGCGTTGCTAATTGATGCATCTATCTCGTTCTCACCGATAACTCCACCTAACGAACTATTATTGTTTGTCATATTCGAAATGATATTTACATTAGCGATTGCACCGTCATTGCCGATAAATATACCGAATATAATATTTTTGTTATTACTATCAGTTGTCGTATCAGTCGAATTAGCATTTAGTGCACTTTCTTCCCCTGAATAACCAGAGATTGTAGCGCTATTTAAACCGACGAGTCCGCCGAAATTCACGTTCGCATTGCCGGTTAGTGTAATGCTTCCGCTAGCACCTATAATGATATTTGATGTATATTTAATTTCTCCATAATTTTCGCCTACTAGCCCACCAAAGTTAATAGTGCTATCGCTACCGACTAAATTTGCTGAACTGTTAGTTGTGAATGTGACAGTAGTGTTAATTATTGAGCCTTCATTTGTAGCGAATATACCTAATTTCTCGCTCTCTTTTGATAGTGACAAATTGTAATTATATAGAACATTAAAGTTAATATTAGATATGCTTCCTAAGAAATTTGTAAATAAATTTCTATTATTTTCGTCTAATGTCAATCCAGAAATAGTGTACATATATTCAGTACCCTTATCATCAACATATGTACTAATTGAACCACTAAATCCGTCTATAACTCTAGGTCCTAAATAAGTAGTGTTATTTAGATTAATATTTGCGACGAGTTTGTAATTAGCGCTTTTCATTGCATCGCTATAATTAATTTCCCAAAAATCGTCTGCATTGTATATCATATATGGGTGACTAATAGTTCCGTTTGATAAAATCAAATCTATTACTATATAAGCTTCATAGAAACTGCCTTCAGTCGTCGCGTCCCAACCATTTAAGATAAATGTTTTAGGGTCATTATATCCTGATGCAAAATGCTCTAAATTTTCACTCAAAGCATCTTTAGCAAACACTATTAATTTAAGGTCATTTCCGCCCAATAAGTTATCGTTCACTGTTAAAGTGAGATTTTCATTATCTACAGTGACATTATTAGTACTTACATTACCGAATCGGTCAACTACTACCATATAGACTTCTGGCGACGTCACTTCTCTATTTCCTGCAATGTTTTTAGCAGTAAGAGTATATACTTCGCCTGCTTTTAAGTTTAGGCTATAATCAGTGCTTCCTTCTACAATTTCTTCTAATTCGCTGAGTATTTGCACGTGTTCAGTTAAAACCGGCACTTCCACATTTATCGTAAATATCAAAGTGAAAGGTTTTTGATTAAATTGTACAAAAGTTGCATAAATAACAACTGAATATGCTGTATATGACGAATTATTGTTGAATTTAAGTTCTATAGAATTATAATCCTGAGATAAAATTTCAACAAGGTCGCTATCCGTTTCGCTACTCCAAGTCACGTATATAGGATTTTGATTATTGTTTTCGCTCGAACCTGTGTCACCTTCCGCATTCTCATTCTCAGAAGTATTATCTCCTGAAGTTTCGGTTGGATTTTCTGTTGGAATTTCGGTATTGACGTCTTCATTATTATCGTCTGTCGATTCATTACTATTAGTTTTTAGCACATAATTCCATAACGATTCGTCCGATAACGCGATAGAAAGTTCGGCAACTGATAAATTTTTGTAATATGCGCCTAAACATTCATTCATATATCTAGTTTCGCTACTAGCTTTAAGGGTTTGCCCGTCTATTGTTATATTTGTATTAATATCTTCTAAACTAATAGGCTCGTATATGAAGAAGGTTAAAGCAAGTTCGATAGTATTCGTTCCGTCAATAGTCACAATATTAGAATAATTTTCCACAGTGATAAATGAGTGTAGAGTGACATATTGAATACCATCTACAAAACTACCTTTAACGAAAGACAATTTTGCAGTGCTATCATTCGCACCATTATTTTTTATACTAATAAATTCATTTGCAGTATAATTTCCGCCACCGGTATAATCCGCTGTAAATAAATACGATTCAACTTCATACACTTCATCTAAGTCAATAGCGAAATTTAATTCTTGACCGCTAGCAACAATATAATCGGACTGATATTCATCGAATAAATATTGTTTAGTTCCATCGAAGTTAAACCCTAAGAAGTTTTTAAACGCAGTATCGTTTTGTTCAATCACATATTCAATATCTTTTTCTGTTAGCGATTGATATACTTTACAATCAATTTTTACAAATCCATTTTCTCCGCCGTCATAGTTAGGGAAATAGATATAAATTTCGTAATCGCCTATGTCTGTATTACTATCAAATACTAACAAAATATCGTTGTATATTAGTTCGGACGTGTAGTTGAATTTTATCTCAGTTTGACCAACTATATCTTTTGCGTTTCCGTCATTAACTGCATATTGTTTTACTTTTAAAGGATTATCTCCCCCTCCAACAACTTTTACATCAAATGTAGCGCTAGTTAAATTATTCCCCTGCTCGCCCAACACATCTTTTACATAAATGAAATATGTAGTTGCATTAGGATTATCTATTCCTTGATTACGGTCTAAATATAACTGCTTAACTTCGATAGAACCTTCTGCGTTTTGATAAAATGTTTGGTCGTGATTTCCGTCGATACTGATATAGCCTGCATTGATTGTTAAATCAGATACTCCATCTCTGCGGTTGAAAGTAAGAGTCTTAGAAAGTGTTTTGATATTTTGTAAATAATCTAAATCACCTGAATAATAATTGCATACGTCAAACATTAATGTCCCGAATCTGTCAACTATGCTGTCAGTTTCTACATATTTTACAAATACTACATCATTCTCTGTTATTTCTTCTGAAACAAACTTATTTAACCCTGCGTCGTAATAGAATTTAAGCGGAGTTGAACCTTTATAGAACTGCAATAAATACATATTGTCGCCGAATTGTGTGACAGTGCCGTCGTTATGAGTGACACTAGTATTCGTGTTTAAAGTAGTGAAACTATCGTCTGTATAAATGACGTTTACATTATCGTTTCCGAAATTCACCCTTATATTTAAGAGTTGTGGAGTCACCTGTAATCTTATATTTGATAAGTCAGAGTATGCTATCTCAGGCATTACGCTAAAGTCAAATTTCGCACCTAAAGAGTTTGGATAATAGTCAAATAGACTTAGAGTTGAATCCGTATCTATTATCTCATCTTGCATAGCTATTTCAATGTTATTTGGCTTAACCGCGCACTTAATTTTAAACGACTTAACTATGCTCTCTACTTGCCCGCTTCCCTTAGGAATCAATTCAAGCTTCACATCTGTTTCATCTGCAAAATAATCGGTGGCGGTAAATATTACTTTGTTTGCACTATATTCTACTCGTAAAGGAAGACTATCGTCATATGTTGCCTTAACAGTGTAGTAGTTATAAAAATTTACACCATCTACATTAGTTAGGTCAATTAATTCGTCTGCCATTAGCTTTAATTCAACGTGCACGTTATTATAGTTATATGATTCGCCGTCTGGAGAAAGATTCGAATCTGTATCTCCAGCGATTAAAACAATCGGTTCGTTATTTATATATGGCTCGTGAAGTTGGTCGGTATCAATCACTATTTCACTTTCATTAAATTGACGAACAAAATTTAAACTGAACGTATAGTCGGTCAAATGTCTGTTAGTATCTTGATTAAGAACTAAAACAGGAATTAAATCAACCTTAAACCCTGTCTGAATTGTATTAGGGACAGTAAAGCCTGTAATCAATTCTTCACCATTAATTGACTCAGTTATGCTAGTTAGTGCGCCCATATTAGAGTTATCACTCAAAGCAAAATAGACATCTTCCGAACCGTCTATACTAATAATATCGTATGGGTCAATAATTGCAGTATATTCTTCACCTTTAATTGGTAAGAAATAATTTTCATTAATTAGCGATATGCCATTATTTGTCGAGCGCTTACTTATTGAAAGCGGAATACTCGCCTCTTTGCCCGAACTATCGTGATGTACAATTAATCTTGCATTGTCACTGCTGACCATATTAGCACTAATTGTTATAAAATATGTATTCCCTTCTAAATTGCCTATTGGTGTGTCAGCTAGATTAGCGGGTTCAGTTCGCGCACTAATGCTTCCTATATCGTCTGTTTCTATCCCTTCAAATTTTACACCGATAGTAGCAGTATTATTTTCATCTAGGATTAGATTAATATTCGAAATACTTTCTCCATCACTAGAATAGAAACTCATTTTTAGAGATGAATAATCTTTTCCGCACGCAGAAAAAACAAAGCACGAGATGAATGCTATTACAATTAAAACTACACCCCTAAATTTTCTCATTTTAACCCCTAATTTAATTTGCGCTAAAACGCAATAAATATTTTAATATTAAATAAATTAATAAATAATTAATTTAAAATTACTCTTTTTAATTATAAAAATAATTGTAATATTTTGTCAAATAAATTTCCGATTAATTTAAAATAAATTAAATATTTGCATAATTGAAAATAATTAAAAATATATTATTTTATGGAAAATAAAATTGAAAATAAAGACGTAAAAAATAAAGAACAAATTATCACATTAAATAATAGAAATTTGCTATCTATTACAGGGACAGAAAAAATTGTTAGTTTAAAGCCTGATTTAATTCAATTAGCTACAGTTTACGGCGGTCTAATGATTTCTGGTACTAGCCTTGAATTAATCAAATTAGACGATAATTCAAAGCGCGCAGAAATATCAGGGAATATAGATAGCTTACGCTTTGTTGAAGGGAAAAGCAAAGAACCATTTTTTAGGAAAATTTTTAAATGATATTTTCAACAAATAACCAATTATTTATATTTTTCGTATTCCTATTTTGGGGATTTATTTTTGGTATAATTTTAGAGATATTTTCAATTATTTTTTTGAAGAAATATTTAAAAATTTATCAAAAAATCATTTTTGATAGCATTTTTTATACATTTTTTGCAATATTTTTTGTAATTTTATTAAATTTTTATAATTTTGGACATTTATCATATGTCTTAATTTTATCATTTATTTTAGGAATATTCTGGATAAATAGGCTTAGTATTAATTTAGTTGATTTTATTAGTCTAAAGTGGTATAATTTTTTAAAAGCTAAATATGACACGCGAAAACTATTACGTGAAAAAGTAAAATTAGAAAAACAAATTCGACACAAAAATAAACTTGCCCTACTTAAAGAAAAGCGCGCTTTAAAAATAGAAAAACGCAAGAAAAGGAAAATAATTAAAAATGCAAGCTCAAAATAAAATTAAATTATTTATAATTTTAGCAATAATCCTTATAATATTATTGTTTGTTATTTCTGTTGTGCAAATTGTGAATATAAAAAACAAACAAAATCTAATAGCTGAACAGCAAAAAGAAATTTCTCGTTTAGAAGAAGAACTAAACTATTGGGAAAATAAAAACGAAAATGATACATCTATAGACAACGACGTTGTTATTGAGGGAGAAATATGATTACTATAACAGGAAAACCTTGTAGCGGAAAATCTACAGTTGCAAAAATTTTAGCATCAAAATACGGATTCGAACATATTGCGATAGGAAATATCTTTAAAGAAGAAGCTAACAAACGCGGAATCACAATAGAAGAATTTAACAAGTTATGCTCATCTGATAGTTCGTTTGACCAATTAATTGATAATGAAACAGCGCGCATCGGACGTGATAGAGCTAATGAAAAATTGATATTTGATAGTAGAATGGCTTGGCATTTTGTCCCACACTCATTTAAAGTATATGTAGATTTAAGTGAAGATGAAATGGCAAATAGATTATTAAACTCAGATAGAAAAGATAAATATATTTATAAAAATAAAGAGTCCGCTTTAAATTCACTTTTAAATAGAGAGAAATTAGAAATTGAACGATATAATAAATTATACAATGTAAATATGGCAGACCCAAATAATTATGATTTAGTTATTTCTAGCGAAAATATTTCTCCAGAAGCTCTTGCTGATATAATTTATTCTGAATACTTAAAATATATTGAAAATTCAAAAAAATAAATAAATCATTAAAAAATATACTTGAAATCCTATAAATTAAGTGTATTTTTATTATTTTTTATGATTTTTTGTTAATTTTTATATATTTTTATTTCCAATAAATATATTTTATAGATTTTTAAAATTTAATTTAATTGTATTTATGTAATTTTTTTAATATTAAATAATTATATTTATATGAAATTTATATCTTTATTTAATCTTTTAATTATTACTATCTGATTTTTTATTTGCTAAATTTTTTATGTAAGGATTGTTAAAGTTGTTTTTATTCTCTTGTCTAGCACGCGCTATTGCGAACTCTCCACTAGCTATATCTTTATTTATTGTACTACCAGCTGCAATATATGCCTTATCGCTAATTTTTATAGGCGCAATAATATTAGTATTAGACCCTATGAAACAATCATCTCCTACCGTTGTTCTATACTTTTGCTCGCCATCGTAATTACAAAATACTACTCCGCAACCAATATTACAATTTTTCCCGATTATTGCATCTCCTACATATGATAAATGTGCACATTTAGAATTCTCGCCAATCGTTGAATTTTTTATTTCTACGAAATTTCCAATCCTACAATTAGCTTCAATAACTGATTCCGCCCTAATATGCGAAAAAGGTCCTATATTACATTTATCTTTAACAGCAGAATCTTGAATATAACTAGAACGAATTTTAACGTCTTTATAAATATGCGAATTTTCTATGTGTGAATTAGACCCTATTTCAACATTATCTTCAATTATTGACTTACCTGAAATTATTACATTCGAACCTAGTTTGACATTTTTCCCAATTATTGCCGAATTTGATATGACAATATTCATTAATAATAGGGTCGCTTTATCAATATTTTCTAAATCATTTAATTCTAACATATTTTAATATATTTATTAAATTTTAATTTATGTTAATTTATGTTAGAATAAAATATAAAATAAGAAAAATTTTATATTAATTATAATTATTATAATATTTGCTAAAAAATTGTTTATATATTATAATATTTATGTGGAAAAACAAAAATTAAATACAACAATTTCTTCATTAGGCTTCATAATTAGTTTCTTTGCTTGTCAGTTCGCAAGTATAGTTTTTTTACTTATTGGAGTCACTATTTGCTCTTTTCTCAACTTAGATAGTAATGTTTTTATAAGTTTTATAGAAAATCCTTATGGCTATTTATTAAATGTGGCTGTATTTGATTTGACAATGGTATTAATTTTCATTTTATTTAATAGAAAAAAAGATAATAAAATTATTTCAAAGCCGAATACAAAAAAAATATTCTTATATATTTTAATTGCTATAATTTCATTCTTTGCTCTAACCCCTATCGTAAACTGCATTGATACACTTTTAATAAAATTGGGAATACCTTTAAATACAATATCTTACGAACTAGATACCCCTGCATACATTATTTCAATTTTCTCTTTAGTCTTATTCCCTGCAATATGCGAAGAACTTTTATTTAGAGGGTTAATATTTAAAGGATTAAAAGAAAATGGTAAAGCATTTTCAATTTTAATATCTAGCATTATGTTTTCACTTTATCATATGTCGTTCGAGCAAACGTTATATCCTATCTTGATTGGTATGCTTTTAGGTGTAATAATGTATAATGAGAACAACATATTATATACTATCATCGTTCACGCAGTAAATAACTTTCTATCATTAACTCTATCTTATCTTAATATAAGTTTAGTCTTTAATCATTGGACTTATATCCTCCTTGCTGTTATACTATTTTGTATATATTTAGGAATAATACTCTACTTTACTTTAAGGAAAAATAAAGGAAGCGCAATTAAATTATCAAATAACGAAAAATTATATTTATATCTAAGTTTAGTTATAATGATTATAATTTACATTATCATTAATTTTAATAGACTATAAAATAAAAAATGAAAAAATCAACATTCTTTAAAATTAACTTAATATATTTTATTGCTATGCTGTGTATAGCGGTAATTTTTGTATTAGGATATATGGGAATCTTTGACAATTCATATATAACGACTTTCTTAATACAAATTGTAGTAATGTTCGCAATTCCGCTACTTATGTATTCGCTATTAGTGACTAAAAACGTAAAGCAGACATTTCGTGATTTTGGATTCAAAAAAATAAGTGCTTCTGCCCTAATTATATCTGTAATTCTAGGTTTTGTATTGTATTTTATTAATACTTTTGTTGCCAACGCAACACAAACTATTATTTCGCTACTTGGTTTTGAAAATATAGGCACTCCTACCACGGTTGAATTTAATTATTCAATGTTGTTGCAAGAATTTTTATTAACTGCTGTATTACCCGGATTTTGTGAAGAAATTTTGCACCGCGGTCTTGTACTAAATGCGGGTAAAAAATATGCAAATCCACGCTTTTGCTTACTCGCTTCTTCTATCTTATTTGGATTAATGCATATGAATATTAATCAATTTTTCTATGCTACAATCTTAGGCTGTTTAATGGGATACGCATCATTGGCTAGTGGAAGCATATACCCGAGTATGATTATACACTTTATGAACAACGCGCTTAGCATATATTTCTATTATGGATATTATTTAGATTGGTCTTTTGCTAGTCTTTATTATGAAATTCAATCACTTTTAATGAGCAATGTATTCCTATTTGTAATTTCATTAAGTTTATTTATCGCGCTTATGGTATGGTTATATCTATATCTAACTAAACGGTTAGCTATTGAAAAAGCAAAATCGGACGTTAAAAAGATTATCGACTCGCTAAAGCTATCTAATTTATCTATAGAAGAAGCGCAGGTTAGAATAAATGTGGCAAATGATATATTGAAAAAATGCAAGTTATCACCAGTCGCTGAATCAATTCCAAAGGGAAGGAAATTGTATTTTAATGAAAAAATATTTTTCTATTCAAGTATTGTATTAGGAAGTTTAATCACAATAACCAGTTTTATTTATGGTTTAATTTAAGGAGAAGTATGCTTAAGATAAACATTATTGCAATGGGTGACATCAAAGAAAAGTTCTACGTGGACGCAATAAACGAATATCTAAAACGACTAACTCGATTTGCCAACGTTAAAATAATCGAACTAAATGAACACGTACCCACTTCAAATTCGCAAAAAGACATACAAATTGCCCTAAAAAAAGATGCTGTCGAAATTGAAAAGCACTTAAAAGGCTATACAATAGCATTAGATATTAACGGAAAAATGCTTTCAAGTGTTGAACTCGCGAACAAAATAGATAATTTGTCATTAAGTACAAGCGAAATAACCTTTATCATCGGCGCGTCAAACGGTATTGCGGAAGACATTAAATTAAAATGTAATGAAAAAATAAGTTTTTCAAAAATGACCTTTCCGCACCAACTTATGCGCGTCATTTTCTTAGAACAACTTTACCGCTCATTCACAATTGTAAAAAATATTGCATATCACAAATAGAGGTGATTATGACATATCAAGAATTGATTAATAGAATAGTCCAGCTTCAAGAAGAAGGACTAGAACTTTTTAATGCAGGCAAATCTGTTTTAGGGAAAAATATCCTTGCTACACACGTAGGCGACTATAGTGGAACTCAAATTTTAATTCAAGGCGGAATACACGCGCGCGAGTACATAACTTCACTTTTATTAGTTGAAATGGCAAGGAATCTTCACAATAATGATTTAGTAAAAAACGGCGGTATTTATTTCGTATTTTTAGTTAATCCAGACGGCGCGGAAATCGTTTTAGACGGAATTGATAGCGTTAATTGTGAAATTACTAAAAATTATTTAATTATGGCTAATAATTCGAGTACTGATTTTTCGCAATATAAAGCAAATATAAATCTTGTTGACCTAAACACAAATTTTGATGCGCTGTGGGGAGGCGGTAGTCAAAATGTTTTCTGCCCATCGACTGAAGACTTCATTGGCTTTTACCCAAACAGCGAACGCGAAGTTCAGTCTTTAATTAATTTTACACTGCGCACTCGTCCACTATTAACTATTTCTTACCATAGCAAAGGCAATATAATTTATTACGGTTTTGAAAATGAAACAAGTGAAAACATTGCACGTGACCAAACTATAGGCGAAGCATTAAGTGAAGTGACCGGCTACCCGCTCGTCTTTACTGAGAATTCCACAGGCGGATACAAAGATTGGTGCATAAATAGTTTAAAAATTCCAGCTTACACTATCGAAGTCGGAGATAACAGCTTGCCACACCCCATAGGCGAAGAATATTTACCCGAAATTTATGCTAGGAACAAAGACGTGCCACTTATTGCACTAGAAAAAGCAAATCAGTACGCAAAAGAAATTGACTTTACTTTACCAAATGTGCAAAATAAGAGTAATGGAAAACAAAATGGATTACATGAAACAGGCTACCTATCAAGGTTGCAAAGCGCGTACGCTAGAAGAAGTTCCTATTGGCGCAATTATCGTAAAGGACGATAAAATAATTGCGCGCGCCTTCAACACGCGTGAAAAAGACCAAATTGCTACTCACCACGCCGAAGTTAAAGCGATTGAAAAGGCAAATAAAAAATTACATTCGTGGCGACTAGATGATTGCGATATGTACGTGACTTTAGAGCCCTGTCCAATGTGCGCTGGCGCTATAATTAATGCTAGGATTCGAACAGTATATTATGCCGTTAAAGATGAGTCTAGCGGTGGAATTTCTAGGTTTAATATTTTAGATAGTACCCTTAATCACACAACAAAAGCAGTCCAACTAACAAATTATGAAGCGGAAAATGTTAAATTAATTAAAGACTTTTTCAAATCAAAGCGCAAGAAATAATTTAATAATTTAATAATTTAATAATTTAATAATTTAATAATTTAATAATTTAATAAGTTTATATGTTTATTTATTTCTATACGATTATATACAAAATCTTATATTTTAACTTAAAAAGATAATACCTTAACGATATTATCTTTTTTAATTATTTAATACACTGCTTTAAATTCAAACTAGGCTTAAAAGAAGGAGATTTTCGTGCTTCTACGGTATGCATAGATTTTGTTTTAAAATTATACATTTGTTTTGATTTAATTTCACTAACCTTAAATCTTCCGAAATTAGATAGTGTCACACTATCACCCTCTATCAATGCTTGCTTAATAACATTAATAATTGCATCAAGACATAATTTACAATCTTTTTTTGTTAATCCAGTTTTTGAATATACTTGATTTACGAACTCATTTTTATTCATATTTACCCTCCGCTCTGATTTTTGCCAACGGATTGAAATTTATTCGTATTATTTTAATTTATATTTTAACATCGCGCGGTCTTTATCGCTAAATATCTTTGTATAGAATAAACTTGCTAAATATACAATACCCGCAACTGACAAAGCTAAAATAGTATTTTGCCAACTATTATTAAATACTAAAACAGTTATAAGTGCCAACGTCATTAATAGATTAGAAAAGAATAATTTTGTATAAAATTTAGAACTTATGCTTAGATTAAAATGGTTCTTTATCTCAAGATGATTTAGAATCATCGCCGTTAAATAGCAGGCAGTGTTTGCAATCGAAAGTGCATAAATATTCACGAGTACACTCGGCAAAAATATCATTTCAATTATAAATTTCACAATAACCGCTAAAGTCAAATTTCTTATTGTCACATACCTTAATTCTATTGCTTGCAAACTACTTGAATATGCTTGATTAATTGCTAAGAAAACTACTCCTATCCCAGAAATTGCTAGCAATCTGCAACTAATATTAAGCCCTTCAACTCCCAATCCATTTAATCTATTTGAATATAAAAGTTCAATTAATCTGTCAGGTATCAAGACAAATAGCAAAGTGAAAGGTATAGATAAAATTAAAATTATTTTTATCGCTAAACTCAACTGATGATTTTTGTTAAAATTGCTTGAGCGCATTGTTATGCTTGGTAGAATTACACTCGCTATTGCGAACGAAAATATTGTAGGTAGCGTCGCTAAACTGGATACCGCTCCACTTTCAAGCCCGTACATAAAGATTGACATAGGGCGCGTAAAATTTACTGCTAACAAATTTACTACAATTAAACTATCTATGAATACAGCTATAGGCATAATCATATTAGTAAATACAATAGGTAAGATATCTTTGATTAAATTATTCATAGGCAATTCTTTTTCACTTTCGTCTTTTGGTGTGTAGCGCTTATAGTAAACAAAAAGTACAATTATTGAAATTATTTCACTAAAGACTATACTAACAAACGCGCCTATTAATGCAGGTAAAATACCAAGACTAATTAACGACAAACTTAGCACTAAACCTACAACAAGTTTTACGAATTGTTCAACTATATTAGAAACAGCACTAGGTGTGAAATTCCTTTTCCCTTGGAAAAAACCACGCAACACACTCGATGTACTTACAATTATAATGCTCGGCGCAAGAATCATATAACAAATTGATATGTCATCTACCCCTTGAATGTGAGCCATACTTCTACTTGAAATGAGTAGTATAAAGGTTAAAACTAAAGAAATCAATGTTGTAAATAATAAGCATTTTTTCAACACAGACTTTTCACTATTTTTGTTTTTTGCTATAACTTTTGATATTGCCATAGGTAGCCCAGCAGTCGCAAGCACAACGCACAATGAATAAAAAGGAAAGACTAATTGATATAAGCCAATTCCTTCTCCGCCTAAAATTCGTGTTATTGCTATTCGGTATATTGCGCTAAATAGTTTTGCCATTACTCCGCCCACCGACATTATTAGCGCGCCAGTCATCAAATTATTTCTTTTCATAACTTTATTTTCTGTAAATTTAAATAAATTATTGAAAATTAATAAAATTTTATGAAAAATTATTAAAAATTTTTAATTTAGTGATTAATTTTTTATAAAAGTAAATTTAAAAACAAATCTTTAAAATAATACAAATTATTTTCAAAATTATGAAAAAAGTATTATAATCATTTTATGGATTTAAATTTCAAGAACTTTATAATTGCGCTTGCTCCTATGGCAGGTGTGACAGATTTTGCTTTTAGAAAAATATGTGCCGATTTTGGCGCAGATATGGTAGTCACTGAGATGATTAGTCTAAAAGCATTTGAACGCAATAGCAAACTGACAGAAAAAATGTTGCGTGAAGAATCAAATGCAATACGTGGTTGTCAAGTATTTTTTCACGACCCAGAAATCGCTCAATTAATATCAGATGAAAGATTTTCTCACTTCGATTTTATTGACCTTAACTGCGGTTGTCCAGCGCCTAAAATCGTAAAAAATAATGATGGCTCTGCAATGATGCGCGATATAGAAAAAACAAGAAAAGTAATTTCCACTCTTGTCAAATATTCCAATAAACCTGTATCTGTCAAATTTAGACTAGGAATAGACAACAATATTAATTACCTTGAATTCGCTAAAATGTGCCAAGAAGAAGGAGTATCCTTTCTAACTCTACACGCACGTACACGTGAACAAGGTTATTCAGGTGAAGTCGATAAAACTGCATATAAAAAATTAGTACAATCGGTCAATATTCCAGTTTTATGGAGCGGAGATATTACGACTAAAGAAGACGTAGAATTTGCAAAATCAATAGGTTGTGTGGGTGTTATGATAGGTCGTGCAAGTATGGGAAATCCTGAAATTTTTTCTATATTAAAAAACACTACTCCACCATATACTAAAATTCAGGCAATTAAGAAGCACTTAGAGTTATTAAAAACATATTTTAAATCTGAAAGAACTTTAGTAGCTTATTTTAAGAAGCATTTAATGTGGTATGTAAAGTCTATTCCAAATTCTACTAGCACAAAACTAAAAATATTACAATTTACAACTTTAAAAGCAATAGACGAAGTATTATCTTCTCTTACACTATCAAATAGTGAATAAATTCCTTTAATTTATATTTCTTTTAAAAATAAAATACAAAATTAATAAAATTCAATTTAACAAAAAACTCAAACTCTTGCATTTAAAACAAATATATGATATACTAACAAAGGTTTATATTGATTAGCAATAATTAATTGCCTTGTTAGTATATAATAGACTTTATTTTCTCTTTGCTTTTAAGCTAATCAAAATAAATTTAAGTGCAAAATGTATTAACAAACACAATATATACTTGTTAAAAAATAATTTATATGATCTCGTAGTAAAACAGGATATTACGGTTCCCTCCTAAGTACCGACTTGTACTAAAATAAAACTGCTACATATCCCTAAAACACGGACATTTAACAACTACTCAAAACACGCACAATTACGATTTGCACCCAAAGTGCACCAAAACCACTAAAAAACTTAATATGCAGCCGTAGCTCAGCTGGATAGAGCGATCGCCTCCTAAGCGATAGGTCGGATGTTCAAATCATCTCGGTTGCACCAATTTTAAAGACCAAAAAGTTGGTCTTTTTTATTTATACTTATAACAATCTTGTAAAAATGTGCTATAATGATTGCAATGGGAGAATTATATGACAAAAGCAGAGAGAGAAATTGATTATATTATTGAATATTTATCTTCATATGTTGCAAAAATAAAAACAGCAAACAAAGCTGGGTTGTTTAATAATGCGGTATTATATGAGTTGTTTGCAAAAGAGATTTGTAAATTATGGTATGGCGTAGAATTTGAGAATTTAAATGCTGGAACATTTACATTTCCATATATAGACTTAATTTCGAAAGATTCTAATTTATATGTACAAGTTACTTCTCAGTCTGATTTAAATGAAAAAATACACAATACTCTTATAAAGATTAGAGACTCAAAATCGAACAAATACAAAGATATTCCTGAAATAATATTTTTTGCTTTAACACCAAATGAAGAAAAAATAAAAGATTATATAGGTAAAAATAAAATTGGAAATATATCGTTTAGAAAATCTAAAAATCTAATAACAATAACAAAAATAATTGAAAGAGCAAAAAACGATAGATTGTTTAAAACTTCTTTATACAATCTTTTACATGATGAGACAGAGAAAATCGAAAGAACACAAGAGAAGCTTAAACATATATCTGATCGTAGTAAAAATTTTTATCTTCCTAAAATAGTGGATACTATAAACGGAGAATATCATATAGACAGAACTAAAGATATAGAAAATATTAAAGCTTTAAACAAAAACAATATCTGCATAATAGGACCAGCTGGTTGTGGTAAATCGGCTCTTTGCAAAAATCTAGTTGAAAATGAAAATGTTTTATTATATGCAAGAGCCGAAAGTTTTTTGCAAGCAAACCATTTGAATAATATATGGGATATTAATATTAAGGATTTAATTAAATATACAAAAAGCAAAAAAATTATTTTTTTTATAGATTCTATAGAGTCTATATCTGATAAAAACTCAAAATTAGAATTATTGGAAGAACTTTATTGGTTAACAAATGATTTTAAAAATATTAATATAATAACATCTTGCAGAAATACTGATAACGGAATATTGCTTACATTGTCAAAATACATGGATTATTATAGTATTGGAAATATTGATACAGATGAATTTTCAAAAATAAAAAATAAATACCCGATTATTTCTAAGTTGTCATCAAACTTTGAATATAGCGAGTTTTTCAAATCTCCATTTTACCTTAATTTAATAATAACTAAATGTAATATCTCATCAAATTTTGAGAATGAACATGTTTTAAGAAAGTTTATTTGGGAAAATGTTATTTGTCTAAAAGATGTTTGCAAAAAATATGATTTAAAATACAATGAAATATTATCCACTGTCGTTAAAATAACTACTACTAGATCAATGCGATTTTTAATTGGTGTCCATAAAGAAGACTATGATAGTGACATTATAAATGCTCTAATTTCAGAAGATGTGCTTTGTTGCATTGATGATGATAAGATAAGATTAAAATATGATATTTATGAAGATATATGTTTTGAACATCTTTTTGATAAGTCTTTTGATGATTGCAAAAACAATTATTTAAATTTCTACAACGCTATTCTTCAATATGGAAACTGTGCATATCGAAGATACCAAATATGGATTTCAAACAAACTTTTTAACCAAGCCTCTGGCTACAATATTTTACATAATATTATTTTTTCTGATACCACTCCGAATGCATTAAAAAAAGAGACATTGATAGGAATTATAAAGTCTGATTATTGTCTTAGTTTAATTATAAACTATTCTGAAGATATTATAGAATGTGGAATTTTAAAAGAATTAATAGAACTGACTAACTTATATGCTTTTAACATAACAAAACTAAATGGATTTACCAATCATATGTTATTATCCCCAAGCGGACAAGCACGTTCTGCTATTATACATATTTGCAATGAAAAAGAGATTTATAAAGATACTCAATACAAAGAAGATCTATTAATGATGTGCAATCATCTAACAATTCAAAATGAAATCTCAGATTGCTATTTAAATGATGCTTGCAGTATATTAGAATATTATTTAGAAGCTGAAATTGACGATTTTATAAAATCAAATGATTATCATTTAAAATCTTTAATATTAGATCATTTAAATATTCTCTATAAATATTCAAAAGTCGCAAAGGATTGGATAATTTTATTTTGGAAGAAACTGAATAAATGGTATAAAGAACCGGATGAGGATTTATCAGACTTTGCAAAAACGATTATAGAAAATACAATCAAAGCGGATAATTTTATGTTGTCAATATATTTATTAGAACCATTATGTGAATTGTTAGAACTTTATTGGTTTGAAGATAAATTTGTTGACTATTCAAAAATACCAGTATTTTGCAGAGAAGAAAAGAAAGGACTAATCAAAAGTTATAATCTAAGCCACAATGCAGAATCATATGAACATAGTTCTAATGAATCTTTATACAATAATAATTTCTTTAATAATATGTTTAATTTTAACTTTATTAAAGGCTTGAACTGGACAATAGAGATTGTCAACAAAATCGTTTCAAGATACTCTGACTTAGAGAATCCTTTATTAGAATATGAGGTGGTATTTGTAGATTCTGATAAAACAAAAACATATTGGGGACTGCCAGAAATGTGGATGGCAACATCACAAACTTATAACAATCCAATGCTTGTTGGTGATTTGTTGTATATTTTGAAAGATTATTGTATTGATCAAATTAAAAACATAAATATTGATATAAACAAGAGAAGAAATTTTGCAAATTTTATAAAAAATACCATTTATGAAAAAACAAACAACATCTTTCTGCTTTCTATCATAGAAGAAATAGGACTATCGTGTTCAAAAGAATTACCAGGCTACGCTTTGGATTTGGTAACAAATATTGATTTTGTTTTATTGGATTATACCAGATATAGTTTAGTGGCAAAAAATCCTACAAAAGAAATCTTAATAAAGCAAATGTGTTTAAAAATAGGACTTCCTTATATAAAAGATAGATATGAACACAAAAACACATCTTTGTTAGTTGATTATATGGCTAATTGCCAGCTATTATCTGATGATTCTATAGTTAAAAAATGCTATAAAATTATAGATTATTTGTATAAAAAAAATCAGAATGGAGATCCAAATAATTTATTACAAATTCAGAAAATGGATGTCAGAACTTATAAGAAAAGAAATTTTGCACCAGGAATAGAAGTTTTAGAAGCAAATATAACTGGTGAGGCAAAAGAAATTCAAAATCATTCAAAAAAGATTAACAAATATGATGTTTTGATTAATAAAGAAATTTCAGCATGCTTAATGAAAATTAAAGAACAAACCTTTGATTTTGATAAAGACTTAAAGTTAATAAATAATATTTTAAGAAATTCAAATAAATGTATTGTGAGACAATTTGACGATGCAATAATTGTTGTTTTAGGATCAATATTAACCAATAAAGAATTGGACAGTTATCATCGTGAAAAATATTGTAATTACTTACTTTCTGGATTTGAAGGGTTTTTAAACAATAAAGGATTTATCATAAATGATTTGCATCCTATTATAATTTTATTTTCTCAAGTGAACGAAAATATTTCAGCAAAAATGAAAAAAAGAATCAAATTATTAATGTTAAATATAATAATTTTTGATGGTCAAGATGGCACTATTTCTCAATTTAAAAGAATCCTAAATTTATATTTGGGAAAAAATTTAACATTATCTAAAGCTTTATATAATACCATTATTAAGTTATCAGAAAATGAAATGAATCATCAGTATTATAACTTAAAATATTATCAAGATACCCAAAATGAATTCATTGATTTTGTTCCTAATGAAACACCTCATCTTTCTAGAGTTGATTATATAATAGAAAAAAACGGTGCAAATAAATTTGAAAGCAAAGAAGACGAAATAATTACAAAATATTTAATAAAAGAAGAAGCTCTCGTTTTAAATGATTTTAACATTAATAATTATGATATTTCTCTTTTGTTAAGCATTGTGCACTGTAATATTTCTTTATTAAATAATGAGCAAGGAGAGATTGTTAATCAATGTTTAAATTGTTTATTTAACAACATGCTCAAAAGCAACCATGGTTGGTTAGACGTAGTTTCATATTATAATGTATGTGACTTGAAAGATTTTTTAAAAACACAAATAATAGATGCAAAAGCACATTCTTTTGTTATTGATATGTTGTTTAATAATTTAAATAATGTAAATTTTGATCATGAGGCTGTTGATTTTTGCAATGAAATTTTTTCTCAATTATCTTTAAATTATTTTGACTCCTATAATAACCAAACTGAAAGAAAGTTATATCAAAACATAATTTTAAAAATAGAAGACTACATACTTGGAAATAATAATACTCCTCAGAGTATGTACAAATCATTAATATTTGGAATGCCAAAATGGTTGTCTAGTTTTGAAAAGTGTAAAACAGAATTTACAGAAGAAAATATTGATTTTATTAATAATCAATTTATAAAATTTGGAGAGTTCTGTTTTAAAGATGTATTAATAACAATTAAGCAGTTTAAAATTGATAAACTTGTACCAAATATTTTAATTTCCTTAAGTGTAATAATTGAAAGTTTATTTAATAAAAATGCAGTTTTGCTAAAACAATTAGTTTTTGAATTTAGATTTATAGTTGTTGAAATTATTACCACAGCATATTTAAAGACAAATAGATTAATAAAAAAGAACCAAAAGTTAATAGATTCTTACAAAAAAATGTTAGAAATCTTAATAAATTTAAGAATTCCAGAAGCGGCAGTTTTATTAGACGAATTTAATCTACATTAAAAGACTCCTAAGAGTTTCATCTCTTAGGAATCTTTTTGTTATTCAAATATTTTATTTAGTATTTCACTTGCGTGGATATCTGAGTTCTTTATGAAGTGACTGTAGAAGTCGCTTGTGGTTGATGCTTTTGAGTGTCCTGCACGGGCAGATACTGTTTTCATATCTACTCCTGCTACTAATTGTAAGGTTATGTTTGTGTGTCTTAGGGAGTGGAGAGTTACTTTTGGCAGGTCGACTTTTGCCAGTGTTTTTTGTAGCCATACTCTGAATAATCCTGGTGAGATATCTGTGCCATCTTCTGTGCAGAATAATCTATCGGTATTTCCAAGTCTATCTCCAAGATATTTCTTTTGATTTAGCCACCATATTTCGTATTCTTTCAAATAGTCAATCAGTTTGTCTGGCATTGAGATTGTTCTTTTTGAGTTTTCAGTTTTGGGTTCTTTGGTTATAAGTCCAAACCCTATAATATCTTGAACCGATCTTGCTATGGTCATTGTTTTGTTTTCGTAGTCAATATCTTTCCATTCTAGCCCTGCAAGTTCACCACGCCTTAATCCCATAAATAATACTGTGAGTAATGCAATCTTCCATCTAGGGTTTGGTTCTGTGTGTAAGTAGCTGGCTAATATCTTAGCTTCTTTATCGTTAAGTATCTTAACTTCTTTTTTATAACCTTGTATTGGTGCTATATAGTCACGAGATGCGAAGTTGTGCTCAACCAATCTTTGTCGCTTTGCATCTGCGAGTATTGTTGCTAGTGTTCGTTTTAGTTTCATTATTGTTTCTTTTGCATAGGCGCGACTTTGCACCTCTGTTGTAAAGTAATCTTCATACTTTAAGCCTAGTGCATTACATATCTTTTCTGCATTTTCTATTCGTATGCAATATCCTGCATTTGCCGATGCTAGTATTGATTTAGATATTCCAATCTTTTTCAAAGCATCTACTTGCTTGATGCAGTGAGATTTTAAGTATTGATTTAAGTCACCAGTAAGTCTAGCGGATTTCTTTTCGTATCTTTTCATCATCATATCATCTAGGAAACCTTGCACCATTACTGGTGTTATTTGATTGAGTTTTATGTTTCCGAAGTATTTATAGAATTTCTTCAAGCAATCTCGACCCTTAACATAGTAGTTAAGTGAACGTGTATTCTTAATCTTTTCTAGCCATCTTTCGGCATAGTCTATAAAGGTTATATCGTTGTCGACTGCTAATAGCCCGTTGAGTTGTTTATTAAATCTTTCTTCAAGTTCTAGTGCAATCCTTTGTAGTTCTTTCTTTGCTTGAGTTTCTGTAAGTTCTAGCGGTTTCTTCCAAGTAATTGCTTTTGCCTCAAATTTTCCTGTTCTTTGATTTTTAGCCTTTACTTGAACTCTATAAGATATTGTTCCATCTAATAATTTCTTTTTCTGTATACATGCCATATTTAATTCTCCTTTTATCTAACTACGATTTGTTCCATTGGTAGGTCATAATCTTGACTTTGCAAGAACGCCATTAGTGAATCATAGTCAATTAGTATTTTATTTCCAGTTTTAAATGAGCGAATTTTGTAGTTGTTTGCAAGTTTTCTAATTAAGAACTCGCTAAGCCCAGTGTTTGGATCTTCTTTTTTTAACATTTGTAATGTTTCAGTTATTGTTCTAATTCTTTTCATGATACCTCTCTCGTGCTGATGCACACCAGACTTGAGGTTCTATGCGATACAAAAAGTACCGCAAAGAACTTTACAAGTCCAGTGAAACAGCAAAATAAATTAAAATCCTTGTATCTTTGTATCCTTGAAATTTTGTAATCTTGAATTCTTGCATCTTTGTAATCTTGTTTGAATGCTCAAATCCTTGCAAAAACCCTTTCAAATCGCTTGAAACCATATTTCTTGAATAATTTATCCATTTTGAAATAAAGTTTGCGACAATCGTTTTTAACGGCTTTCCAAAACTTAAAATTGCCGAACAATATGTATTTTGAATATTTTTGATTTCAATTTGATTTATTTTGATTAATCTCACAAAATCAAAATCACTATAAACCCCATATTTTTAGACTCTTTTGAGCCATTTTCTTTTCATTTTTTGATTTTTTCTTTGATTTTTGATTTTGCGAAAGTTTTTGCGTGACTGCCGTCCCGCTCATAAAAGGGTTTTGCTTAGAGATTTGACCGCCCCTGGGGGTATTAAATAAATTTTGAGACAGCTTCTTCAACTATTGATGTGAATTTATCCATAAAAGCCTGTTCAATACGTTCTTTCCATTTGACCCTGAATATAATTCCATCATCTTCTAATTGAATTGCTTTGGTAACATAAAAGAATAAATCGTAAGATATTTTACTTACTCTTTCTTTTAATAACTCATGCAGTACTTTATTGAAAATTTCTAAATCTAACTCTCGTACACGCGCGTTATTAATTTTTATTTTTATTTTATTATTATCATAATTATCTATTGTAGGAACTTTGCTTCCGACATCTGGGCAAGAACTTGCTTGTCCATTTGTATCGTTAGGCAAATCATTGCCAAATAACTTATTAAAGTCCACATATAGATACATTTGATTTTTCAGTTCAGAGAACCTTTCAACTATTCCTTTCTTTTCAAGACCAATAATCATATTCCTTAATTGTCTTTCCTTTATTCTAAGGATAGGTAGGTCGCCTAGAACTTTGTTATAAGTAAGTCTACAATAAAATCGTTCTCCTTTTCTTTGTCTTTTAACTCGATCTGTATGGAAGAATTTCAACATATAATCAAGCAATAACAATTCGTTTAATTTTAAGCCAAATTCTAATGCTTTATCTTGTTCAAATTCAAATATGAAATTTCTCATTTTATCTCCTTTATTAGATTTTGTGCCTATATTAAGGTTGATCAAGTCTTAACTTTGGCTATATTTTAACGACGGCTGCAGTCCATCGGTAAAACCAATTTTGGTTTTAGTGTTTATATTCCATTTGGCAAGGTGCTTCAATAATTGGAATACCTATAACTTTATTTGATTTTATCAATCTCGATAAGACACCATTTGTCCTATCGGGGAAAATTTTTTATTTTTATCTCCTTTGCCATATAATACATTTTCAACTCGGAAATCATTGTTCCTAATATAAATTTTTTTTATTTTAATTCTTTCGTTCGGAAACCATTTTTCCTATCGGGAAATCTTTTTATAAAATTGTATCAAGCTCGCTTTACCAACGCTTGGTCAAGCGGGAAATATTATTTTCTTTATTATGGTAACAAAGTCGCATCACACACGTTGTGTGCTACGAGATTTATTTTTTATAAAATTTTACACTTGTTGTTACACACATCTTGTGGATCATAAAAATTTATAAAGTTATTTTACATTTCCCGCTGGCTCACCATTTGAACCAACGGGAAATTTTTTTGTTTTTTTCTTATAGTTTATAAAGCCCGCTGTCAACACATCTTTTACGACGGAAAAAATTTTGCAACAAAAAAAGAGAAGTTTTTTACAACTTCTCTTATCGGCAATTTCTTTCTTTATACTTCTATTATACGGGGTTGGTCACGCTTTTTGTATTCATTTTGTTCCCTTTTGTTTCACTTCGTGCCTTTTTATAAGTTTTCTTTAGATCGAGACACAATTTAGCAAAAAGAAAATCTTTTTATTAATTTTTAATTGTTTTAGAGGATTTCTAATGTAACCATATGCGACTCCTGTAATACGTGAGTACATATAAACACTTACTCACTAAAATAACATATCGTAAGGCTATTTTATTAAAGATTATATTGCAGGAGTTGCAGGTGTCGCAGGTGTTTTGTATATAAAAGGGTAAAAACTATAAAAAAGAGCAGATATTATCCGTTCTTATAAATTTACCCATATTATCGCACCGTTAGGATGTTTATATTTTCTAGCTGTTTCATATTTCTTTGCGTTCAACATAACCCAAGCATATGTCTTTTTGTAGGGAAGAGCCTCAACGTTTTTAATGTTGTGTTTATCAGTATTGTTTTTATAATCATCTAAAGTCAATTCTTTACAATCTATAATCTCGCAAGAACCTACAACCAAACCACTTCCGCTTTGTATAAGCTCTATTTGACCTCTGATATTAGTATTACTTCCACGAATTTCCCATGTTTTTTTACCCTCTAAAATGTAATCAATCCAAGGCTTTTTAATAATTAATGCTTTCATCTATTTAATCTCCATAATAACTTTTAATTGTTCTGCTAAAAATTTTATTAATGGTACACATACAGAATTTCCAACTTGCTTGTACGCACTTTCTATTGAAATGTTTTTCTGAAACTGGAAATTGTCTGGAAAGCCTTGAAGTAAAAGACATTCTGATGGCATTAGTTTTCTTATGCCGAAATCATCTTTTATTATAGGGACTCTATCTGGAAATGTCCCCATATTTGCTGTTAAAGTGGGGCATATACTAGTTTTGCTTTTTCTTACTCCATAGTCAGTTAATTTATAAATTTTGCTTTTATCAATAATAGATTTACTTAGCATTTGAAAATATGGACTTTTATCGTCATAATAATAAAATGGATGTTTTTTGTCCGAAGTTCTTATTATGTCAAAAATAGACTCTGGCGATTTTATAGCCTCAGGATATTTGAAATTATTGCATTGCCAATCATCTAAAAAACCAATAATAAATATTCTTTCTCTGTTTTGTGGCACTCCATAGTCTTTAGCATTTAAGACTTTATATCTTACACCGTAACCAAACTGTGCTAATGTATTGTATATAACCAAAAAAGTTTTACCATTGTCGTGCTCTTCAAGATTTCTAACATTTTCTAAAAAGACAATCTTAGGTCTTTTTACATCTATTATTTTAGCAATTTCAAAGAATAGATTTCCTCGTTTATCTTTAAATCCTTTTTGCTTTCCAGCAATAGAGAATGGTTGACAAGGAAAACCTGCGGTTAGAACATCAAAATCTGGCAATGTTTTAGGATCAATATTTCTAATATCGTCTTCAATTAGATAGTGATCGCCTAAATTTTTTCTATATGTTTTGCATGCATCATTATCAACTTCATTTGCCCAAACAATATCAAATCCAGCCTGTTTAAAGCCTAAACATATACCACCAATTCCCGCAAACATACTTGCAACTTTCATCTAGTTGTTTTCCTTGAATACTTTTAGTATTTCTGTTGCTAATAATTGAATTACAGGAACTGATACAGCATTTCCTGCTTGTTTATATAACATAGAGTCGGGATAATTTTTCCCCTTGAATTTTATTGGAAGTTTGTATTCTGTGCCAACAGGGAATCCTTGCAATCTAAATGTTTCAGCAGGTAATAATTTTCTAATTCCAAATCCATCGTATATCAATGGTACATTATGTCCACCAGTTCCCATATTTGCAGTTAGTGTTGGACATACATTGCTTTTATTCTTTCTTACATAAAGACCACGTCTTAATTGATAAAATTGATATCTTTCAGTAATCTGCTCATTTAAATTAACATAATCTTCGCCATCCATCTCATGCTTGAAGTAATGAGGATATTTTGACTCGGTATAATAATATTTATTATCTGCCTTTAATGAATAATCTATGATATTTGAAACTTGCTCAGATCGTTCTTCTGAAGTATATTTCTTCTTATATTTCTTTTCTATAATTGTGAAATCAAATTTATCATAATCTTCTTTGTTTTTGAAACAGATTATATAAATTCTTTCTCTATTTTGTGGAAGAGTGGACATCTCCATTGTGTTGAATACTTTCTCTTTAATATGATAACCTAGTTTTTCTATTTCGCTTTTAATGACTTTGTAGGTTTGCCCTTTATCATGAGATAATAGGTTTTTTACATTTTCTAAGAATAATACTCTTGGTTTTTGTTTCATTTTGTTAACCAATTTTACAATACTTAAGAATAAGTTTCCTCTTTCATCGTCAAACCCTTTTCTTTCTCCGGCTATACTAAATGCCTGGCAAGGAAATCCTGCTGTTAGAATATCAACATCTTTTGATAAAATCTCATTTTGCATTTGTTCATATCTTTCTTTTTCGTCTTCTGTACATAATGAGGTATCGAGAATTTTATTAATATCTCCTTCTAATACAGAATGCTCAAAATTTGTTCTATATGTTTCACATGCGTATTGATCAATTTCGTTTGCCCATGAAAGACTATATGAATAATCTTCAAATTTTGCATTTTTAAATCCTAAACATATTCCTCCGACGCCTGCAAATAGGCTTCCAACTTTAAATTTTTGCATATTATTTTCTCCTTTAGCAAACAAAATATCACAAATTCTAATGAATATCCAGTGAAATTTTTATTTTGTTTTATTAATTAATTTAACACCATTGTCTGTTATGCAATAGGTTTCTTTAGATATAAATCTTCCAGTTTCAATTAATCCAGAATAAATACTGAAACGAGGTCTTCTTCCTTGTGCTTTTTGATCCGCAACTGTCTGGTTTGCATTTACAGGGAAGTTTTCTATATCGCTTGTAGCAATTTCGTATACATCAAAAGTTCTATCCCAGTTTCCTTCTCTATAAAAATCAACAAAAAATATTCTATCCCATTGCGAGTGAGGTCCGAAACTAGTTAAATCTGGAAGAACACTACAAGCTTTTACTTGTATTCTATTGTTGCCTCTAGAACCGTTAGGATCATAACAATCAAAAGAAGAGTTAGCACCAGTTATTGAGCTGGTACATCTCCACATATTTTTAGCCATTGCAAAACCAATTTCAGATAGTCCTTCTGGGAGATTTACTGATCTTGCATTTAGTTTATTTAAGTTATCACATAACAATCTCCAACCATCATAGATTTTTTTCAATTCATCATTATCTCTCTGATCAAATATTGTTACATCAGCCCTTTTATCTCCTTCGGGTAAATGTAAAATCTCTCTTGATATTTTCATTTGTATATTCTCCTTAGTTTTTCCTTATAATCTGACTTAATGATTCGATTAGATTGCTTTCCATATTAGGCAAATACTTTAATAATCCTTTATTAATGAAATATTCTTCACCTGCAATTGAACCAAAAGTTCCAAAGTTTATATTATATTGATTTCCTTTTTGTAGGTTGTAGTCATTAACGAAGGTATCGCTTTCGGCTAATACGGTTATAGAATTAGTGGTCTTTTTTATAACTCTTAATGCATTAGGACCTCCAATTTCAATGTCTAATGTTTTTTCCTTAGGCGTTGTAAATAACGAATACCAGTTGTCATTAAATCTGTATAGTCCACTTTCTTGTTTATCACAATAATCACTCAATAAAGAGTTTGGACTGTAATTACTTTCTTTTACTTTAACTTTTCTTTGCGTTACATCAACGAAATATCTTGGAATTTCTCCTGCATTAAGTTTTAGTGCCATATTTCTAAATTGAGAAGCTTTTGTGACACAAAGTAGCTCCAGACTACCCAAACTACATCTGTTAAATTCAACTTGCTTTGTTTTAGAAATTAAGCCTTTATTATCAGACTCAATAAAGTCATTAGGCATCGTCAATTTACTTATTTCATTTTCAGTAAATATATTTTTATCAAAGAAAGAAAGCAAGTAGTCAACATCAATGTTTGCTCCAACCATTACTAGGAACTTATCTCCATAATGTTGATCTCTTAAACTAACCATATACTTTTTACCAAAAAAAGACTTAACTTCTATTTGAGGACATTCTGTTTGAGGAACCCAAAACTTTGTATCTTCTTTTGTGTCATCGTATTTAACAAAAGGAACAATTTTGTTTTCAATTTGCAAACCAATTACATCTGGTGCAATACCTACAACTTTTGGATCATACATATAGAAATCAGAAAAAACTCTTACTTTTTTATTCATATTTAATTTTTTTACTGCTTCAGGTAAGAAATATTGATTAAACACTATACTTTCTGGAATAATATTTATCCATCTATCAAAAATTCCACCTACAAGATCGCTTTTTGAACTTAAAGATCCAAACATTCCAGATTTTGATTGCTGAGCCATGCTACTAACAAAATAAACATAAGGTATTATGTCTTGTTGTTTTATTTCTAATTTCATGAAATTTCTCCTATGTGAGTATTATAACATAAACTTTTCTAAAAAGCTGCTTATTTAACAAAATTTATTAAATATTTTAGATTATTTATAATAATTACTAGGGTGCTTTTTAAATTGTAAATGTGAGGGATATGTGATGAAACCACATTTTTTACACTTTTTCTTGGTATATTTTACACATTTTTTACATCTTTTTAAGGTGTTATTGCACATTTTTTGCAGTTTTGCTAGTTTTAGTGACATTTTTTTTGAATTGACTTGCAAAAGAGTTGAAAGTACGGTAAAAGACAAACACCTATAAGGAGGTGTTTATGAAACAACTAATTAATTTAGTAAATAAGTCTTTTATAAGTTCTGGAGAACTTAAAACTCAAAAAGAAAAAGTTGCTGAAAAGAAGATGAATTTTGTTTCTGGTTTAACTGATGAGCAATGTATTAAGTTTTTAGAGTTTTGGGTAGAAGTCGAAGATATAATTAAAATGCAAACAGAAGAATATATCAAGCATACTCACAAAATCTGCAAAGATGTGTTTAAGTTGAGGTAATGATATGAAGACACGATTTATATGTAATGTTTCTAATGCCAGATTGCTTAGAAATAGAATTGATAAAGGCGAAGGCTTTGAAGCTGAATATGTGGTTGAGCGGGTTGTTTATCTTTCAAGGCGAGAGTTTATACCTTTTCGTGAAAGGTTACTAGAAGATGAGCCCAATATTGCTAAGTATCAAGAAGACATGTTTATTGATGAAAATGGTATTTTTCATGTTCTTATGTATTGCTGTATTCAATGTGATGTAATGGTATTGGTATATAGCGATGGAGAAAATTATCCCAAGTATTGCTCAATAAAATCTAATGGAGGTGTGAAAGTTGAACCACGTTTTACAACTAGTCAGAGATATTCTCGAAACTGAGAAAATGTCTGCAGAAATGCAATTGCAATTAAACAAAATTTGTGAACTTGAAGATGCTTTTGTTAAAGGGTTTTCAAAAGACAAATGGAAAGAATACTTTAATTTAGACATAGAAAAAGGTCAACTTCATAACCTTGAAGTTGACCATGTGATTGAGATTACCTACAAAGTTTGTAAGGAATTGTTTGTTAAATGATGTCTATTAAGTTTTCTATGAATTTATAATCTATTTCATTTTCTTCATTTATCAAATAAGGAACTTGAATTATTTTATCGTCTACAGATGTATTTATTTTGTGGTTGCCTCTTTGAAGAATATTTGCAACAACAGCTTTTGCTCCTTGCACTGTACTAAGCTTCCATTCTATAAAATTACAATAGCCATCATTATCTTTTATAAAGTAGTCCCAGTGTTTAAAATCAAAGTAAAAGTTTTTTATTTTGAAATCAAAAGCCTCATATTGTCCATTATGATCAAGTTCTTCCAAATCGTAACCGAGAGCTTTATCAATAATATATTTACCGATAACTTCTCCCAAAGCTCCTTTGTAAACTTGTTTATATAACGATTCTGACATAATGAATTTGCCACTTTTAAATTCAGTTGCATAACCATTTTCTTCAAAATATTTTCTGAGTTCTGGAATATTCATTAATCTAATCAACTCACATTCTTCTGCAGAAACTTGATCTGTTTCATAAGAATTGTTAAATGAGATTTTTGTAAATTCGTGCTTACTATTAAGTTTAAACGCATACCCAGAATAAGCAATATCAAATTCAAAATATAACTCTTTATACTTATCTGGTATATAGTTTGACGTTGGATTCTTTAAAACAAAATCTCGTAGATCTTGCCAGTCAAAAACTGCTTGTTCCGATTTCCTAACAGCTTTAGACATTTTTGTAATAGTTACAAAAGCTTTTTTGTTTTTGTTTGTATATTTTACAAATTCTAAATCATCATTTTTTATTGGTTGCTCTAACAATTGTTGAAATTCTTTGTTAAATATGAATCTTTCGCTTAATAACTCATCTTTTATGATACTTAATCTATTTAAAACTTCTTGATCATAAAAGATGTTTATTGTTTTATTTTTATTTCTACATCTACAGATTCTTCCAACGGCTTGAATTACCAATTGTGCCGTATGTAATAATATATCTTGATTTCGTTTATATGAAGAAAATATTTTATCACCATAAAATGTTTTTCTAAATCCAGCTTCAATGTTTGTCTTTCTTTCGCTATGATATATGTATTTTTTCTGATACAAATATTCTTGCTGAAAAAGGTATTTACATAACTCATTTACTTTATTTTCAGAATTGTAGGATAACATTTGAATTAAATTCGTAGGAGTAGAGAGGTAAATAGCATCAAAGTCTTTTTGAGGTTTGTTTTCTGGAAACAATATTACATTTTGTTCTATTTGTTCTAGATTTGGGATGTTATATTGAATATTTTTACCATTTCCAATGGTTTTATATGTACTTAAAACAAAAACCTTTTTACCTTCGGCTAATTCTCCATTAATCTTAATAAATTCTTCATCATAATTATTACTTTTTACAATGTGCAACATTGGGGGATTATCATAATTATTTTGAGATATCAAGTCTTGTATGGCTCTATCTAAAATATCTTTATCTAAAAAATGCTCGCTTTTAGTTTTATCTTTTGTTGTTGGGAATGAATTTAGAAACGCTAAAAATGAATACAGATTTTTACTTTCAGCAACTTCTTTAAAAAGTTTCATAAGTTTGCAGATTATAAAGAAATGATAGTTGCTAATATTCTTTTCAAGGTGTTCCAAATAAAACTTTTTGTTTTCATCATTAAATAATGAATTTATAATTTCTATGCATTTTTCTTTGTCTGAGAAGAAATTAAAATCATCAATAGGAATAGTGTTTATTTCAATCTTGTAATCATTGTATATTTTTTGACTATCTAAAAATTGATTTTCCAACCTAGAATAATCATTTATTGGAATTATGTAAAAATCATTTTTTAAAATTTTTTTAAGATAATCTATATCATAATTCCCAATAACTGTGTCAATTGATGCAGTGGCGGAAATTCCCACAACGCGAGACTTGACGCTCAATTTGGTTATTATATCTTCTGGTGTAGTATCAAATTTGAAAGCGTGAGATTTTGTTTGTAAATCATGGTTATGGTCGTCTTCAATTTCTGTAAACTCAAACCCTTTACGCATAAATTCAAATTCTGAATCTAGTGGCAAATCCAACTTTAAATTCGCATCCTTATCTATTATACGATCTAGTAGGTATTGTTTAAACTCATTTGCTATGTTAAAGGCGGATAAAATGGTCAATACCGACTCTTCAAAAGAGTATTTTGTTTTATAACCTTTTAAGGATTGATTTTTATAATCTGTGTAGTTTTTTGAAATATATGCTGTTTTATTTACAAAATCATCAATAGCAAACTTAACCTTTCTCAATACATTATCAAATCTCTTATCATTTTGCTCTTTACAGCTTTTTGTTTCAGCATATAAAGATATATTATTTTCATCTTTATCTAATTTAGTATGGAGTACTCGCTTTGAATTATCATTAAAAATATTCAGAGTTTTCCCATCATCAAAAATGAAAGCCTTTTTTTCTTCAAATCCTTTGCTTTTTGTAAACAATTCAAAATTATAATCATTATAAACTTGAACAAAGTGTGATTCTAGTTGTTTTTTTAATGTTTCAATGTCTTCCCATTCTTCGTTTGAGATTTTCTCTTTTCTATAATCACTAAGCTTCATTAACGTATTTGGGAATTTCAAATTTGTAAGCGAATAGTAGATATTTAAAAACAATGCAAAAATATCAATATCGAACTTTAAACCATCATCTATAATTTGGGTAAGTAAAGTTTCCTTTGTAGTATCAAATTCATCAATAAATGTTACTGTATTATCCATCATTGCATTGTTGTTATAAATGTAAAAAGGCATACGCGAAAAAGTATCTATTGGACTAAAAAACTTTTTAGTGCTCGATAAGACAACTTTTATTTTTTCATCTTTAAGTTTGCATGCTGGATATAATTCCATTATCCAATTATTGCTGTTAAGAAACTTATCTTTGTCATTTGTTGATTTGTTGTATAGATAATTCTTTTTAATAAATTGTCTAAATTTTACTTCAGTATCTTTTTCAATTTTTTGTTCATAAGATTTAATCAATCTTTTTGTCTGTTTATATTCGTGATCAAAGTTTTTTTCAATTTTGAATTTTTCTTTATCGGCTCTAAATTTATAAAGAGTTTCAATATCTAGATTTAAATTTTTATATTCATCTGAATTAAGAATTTCAGAATTATTGATTTGAATATATTTCCACTTTTCGGTAACCGATTGCCAATATGGTTTTAGATATAAGCAATAATCATTGTAAGCGTTTCCAAACAATTCTTTAAGTTGTTTCTCTGGCAAATTGCTTTTTAGGTTCGTGACAAAATAAACCCGTTTAACAACTGGTGAGTCATTATTAATAAAGTTCTTTATGAAATTAATAACACTAGCGGTTTTACCAAATCCAGTTGGTAGATCTAAAAGCATTAAACCATTATCTTTACTTTCTACAAAATTTTCTATACTTTTAAGCATGCAATTTCTCCAAATATATTTACATTATAACACAAAAATTGTAAAATTGAATAGTGGTAGCAAAGATTGTTTAAATTATTTAATTTTATCTAAGTGCACCCAAACTGCAATTTTGCTCAAAAGTGCACCAAATCGTCACCGTGATTTTGGAGAGGTTTGATTAAAAGTTAGAAAAGATAGTCAATTTGGTTGAGATTTTGGACAAAATTGACTATAATTTTGATGATAATTAATAAAATTGGTGTTAGAAATGATATTTTAATGATTTTCTATTGCTCCTAAGGAATTGTTCTGGGTTCGAGTCCCGGCGGGGTCACCAAGATTTGTAGCAGTCTTCTGACTGCTTTTTATTTAGACTAAATTTTATTGTAATAAGAATTTTCAATGCTAATTGACATTTACATTGTCTTATTTTTATATTCGTTTATTTAAATTCCTTATAAAACTAATAGTCTATATAATATATGCTATCAATCGTATTATTTTTACGATATATTTTTGTACAAAATAAAATATTTTTCAACATATTATACTCTATATTGATATTTTTGTAAAAAAATAATTAAATATTGTTCAAAATTCTTTACTAATTATGTCATATTTTGTATAATATTAAAGTAAAAATTAGGAGAAATTATGCGGATTAATATGGCAAAGTTAAATTTGATTTTAACTAAACGAAGTTGTAAAATAACTGAATTAATCAATTCGGTAGGCATAGACGCAAAGACTTTGTCAAGCATTCTATTAAGTGATGATATTTCTCCAGAAAAGATACATAAAATATGCAATTTCCTTAAATGCAAAACAAATGAGATATCTTTTGACTGTGGACTATTGCAAACACTTAAAAAAGAAAAAGACGAATGTATAGAAGGAAAATTGTACGAAGCAACTCAAGTAAAATTTACGTATTCCGCGCTTGATGTGAAAAACTATGGCTTAACTGAAAATCAAATTGCGCACATATTCGAAACAAGCAATATTGCCACCCTACCAATATCAACCGCTATTAACACGCTAGTTAAAATACAAAATCACTTTAAATGTATAGACTACGTCATAGACAATGCAAACAAAAAGTTAGATGAAGATTTTATTAAAACGTTATATTTCATATTAAATGAAGGTACGGACTCTTCAGATAATAGTGTAATAAAAGAATTTTTTTCTTATAAAAAATCAAATCAATTCAGCCCTGAAACTGAAAACAGCAAGATTAATGACAATGAAAACAAATTGGTTTCATTACTTAATTGCTACAATAATTTAAAGACAAAAAATTTAGGTGCGATTATTAAATTCTTATATTATTTTGTAAAGATATCGCCATTTGATAATTATAATGATGCAATCGGTCGCCTTATTACCCTAAAAGAATGTTTGAAAAATGGAATAGTTCCTTTTTACATCGACCACAAATTCGACAATGAATACAAAAAGTGTTTTAAAGATTGGAAAAGTTCTAGCAATATTTTAATTAATTTATGCAAAAGCGGGCAAGAAAGTTATTTACTATTATTAAGCCAATTCAAAAGCAATAAATAATATATAATTATATTCTTTCCTATATTTTCTTTGCACTTTAACCGCATAAAAATAAATAATTGCGCAATACTACGATTAGGAGATTTTATGGAAGGAAAAGGTATAACAAGACGAGTTGATGAATTAGGTAGAATAGTTCTTCCACGCGAAATGAGAAAAATGTTAAATGTACGTGTGGGCACAAAATTAGAAATAGGGATTGTCGATGGAAATAAATTTTTGCTAACAAAATACAGCGATATGGCAAGCCTTAAGGAATATAGTGATGCGGTAGCCAGCGCTATTTCAGTTAGCATTGAACACGATGTTCTAATTTCAGATATGGAAAAAGTCCTTTCTTCAAACAAAAAAAAGTACATAAATAAAACACTTAGCGAAGAAGTGCAAGAATTAATTTACAACAAAGAAATCATTATTAAAAAGCAGTCAGACGGTAGTGATATGCTGAAATTCTTTAATGATTTATCGGGTGAATATTCCTGTCAACTTATTGTCCCTATAATAAAAGACGGAGATGCTATAGGAGCAATAATCATACTTGCTACTGAAAATATGTGTTTTGATGACAGCAGTGTAAAGGTTTGCAAGGCTTTTAGCAAATACCTAAGCGACCAAATTACTTAATAAAAAGATTATTATATCATTTGACATATAATTTTTCATATGTTATGCTTATTTTATCAATAAGGAGATAAAAGTGAAAGTTAATAATAAATTGGGTTTAATCTTAGGTCTTATTGGAGGGCTAGCATTACTTTGTATGTCTTTGCTTATGATGCTTGTAATGGTTATTGCAATAACATTTATAATCACAGTAAATAATGAGATTAATGTATTACCCTTTACCGTCGTTTCCTATATTTCGTTATTCGCTTCTATACTCGCAATAATCGGTGGAATTGTGTCATACAAACACGCAAAAGCCGGCGGAATAATTTTAATTATATCGACTGTATTATGTGCTAGTTTCCCAATAACTTTAGCTACATATAAATTGAACTTAAATTTCTCTATTTTTATAATCTATACAATATGGATAATAGTATTAGCAATGACTCTAAGCGCAGGAATATTATCTTTAGTAAAGAAGAATAAGCAATCAAATCCTACTACACCTGAAAATGAGACAAGCGAAAAAATATAAAGTAAAATAAATATATTAAAAAATCGAGTAAATTAAATACTCGATTTTTTCTCTATCTTTTAGGACCTTCACCCATAATGTATTGAACATTAGGAAATGCAACAATATCAATGAATGACCTATCCATTGGACCTGTAATAAAGAATGCTCTACCTCGTGGCGCAGTGACGATACCTTCTTGCTCTCGCGCATTAATACCGCCGGCTGATTTATAAAGTTCCAACAAGTCAGCCATATCATTAGGCGCTAACTGAAGAATTAAACTGTATTGACAAGCATTAATAATTGCTGCTGACCTACGTTGAATTTCAGGTGTACCTAAAAAGTCTTTAATATTTTGCGTAATAACTATCTGCATACCTTGATATTTACGAATACGTTTAGCCATTTCCGCCATAAAGTTCAAAGCGACCGGACTATCTGGGTCAATAAACATATGTGCTTCATCGACGGCAATTACGACTTGTCGCTTAATATCTTTACCAGTACGTTGATAATATTGCTCGTTAAAACGTTTATTATTAATAATTTCGTTGTTCAAATATTTGAATACAAGTAGCATTTGTGCATTAGCAAGCTTATTATTTTTACTAGCGAATAATGTCTGGAAGTTAAATGTAATCAAGTTTTCGTCTGTAAGAATTGACGTTGGTCCATTCCACAAATCCGAATTTCGTCCACCAGTAGCGAACTTCTGAATATATGTTTCAAGTATCAAAAGGTTGTTTCGATAGAACTGGTCTTTAACCGTCTTAATTTTCGATTTAATCAGTGCGAATAAGTCGTCAAATATTGGATAATCTTCCGCTTTTAATTTACCGATATTCGTCTTTTCATTAATACCCTTTTTGTTATACAATTCAACGACAAGAGTATTCAATGTTTCGAACGCGTCCGAACTAATTCCTTCCAAAATTGCGCGGAAGAATTGTTCTAAGAACTGTAAGTGAGTAAAGAATGTTTTATTACTACCCTTTTTCACAATATCGTCAATAGCTTCATTATCAATATTGTCCGAAGTATTAGCCGCGTCTAAGTCTTCAAGTGATGCCATTATATGGAACGGATTTAGAATACCAGATGTGTTAGTACCTACGTCAATAACCTTTCCGCCAAGATTTCTAGTCATAACATCGTATTCTTGCTCTGGGTCAAGAATGAACATTTTTGTTCGGTCGGCGGCAAGGTTTGTTAGAATGGTTTTAGTAGCATACGATTTACCTGAACCAGACTTACCTATAACCATCATATTTGAGTTAATACGGCCTTTACGTGCATCACGCACGAAGAAATCGATAAACACAGGATAACCACTAGCGGACGATTGTCCTATAGCAAAGCCAGCTGGGTCTTGCATTATTGAATCTACCATAGGGAACGATGCAGCAATAGTAGTTGACGGCATACTACGATAGAATGGTTTTAAGGTATCAATTCTGTTTACGCTAGACGAAATAAATGCATCTACTTGTCTACCGAACAAATCTGAATATTTAAAACCATACTGCTTTAATACATTTCTAATTTCTTTACGACGTTCTTCTTCAACTCGCATATGAATAGAAATATCATATAACTGTTCATTGTTAGTTTTTAAGTCTTTTAACAATGTTTGAAGCGAATCAATATCAGCTTCTTTTTCTATAATCTCACTTGAACGGAACGTTCTATCAAGTTTAGACTCTTTTTCCATTACGGCACGGTCAATTGTTCGTTCGCCCTTTTCCTTATCAACCGGCATAATGTTCATTATAACACGCGTGCCCGGTTGTCCAAATATTGTGTAAGCCCAACCATTACCCACTTCAAGCGGATAATCTGAAATCACCATTTGTTTATAATTCTTTTTATCGATTTCAACACGTGCTACTTTAAAGTTTACTTGATTTGGCATAATCCAGTTATTAAACTGACTTGGAGCCAAACCTTCAATCTCTCTTTCGCTATACACTGACTGATAATTTGATTTTAAGAAACTAACTAAATCATTTTCAGTTAATATGTCGGCTGATATCGTGTATTGTCCTGTAGCTAAATCATTACAAATACCTATACACGTTTCTTCTAAGTTTTCTCTGTCATTACCATAAAGCACGAAATAATAGTGGTCTTGTAATACAGGTTCTGCGCGAATAGCATTATTTAATCTATCAACACGCTCACGGAATATAATTGAACGTGCTTCCATTTCTGCTTCAGAATATTGTCCCGCTTCGTATAGTTCATTTAAAAGTTCGAATTTCTTATCGTCATTATGCAAGAAAATATCAAATCTCATTGGTTTAACATTTTTAATTAAACTCGCACGTTGATATTGCGATATACGTTTAAGCGCTTTACTAAAAGTCATAATTAATGAATCTTGCGCAGATTCTTGCATAAGGTCTAACGCAACAGGGTGGATTTCAATCACCATTCCTGAATAATCACCAAAATCTATGAATTTACCAACATCAATTTTAAAGAAAGGTGTAATTTTTTCAATAGACTTAGCTCTAGATTTTTTTGCTGAAGAAGGCTTAATATATTTCTTAGGGAAGGCTGCGAATCTAATAATAAGTCCTATTGAACTATACAATCTCAATCCTTCGTCAATTGGTATGTACATAGCAATAGCAATGGCCAACCAACCGAGTAGGGCATACCAACGATAATCTACACCATCAATTTTAAATAAATTACTAGCAACAATCACGATAGCAAATATAAGGCAGATTATCGCAAGTATGATATCTCCCAACGAAATATTTTTTAAAAATTCAGTTTTGACCCTAGTTTTACCCGGAATATATCTAATCATTTTACCCCTTCTTAATTAGTTTAAATAAAATTCCAACAAATTACTTTTTATCAACTTTAATTATGTGGCATTATTTTTTATTGCTTGCCTTTTCTCTTTGTTTAACAGCTTCTAATATGTCGTCCATTTTTGATTCAACAGTCCTTGCTAATTTTTCAGTTATTGACCTATCCATTGTTTTAGATGATTCTAAATTAATTTTTAATTTATCAATAGCACTGTTAGCAGCAGCGATAGTTGAAGTTGACTTAAGTGATTCAGACAATTTCGAAATATAAGAAACCATTTCTTGTCCAAGATATTGCCTATCCTTATCTCTACCATCCACCTTTGATCCTGTTTCTGTAAATTTTTGGACTTTACCCTCAAATCCTTTTTTCATTTGCTCTATACTATCATTCAATGCACGAACTCTTATTAATTGTTGGTTTCGTTCGTTCATAGCCTGTCTCTCAGCATCAGAAGATGCTCTCTCTATTTCTTTAGCTGAATGCAATCCGCCACTTCGCAATAATCCTTCGAATTTAGTATCTCCCCTATACGTTTGTAATATCGATGCAACTTCCGCCGCCTTTTTATTCACATCATTAATAGTATCATCAACTTCTTTTTTCGCGTCTTTGTATTTTTTATAACTTTCAGGATTATATCCTGCTACGGACAAAATAGCTTCTTTAGTCCCAGCATCTTCCGCCTTGCCTACCAATCTTTCTAGATTTTTATTAATTGCATCTAATTGCTTTTTCTCTTCTTCATTAGTAATTTTTTTATCTCGTCTATCGGATAGAACCTGAGCCCTTTGTTCAACAATCTTGGGCATCTCATTTTTAATATTTTCTAGTGCTTGCTTTTGTTGACGTTTATGTGCTTGTTTAGCAAATTCAGATCCTGCTCGCTGATAGCCTTCATCTGAGGCATCAGATATTCCTTTAGTGTCAATGCCCGTCCATTTCTTTATAGTTTCTTTGAAAGCATCTTTGGTAGCTTTCTCTCTTTGTCGCTTTAATTCTGCATCAGCTTCAGCTTGGGTCATTGCTCCACTTTTAACCTGATCAGCAAAAAATCTTTCCTGCCCTCTTCGTTTATTATATGATTGAAAAGCTCCATTAACTTTCTTACTGACCTTATCTCTAGCTTTAGTTAATTTATCTTTAATTCCACCTTTTGTAGAACCCCACAAGCCTTTACCTTCGTCTAATGCGTTTCCTCCACCAATATAGCCGTTAACTAATGAAATGAAGTCTTTTACGACATACAATCCTGCGACAGATAACAATAAGGTTGTAATTCCTGCTACTTGAGTTATTACATTAAATCCGCCGAATGATGTTGTCAAATCAATTTCTTGTATCAAAGGAGAAATGCTAAAGAATAAGTTCATACCTGCGATAGCTCCATACGCACTAATTGTATTGCTAATGAAATTGTTTTTCCATTTCCCTGCAGCACTACCGTTATCTAGTGGATACAATGAACATAATGCTGGACTAATTACAAACAAGAATAAAAGCATAAACATACGTTTAACCATACCAAATGTTATATAGAACATAGAGTAAAGTATCGATACACCACCTACACCTAAAATTATGTAGTTAATGCCCATAAGGTTATAATATCTATTTACAACTGACCAACTCGTCACATTTTGAGTCATTTTAGAAAAGCATTGATCAATAATATCTGCATAATATTCCACATCGCCGTCTCCGTTAGGGTCATTGCTAAATTCTTTAATTGCGATGCTATTATTTTCACATATAGTAGCTATTAGATTATATTCGTCTATATCAATAGTATCTCCCCAATCGCCATTTCGGACCCGATTCGCATCATATGCGGACACAACAAATAATTGCCTACTAAGGTTTGTAGAATCACTAAGCCTAGTCGCTCCATCGATAGCATTTAATAAAATATTACCTAACCAAATACCTAACAAACAACATACTGGCAAGAATATAAAGTTAGCTAAGCCCTTTATCGCATCTCCAGCAATGACTTTCCACGACTTTGGTTGTGCAGCATAAACGTTCTTAATAAATGCCATTGTAGTGAATATTATAAGAAGGAATAATGCTAAGAAAGATATTGATACAAGCAAATTACGTACAACGGACGTATTTAATAGATAGAACACCAGCCCAGTTTCGTTATACTCTCCTGTATTTTCATTACTAATATTTGCATTAATTGAATTTAAATTCGGAAGGCTTGTACCGGCAAATATTGCAAATAATTCTTGCAATAAATCTACTAGTAAAAAAATTATACTAAACAACGGATATATTAACGAACCTAAAGTTTCTAAAAGTCCTTCAACCATAATTTCTCCTTCTTATGCAACCATAGTTTTAATATTATTTAAATATATTATATACTATTGCGACAAATTAATCAATAAAAAGACAATAAAAATTATAAATAAACCATTATTTATAAAAGAAAATTTACAATATTTTTTAATTTGAAGAATTAAAGTAAGTCAATTCAATAACTGATTTTATTTAAGTATTTTTTTAAAAAACAAACATAATAATACATCATTAAAAATAAATAAAAATAAGAAAAATAGTTTATATAATTTTTATATAAAAAAATAATCAAATAATTTAAATTTATAAAATAAACAATTAAAAATTTATTGTTAAATTTTAATAAATTAGCAATTTATATATTTCACAATAAAAAAGTGCGATAAATTACCGCACTTAATTTAATTTTTACTATCAGCAAAAGCAAAGTTAAAGTCGCCAGAAAAATCAAGTTTAATACCGCCATTATCTTTAAATGTCAAATATTTAATATTTTCGTTTTCAGTATTTGATTTTTCCTGTAAATAAATATTATAATCAACACCACTTTCGCTAGATTCAGTGAAAATATTATATATTGATTTTCCATTAGCTAAATATGACAAATTATCTTCATCAATATTTTCGTATTTATTAGAAGAAAATGTCATATTCTTTGCTTTAAAGTAATACACACCTTTACCATCACTATCATCTAAAAGTTCAGCTGACATAATTGCACTATTTGTCCCATCTGATACTGTGATAGCAAAAGTACTTAAGTCAATATTTTCTCCTCCTAAAACGATTTCAAAATCACTTACTGAAACATTAGTTAAAGGCATATAAATTGCCGAAATATAATTTTCTCTAACTAAATTATTAATTCCCTTATCACTTCCACTAAATATATAGTCACGAATATATAATTTTTCCGTCCTAACTGTGCTGGCATTAGTAAAATATTGATTTATAGAGTTTTCAATATTTGTTTCTATTTGAGAATTATCCATTCCGCTACTTTCTGAATTTATACTATACAAATCGTTTGAATTAATATAATTTATCAACAAATTAGCCACTTCGCTATTCAATTCGCTCGATAGACCGAAGTACATAATTGCGTCTAATTGTTCATATAATTCAACCGCTGTTCCTTGCGGATTATCATTTAAATACACTATATCTACAATACCGTTAGTCGTGCCGTTCCCTGCAATAATAGTATATAGTTCAGGATATTCACTAGCAAATGTCAATTCTTCGAACGAAGCAAAATCATACTCCACGGGCAAGTCTATATTTATCGTGAGTGAATAATCTTGAGCACCTGCTTCCACCGAATCTATTGCGTTATCCACAATATCGACATATTGATTAATTAAATCTGCGCGCGCTTGTTCTTCATCTCTAAAAATTGCCCTGAGTCCGTAATAATTTGCACCTGTCATAATAGGTGTATCGGACGATATACCTTTACTATCGTCACCGCCATACAACCAACTAAACATACTATCAAACCAAGCTCCAATTGCAACTGCTAAAAAAATTACAATAAATAATCCTAATGCAACAACTACTATCGTCCCCAATATACTTAAAAAGAATTTTAATCTATCTTGTTTAGCTTTTAAACTTGAATTAATTCTCTTTACTAAGTTTGGATATTTGCGCCTACCTTTACTTACAAGGTGTTTTTCAGACGGTGATAAAACAGGCAGTAATCTACCACGAAGTTTTTTCCTTAATTCTGTTAACTGATTTTTTAAACTAAGATTTTTAGCACTTTCGTTCGCATTAGTTTCAAGTTCAAGGTCTTCAAGATATTCTTCCTCTAGTTCGGATTCATCTTGTTCTTCATCATCGTCTTCAATCTCAGTATCATTAAAATTATCTGCCATAGAATCTCCTTAAAATTATTATATCAAATTCGGCATAAAATTACAATTATTTTATAAGATAAATAAATCATTAATTGCTATTAATTCTTTTATCATAATGTAAACTTAATAAACAATAAAAATTATTATTATAAAAAATACCAAAATTATTATATAATAGAAGACCGTCAAACTATATGAAATAGGTTAAAATAAAAAATTAAGTAAATATAATTTATGATTTCTATAATTATTTATATTTTTATAAATCATAGTTAAATAAAATTTTATTAATTGTCTTATATATCTAATATATCTAAAATCTATTTATATGAAAGGATTATTTTTATTCAAAATTAAATAATTTAAATAATTAATGTGTTTTTAATGTATTAATTTACTTTAATCAAAATTTTATAAGTTAAAAAAGTATTAAATTAAGTATTAAATAAAAATAAAAAGCGGGATTTCTCCGCTTTTTATAATAAATACAATTAAGCAACTAAAACTTTTGCCATTGTGACAGCTCCGTTGTTTACACCCCACCATTGTTTAAAGTCAAGGTCTCCTCTTTTAATTGCGCTCGCTAACCAATAGAATACAACTATCAATATAGCTGTGACAACTATACCAACGATAACTGAAATTAACTTTTGTTTTGCTTCGTCACGTTCGTTTTTCTCATCAGCCTTAACAAATTTAACACCTACTACGATAGCATAAATAACACCTGCTGTAGCCACTAAAATCAATATAGGATTAATAATATTTGTAATAGCATTAGTTAATGTATTTAACCATTCAGGTGTATTGACAGCTTCTGCCAATAAAGTTGACAATAAAGTACTCATAAAATTTCCCCCTTATACAACACAACAAAATTATTTTGTGTCAATTTATGTCATAATATTAACAATATTAAAAAATAAAATCAACTAATTTTGATATATTTTTATAAATTTTTTATTTTTAATTAATGATTTTTATATCAATTAAAAAATATTAATTAAAAACTTTATGATATTATTATCATATTTTTTATTTTTATTTATCAAAAATGAACTATTTTATTTATTCTTCGATTTTTACTTAGATTTTATTCTTAGTTTAAACACCTAATTTAAAACATAAATTTAACTTCTATTTATTATACAAAAATCCGATATGAATTTCTGTATATATTTTAATTGACAAAACTTTAATTAATATTTATTATAAATATGTATTAATTTTATAAAGAAAATTTGTTTTAGGTAAAAGGATAGGTATGAAAGACAATTTAAAAAATGTATTAATGAAAGTCTTAAAATATGTTATTGTCGGGGTAGTTGTGTTCTTAGTTGCGACAGTAATAATGACTTATATAAATGACAAGACACTCAGTTTTAATGTAAAATATGCGTTAAGCGGACAACCTTTTATTTTCGTCTTTTTAGCATTAGGCGCGCTATTGGTTTATGACCTATTGCGAGTATTAGATGGTAAAGGTGGCAAAAAGAAAAAAGAAAAAGCAATAGACAAAGTGACAGACACACACGGCAATGAAACGAGTCAATTCTTTAATAGAGATTTCGTCACAGAAGAAGAATTAAAGACAAATAAAGGATTTAATTATAATACTTTATCTACTATTAAGAACAGCAAAAAAGACGGAATCCTTGTTCGTGCGGAAGAAAGTAAAGGGAAAATGGAAATCAACTTCGTTGAGCCAATCCATACCCTTGTCGTTGGTACAACATCTTCTGGTAAAACGTCACGCTTCGTAGTGCCTTCTCTTCAACTTATGAGTATGACTGCTTCAAAGCCTTCATTCGTTATAACTGACCCTAAGGGCGAATTGTACGATAAAGATGCAGTTCACTTTATGAACCAAGGATACGATGTTAAAGTTCTTGACCTTCGTGACCCATTCTCATCTACTCAATGGAACCCTTTGACTTATCCTTTCGATACTTACACAAGAAGTTTCTCATTAGAAAATGAAGTGCGCGTGCACCCACCGGGAGATAATCCTAAGCAATATAATTTAATCATACAAAGAGATTTTGATTATTCTTCTTCTACTTGGTTCGAATTTGACAAAAAGGCATATGTTGATAAATCAATGCTTGAAAACGATATGCGCGTTATGTCAAGGAAACTCCGCGATGATACATTTAACGCATTAAACGACATTTGTACCACCCTAGCACCTATTGAGAGCGATAAAGACCCTTCGTGGGAACGTACTGCTCAGCGACTAATTCACGCAGTTATGCTTGCAATGCTTGAAGATAGCCGTATCCCTGAACTTGGTATGACCCGCGATAAATACAACCTATACAATGTACAAAAAATATGTAATATGACAGATAGCGGACGTGATACTTATGCTTCAATTAAGAAATATCTTTTTGACTATAGAGATAAATTCTCACAAGTTCACGACTTAGCTTCTACCGCTTTGAATAACGCGGAAGGAACGACAAAGAACTATATGGGCTTTGTTTCTAGTAAAACTGCACTATTTAGTGACGCAGGTATTAGCTTCTTGACGGAAAAAACGGAAATCGACTTCGTAGATATGGACGAAAAACCTACAGCAATCTTCCTTATTATACCGGATGAAATTCGTGTCCGTTATCCGCTAGCAATTTTGTTCGTCACACAATTATATAAACGTCTAGTAGAAAAAGCACAATCATTGAGTGGCGCTAGATTAAAACGAAATGTTTACTTTATGCTTGATGAATTTGGTAATATGCCTAAGTTCCCACAATTCGGTTCTATAATGACGGTAGGTAGATCACGTGGTATTTTCTTTGAACTTGCCGTTCAATCATATAGTCAGTTGTATCAAGTATATGGTCAAGACGAAGGTAAAATCATTAAAGATAACTGCCCTATTCAAGTTTATATTGCCAGTGAAGATATGACTACTAATAAGGAATTTAGCGAACTGTTAGGCAAACGAACAATAAGAAAAGGTTCTGAAAACAAATCAGTGGGACCAGATGGCAAAGAAACTAAGTCGTATAGCGAAGTTGTAGAATCTGTACCGCTTGTATATCCTGAACAATTAATGACCTATAGAGATAAGGGCGAAATAATAATTAAAACCTTTACACCTAATGCGTGCTTAAAGACAAAAATCTCATCTTGCTATGGTTCAAAAGTTTACAATATCTCGCAAAAAGGCGACACTTATCGTCCGCGCAGAATGTTTGATGAAAATGAAGTATTTTACGACGCACGTAAAAGAAATCAATTTATGGCTAAACAAAACGACGATGACGATGATGACGACGATTTGTTCTAAAGTTATTATAATTAATGACTCAATAAGCAAAAAGAATGATAGAAAAATATCATTCTTTTTTATTTTGTAATAGTATGTTATTCGGACTTAGTCATTGTAATTTATTTCTTTAATTATACTTAAGTTGTTGTAATTTGTACCTCTAATAAAACAATAATTAATAGTTTCCGCTATTAAGTAAATTTACATTTTTAATAAAAAATAATACACACCCTTAATTTTACAACTAAATGACTAATAAAAATTTATTCCACCATAATACCAGTAGTTAAAAAATATTCGTGTTCGAATTCTCTTATTAAATCAACCTTTGACTTATTTTTATCTATGTATAGTTCTATATTTTCTAAAATAAGTTTAATAGATGCAGTTAAGTTCAATAAATTATAAAATTCCACCGCTTGTTTAATAATAGTTTCGTAATCTTCCTTATTGTTTAATGCAACAAATCGACAATCTCCGTTTGTATTTACTTGTAAATTAATTAACTTGTATCTTTTTTGAATCATAGTCACTCCTAAGCAATATTATATATAATATGTTTTTAAATACTTAATAGTACTTATTCGCAAAATATTCCAAAATACGACAAACATATTAAAATATGTTAAATTCAAAATTTATATTTAATTAGCAAAATGAAATAATGAACCATATAAATACAGTTTAGTTTCTTTTAAATTAATTTTTAAAAATAATAGTTTGATTTTATCTCTCTTTTATTAAAAGTATAAATAATAATAAAAAACTTAGCTGTTAAACTAAGTTTACTTCACTAAAGGGAGTTTTGTTGAACCAACGACCGCGTCGCAACTCTCGTATTTGCTCAATGCTCTCTTCATTCGCATTTTCGCCTTTTACTAGATTGCTCCTTTCCCCATTAAAACTTGCGTTTTACGGGGACCCCAACCCGAAGGTCTATATTATAATAAAAAACTTAGCTGTTAAACTAAGTTTACTTCGCTAAAGGGAGTTGGATTTGAACCAACGACCGCGTCGCAATTCTCGTATTTGCTCAATGCTCTCTTCATTCGCATTTTTCGCCTTTTACTCGATTGCTCCTTTCCCCATTAAAACTTGCGTTTTACTGGGACCCCAACCCGAAGGTCTATATTATAATAAAAAAAACTTAGTAGTTAAACTAAGTTTACTTGGTTGCGGGAGTTGGATTTGAACCAACGACCTTCGGGTTATGAGCCCGACGAGCTGCCGTGCTGCTCCATCCCGCGATATTAGATGCACGTTTCGTACATCTATACATTTACCATATTATGCAACTTTTGTCAAGACTTTTACTAAAATTTATAAATTTTTTTTATTTTAGTCCACTAAATAAAAGGTACAACTTGAAATCTTCTTTCGTTTTAACTTTAAGATTTTACCAGATTGACATACATATTTATAGCCATCTTTATACGGACAATTATTGCAATTTGATTGCATTTGCTCTTTTAAAGGACAATGTCGCAATGTCATATATGGTGCATTATAATTTTTATTTTCACCTTCGGCACTCATATACGGAATTGAAAGGACTAAAGCCGAATATGAATTAAAAACATTCATACCCCAACCAGCGACTTTATTACAATTTAAACCAATAGCCCATAAATTGTTTACAACTACCGAAATACTAGTACTAGAAATTATCTCTTTTAAAATTTCAATATCTTCTTTAAGTGCGAAATTCGGTAAATCTAAATATGCATTTTTATTTTTGCTTTCGCACATTATCTTGAAATTTCTTATTTCATTCATATCATATGTTTCTGGTGAAAATACAATATTTTTATTAACTAACTTCTCATTAAGATTTGTTATATATTGAAAATCTTTAAACATTGATGCTTTTTCATATAACGGACTTAATTTACATTTTGTAATGCTATTATGATTTACTTTAGTTAGCTCAACATAAATTTTATCAATAACTTCTCGTCTAAACTTATTTAGCATAGATTTAGTTAAAAATACATTATCCAGCACTGCATCAATTTCAATATCAAAAAATTGATTCTTATTAAAATTTATTTTTAATTCATTTTTTGTTAGCGGACTATTTATTGATTCTTGGCAAACATCTCCATAAATTTCAAAATTTTTATTATTTATATTAAATTTTGCACAAATTTTCTCATTTTTACGTGCAATTATGTCAATTTTTATAAATTTTTTGAAATTTTTAGAAAGCATTTCACTTTCCAACTTGCTATCTAAAATTAAATTGACTTTATCTTTAGGCTGAAGTTTTTGAGTAGTTGTAATTTTATATAATTCCCCTATTTTTGTTATATCGTACGCGGTTAGAGTAGTAAACTCTGCCCCATTCCTAAAAATCTTTAAAACTGATTTTGGAGATATATCTCTATTTGAAGATACAAAAATTTCATTAAATTTCTTGCCGTTATTTACTCGCTTTATTTCTCCGATTTCAATTCCAATATGACCTTGATATCGCGAAATAATACTATTGTTCCCATTAAAATAGCCTTCAGTGTATTCTCTATTAAAAGCTAAATTTAAGTTATCTTCAACCTTCTTCCCACGCACAGCACTTGCATAGACGCGCGTCGCTTCACCGACATAATACGGTCTGCGTGCCCTACCTTCAATTTTTATCGCCGTCACACCAGCAGACTTTAATTCGCTTAATCTATTTAACATATTAAAGTCTTTAGCGCTTAGTAGATAACCTTTACTAATTTCTTTATCACCATACATAAAAGTGTATGGCAATCTACATAATTGTTTACACTTTCCACGATTACCACTACAATTTGTTAGGTACGAACTTAGATAGCAATTTCCTGAAAAACTCACACATAACGCGCCTTGAACAAAATACTCTATCTCAACATTAGAATTATCTCTAATACGTTTAATTTCACTTAGTGGAGTTTCTCTTGATAAAACTACTCGCTTAACTCCATACTTTTCAACCGCGCGCACACCTTCAAGGTTATGTATGCCCATTTGAGTACTAGCGTGAATTTCAATATCAGGATATAATTTATGTACTAAATTAATAAGTCCTATATCTTGAATGATAAATGCATCAACTCCCAAATTATAGGAATCAACTATCAAGTCAAGCGCAGACTGAATTTCATCGTCTGAAAAGAGTATATTTACCGTTAAATGAACCTTAACACCAAAAATGTGAGCAAAATTAACTGCCTCTTTTAAACTCTCTAGCGAAAAACCCTCAATATTGCGCGCGTTAAAATCTTTGACGCCTAAGTAAACTTCATCTGCGCCATTATATACCGCCATTTTTAAACTTTCCATATCTCCCGCTGGGGACAAAACTTTTAATCTCATAGGTTAATTATAACATAAGATTTTAAAATTTTCAATCGACAAGTTTTAATATTTTTCGTAAAAATCTTTTACTTATTATAAACTTGACATATTTATACTTAAGTTGTAAACTTAATTGTTAGGAGGAATGTATGATAGAAATCAAAGCTGGCACAATATTTGCTAAATTTGCAAAAAAATATAAAATAAAATATAGAAGAACTCCCGAAAAAGGAACATATGAAATAAATGATAAAGAAAGTAATACAGGTTTACTTCCTTTAAATATGGATAAAGTTTCTGATTGTTTATATGCAAATGTTCCTAAAACCCTACGATATAAATCTATAAATGATAATGATGAAAATATGTCAGAAAATCAAGTATATAAAAATTTATAATCATATATTTTAACTAATTATTACTATTATTAAAAGGACTATTATGAAAGAATTTAAAACTATTCCTATCACATTGGTGACTGGATATTTAGGTAGCGGAAAAACTACTCTTTTAAATTACATTTTATCAAACACAAAAGGCTATAAAATTGCAGTCATAGTAAACGATATAGGCGAAGTAAACATAGACGCAGATTTGATTGAAAAAGGCGGTGTTGTAAATAAGAAAGAAGAAAGCCTTGTCGCACTTCAGAATGGTTGCATTTGCTGTACATTAAGAAAAGACTTAATAGAACAATTACACGATATTATTAAGCAAAAGAAATTTGACCATATCATTATTGAAGCGAGCGGTATATGCGAGCCAATTCCTATTGCACAGACAATCAACTTTTTAACCGAAAGTTTTAAAGCAAAAGGTATGCCAATTTATTGCAAGTTAGATGCTATCATTTCGGTAGTTGACGCACTTAGAATGGTTCAAGAATTTGGCTGTGGGAACGAACTTGTTAAATCAAATATAGGCGAAGATGATATAGAAAATTTAGTTATTCAACAAATCGAATTTTGCGACATTCTTATATTAAACAAAGTGAGCGAAGTTTCAACTGGCGAATTAGAGCGCGTAAAGCAAATTATTAGAAATCTTCAACCAAAAGCAAAATTAATTGAAGCAAACTACTCTAAAGTAGATTTAAGCGAAATTTTAGACACAAATTTATTTGATATGGAAAATGTCCTTACATCTGCTGGTTGGTTCCAAGAAATAGACAAAGATATTGACGAAATTGAAAGAGAAAATTCAAACGACAAGCACGACGATGATGAAGACGAGCACCATAAACATCACCATCACGACGATGACGATGACGACAAAGACGAAGACGATAAAGACGAACACAAGCACCATCACCACGAACACCATCACCACGACGGCGGAGAAACAGAAGAATATGGAATAGGCACATTCGTTTATTTTAGACGTAAGCCATTCGATAGACTAAAATTCGAAGACTGGGCGAGTCGCGATTATGGTAAAAAGATAATAAGGACAAAGGGATTAGTATATTTCACTAACGACATTAACAATGCTTATCTATACGAACAAGCGGGCAAACAAAAGAATTTAACTAACAACGGACCTTGGCTTGCGACTTACCCACGCTATCAAATAGAACAAATGCTTTTAAATGACGAAAAGTTTAGAAAAGATTGGGACGAAAAGTACGGCGATAGAATGATAAAACTAGTTTTCATAGGTCAACATATAGATAAAAAACAAATTTCAGACGAATTAGATAAAATTTAAGGAAATTTATTAGACAAACTAGCATTTATTAATATAAAAAAATAGCAATCTCTTTCGATTGCTATTTTTTAAGTAAATCCGTGCCAACTTCCGTCGTCTGTTATATAGAAATCTTTTAAATCGTCGTCTTCGTCAATTGGGTTTTCATATTCTTTTGAGTGTTTTGATTTTTCTTTTTTCTCCACTTTAAAGAAATCCTTAAATAGACTTAAAAGGCTCGTTAATCGCTCTTCATATTCATTATTCACTTTATTATTATATTTCACGTACCTTCTAACCGCGTTCTTTTCGTCGATATTATCCCATTTTAAAGGAATTGATGTAAAATATTCATTAAATTTTTCTTTTATAGCGGTAAATAATTCATAATCTTTTGTTAAAATTCTATTTTCTTTCTCAAAATGGAAGGTTTCAACAAAGCACATTATATCTTCGCTAGTGAAAAGGTTATCATTTAGATACAATGCGCGTAAGAATGATAATCTAAAATTTTCGTCCATTCTTAAATATTTATTAATGTAGCCATAAAAGAAGTTTTTACAATTACGCGGGCTAGCTGTTTTACGTCCTGCTTTTAACAAAAATTCTCTATCATTTACGAGCGACTTAGCATATTTCATAGAAGAATGGTCACTTGTCGCAATTATCATATGTCCCCACGAATGACACTCTCTGCCACAAGGTTTCACCGTTCTACCGTTCCTTAAATTGCGTTCAATTCTATTTAAGCGCGTGCGTCCTTTATTATTAGATTTTTCATTATTTAAGCGCTCGTAGAACTCTTCTTCAGTTAATTGTTTTTCTGCATTAAGGAAATTTTCTTCAATTATTTGCTCAGCCGTCTTAATTTTCTGCGCACGGCGATTTCTTTTAGCAGTTAAACCGACTAAATTTCCCATACTCGCTCCTTACCTATTTGTCGAAATATTACCATTAAAAATGTATGTTGTCAATATGTAAATAAAAAATTTTAAAATTTTATTATTTTAATCTTGCACTTATCTTAAAATTTGATATAATAATAGTATGAAAGCAATTATAGGACTAGGTAATCCAGACGGAATATATAAGACAACTTATCACAACGTAGGTTTTAACGTTGTTGACCTTTTTGCTAAGCAAAATGGACTTAAATTCGATACAAAGAAATGTCAAGGACTCATAGCAAAAGGTGAAGATTTTATCCTTGTAAAACCGCAAACATATATGAATCTTAGCGGGAATTGTGTACTAGAAATAAAAAAATATTTTAAACTATCGCTAGACGATATTTTGATTGTGCTTGACGATATTGATATGCCTAAGGGTAAAGTGCGCTTTCGCTTAAGCGGTAGCGCTGGCACGCATAACGGACTACGAGACATTGTAGCAAAAGTTGGTTCTACTCCGCGTCTTCGCATAGGTATTGATAGAGATAAAAGTATGGACCTTGCTGAATACGTACTTTCGCATATAGACGAAAATAGCAATGAGATTTTGAAATCTTCATATTTAACTGCTTGTGAACTCATACGTGAATTTATTAATGGTGAATTATGTCAAGATTTGACGAAATAAAATCGAATTTGCTGACTCGTCCAATACTTTGTAGCAACTTAGGTTTTGGTGAACAGGGTGCTTTGCTATCAAAGGTTGATAGTGCTATTTTTATTGCGCCTGATAGAGAAAAAGCGCACGAGATGAAATCACAATTAGATTCACTAAACAAAGATTGCGTAGTGATGGACGATTTCGACAAGCCGTTTACACCTTTCACTTACTCAAGCAATGAGAATATTAATGACCAGATATCTGTAATTAATAATCTTTTATTTAAAAAATCTATTATCATTACTACCGCACGTGCATTATTCTCAATTTTCCCTAATCTAGAAAAATACAGAACGAATTTCATTAATCTCCAATTACATTCGGATTACGACCTATCAAAACTTAATAAAGATTTAACACGTTTAGGCTATACAAAAGTTGAAGCCGTTCAAAGCATAGGTGAATACTCACTTCGTGGTGATATTTTAGACATATTTGTACCTAGTGAAAAATTCCCATTTAGGTTAGATTTTTTCGACACAAATTTAGATGACATATATACTTTTGACCCACTAACGTATGAAAAAATTGAAAAGCAAAATGCTCTATTAATAAGTCCGAATAGTTTACTTATTTTAGACGACGGAGAACGCGACGATTTAGTAAATAAAATGCACTCATATGCAAATGACGAAAATATTTTACAAGATGTAATATCGCAAATTGAGCGAAATGAAAATGTTCCGATTGAATTCCTTGTTCCGTATATAGAAACACAAACGTTAATTGAATTAAACTTGCCAATAATTTTTTCTAATTCAATTCAAATAGAAAATCAAATTAATAAATTATATAATGAATTTTCAGATAAAATTAGCGATATATTTAACAGCGAAAAATTAAAAAATTTATATGAAAATACAAAAAAATATGAAAATATTGATAAAATTTACGAAAAATATGCAAATAAATTAATATTTTTTGAAAATTTTGAAGTTGATTCTATAGATTTATCTAAAAAATTTGAGAATAATAATCCCATTGCGCTAGATTTCAATTATGTAAATTTACCGTCATTCCTACGCGATTTGAAAAGCATTTATTCGGTATTACAGCCTTACATAGATAAACAAATTTATTTATGTTTAGGCTCACTCGATACATTAAATTCAATTAAAAAGATATTTGACGAATTAACTATTCCGTACACGACTAATACAAATTCACACGGCATAATACTTTCCACTCTCAATATTCCATATAACATTTGCTTTAAAGATGAAGATAAATTTTACATTGGTTCGACGAATTTTGCGCATAAAAAAGTTATAACAAAAACAACTCGCAATAGTGTGAAATATTTACCTAAGGCTGGTGAATATGTCGTACACTCTACTCACGGTATTGGAAAATGCGAAGGAGTTGTTAGTGTAAATGTATCAGGGATCGATAAAGAGTTCTTTAAACTAACATATCGCGGTGGCGACACATTATATGTACCGTGTGAGCGCGCTGACTGTCTATCACTATATATGGCGGACGGCGATAATGTCACACTAAATAAGTTAGGCGGAAAAGAATTCTTAAATCAAAAACTAAAAGCAATTAAATCAATCGAAGATATGAGCCGTGAGCTCATTGAATTATATGCTAAGCGCAAATCCGCTAAAGGGTATAAATACAGTGAAGACGACTATTTATACACAGAATTTGAAAACGCATTTAAGTATAAAGAAACAAGTGACCAACTTCAAGCAATAGCGGACGTAAAGCGCGATATGATTAGCGGAAAAGTTATGGACAGGCTAATATGTGGAGATGTCGGATTCGGAAAGACAGAAGTCGCTATGCGTGCGCTATTTAAAGCAGTTGAAGACGGAAAACAAGTTGCAATGCTTGCACCTACTACTGTACTTAGTATGCAACACTTTATGACCGCTAGCGAGCGAACGCGCGACTTTGGAGTCAAGGTAGAAATGCTAAACCGCTTTAGGTCAAAAAGCGAGCAGGCTGAAATACTTTTAAAACTAGAAAGTGGCGAAATAAACGTCATTTGTGGCACGCATAGACTGCTTAGTGCGGACGTAAAGTTTAAAGATTTAGGCTTACTAATCTTAGATGAAGAGCAACGATTCGGAGTTAAAGCAAAAGAAAAATTAAAACAATTAAAAAACAACGTCGATGTATTAACGCTTTCCGCCACCCCTATTCCGCGCACACTAAGTATGTCACTTATGTCCATACGTGATATTAGTATAATTAATACTCCACCTATTAACCGACTTCCAATTAAAACATATGTGACCCCTTATCAAGATGAAATTATTTTACCTGCGATTAACGATGAACTTAAGCGCGGTGGACAAGTTTTGATTGTGTATAATAACATTGAAGAACTCTATAAATTTGCAGAAAGTTTGAAAAGCAAATTAAATAACGAAAACGCACGAATTGATGTTGCGCACGGGCAGATGGGCGAGGTATCACTAGAAAATGCAGTTAAACGTCTGTACGACGGAGAAACAAATATATTTGTATCTACAACACTAATTGAAAATGGCGTCGATTTACCTAAAGCTAATACGCTTATCGTACTAGATTCGGACAAACTCGGACTTAGTCAAATGTATCAATTACGTGGGCGCGTAGGTCGAAGCACTGAGCAAGCTTATGCATATTTTACTTACAAGAAAGGAAAGGTACTATCCGAAGATTCGGCTAATAGGTTGCAGGCTATCGCTGAGAACACTGAATTAGGTAGCGGATTTAAAATTGCTATGCGCGACTTGACAATACGTGGGGCAGGCGAATTATTAGGAAAAGTACAGCACGGACATATGGTAAAAATAGGTTATGATATGTATATGAAGCTTTTGAATGACACTTTACGTCGTTTAAATGGCGAAAATGTAGAAGAAATTAAAGATATCAAGTTAGATATTGCCATACCTTCAAAAATTCCGTATTCATTCATAGAGGACGAGAGCGAACGATTAAAAATTATTGCTAAAATCTCTAATATTGTGGATAAAGATACATTAAGGAACTGTATAGGTGAATTGATAACTCAATACGGCAAACTTCCTAACGAAATATACAATCTCGCAAATATAACTTTGATTAAATCCTTAGCTCAGGCGAACAAAGTAAAAAGCATAACAATTACAAAGTCGCGCATTGCTATAACTTATTACGAAGAAGCAAATGTAAGTGAAATTATAGATAAAGTAAGGAAATTTTCTCATTTTAAATTCGAAAATGGTGCTTTACCTACTATTACACTCTCTCCGCTAACGTTTAGTCCACTAACTGCCACTAAGTATATATTAGAATTTTTCTTAGATTCAACTAAGTAGTCCGCTAACTTAGAGAAAGGATTATTCAATTAGTTGCTTTTTGTTATAATATATATTATAATTGTAAATAATTTAATGTACTAAATGCACTTTAGTACGACTATATTTAGCATCAAAGGAATACTATTAATGAAAAAATTTACTACTTTATTAATCTGCTGTTTAATGATAATCGCATTTGGCTTAAGCGGTTGTGCAGGTTTTTCAATTGACAGGGTTAAATACTATAACGAAGTTGTCGCAAAGGTTGGCGACACTAATATAACTAGATTCGAACTTCTAAGCGCATATAATAGCTACGGCAGTTCTAGTTTTTCAGACAATGCAATGAATAGCACTCTTGATTTCCTGATTGACCGCGAACTTTTATATCAAAGTGCCCTAGGAGATTCAAGATATTCTTTAACTGAATATCAAGTAAATACACTTATTAAAGATTTATTCGATTCTATTGACGAACAAATGGACGAATACGTCACTTCTGCTAAAACTATATTAAAAATTGACGTAGCGGAAGAAGATTCAAGCGAAGAAGAAGACTCTTACCTTTACAAAGATTATATCTACTCAAGACGTGCAGAAGTTGTAAGTGAACGAATTTATTATACAGACGGCACAATGACTACAGTGTCAAATACCCCTACTTCGTTCTACACTACTACGAGTAAAATTGTGTATAAAACGGAAGATGAAACAATCGATTCATACGTTATAGACCAAACTATTTTAAATAATTATGTTAGCGATTCGTTAGACGGCAAAGTCGAAAACAGCACACTACGAAACACAGTTGAAGAAATCGTAAACAAATATTTAGAGAATTTCAAATATAGTCTAACTGAAGAAGAAAAGGCTAACGAAATTTATAACAAATCAATTGAACTTTTTGCAAAAGATTTAATTGATTATGAATACTATCTTAGAGATTCAAACAATAAACCTTACAATACTGTCACAAACGATTTAATTTATAGATATTTCGAAAGAAATTTCACTTCTCAAATCAAATCTCAATACCTTACAAACATTCGCACATATTATTTAGAGAATGAAACATTATCAATTGACAAACTTACTTCTGCATATAGTTCACTTGTTCAAGCTGATAAAGATAAATACACTAATCACTACAAAACATACGCAAACGATATGAAAAAAATAGGTACTAAAGCTGATACTATTTTCTATCACCCAGAAAGTACAGACGGCACTGAATTTGGTTATTTCGTACACGTCCTATTAAACTTCACTGATAATGAAGACGAAGAAGACACTAACACTGAAAATAATGGTGAAGAAAAGCCACTTAGCCAAACAGAAGAAATTGCTCAATTAGACCAATTATTAAAATACGGCACAATAGACGAAGAAGAATATGATGCGCGCTTTAATGAAATTGCAAATAGAACATTTGTATATCTTCGTGACACTGAAACAGGATTACTTACAGACACTGAAGTTCCATTAAGTGAAGTTATATCTGAATATTATGAAATTTACAATACTTCAGATAAAACTACACAATTATACGACTTCATACAATTTATGTTTAAATACACTGGCGACACTGCAACACTATCTAGCGGTATGCCTTACGTCGTAGGAAACAATGGCTATAGTTCAATGGTTGAAAATTTCACTAACGAAGCACTTAACTTAATGGACGGAATTAAGGACGGAACATTATCTAATCGTATGAGTAATCCAAGAGAAACAGGTTATTGCATTACTGAATATGGAATTCACTTCATTTACTATATCGGTGACGTGAGCGAAGTAAATGCTATTAACGACGAAAATAATGTTTACATTCAACAATTTGACAACCTAAACGGAACAAATCTATACACAACAATCTTAAATCCGCTTACTAAAGAAACATATTTTGATATGTTATTTGACCTTGTTTACCCAGCAACTAATGACGAAGTATATACTTCAAATACTGGTTATACTGATTACGAAGATGTGTTAGTAGAAGACGCAAAAGCTAAAATTAAAGTAATTAAATACACTACAAAAATAAATTCTACAACAGCCACTATTAATTAATCATATCAAATAATAAAAAGCCCCTTTATAATAGGGGTGCTTTTTTATGAATTTTATTAAAAATAAAAAAATATTTACATAAAAATTGAACTCCTGCACAAATTAAGAGTGTACTTACAAAAGGAGTTGTTATGGAAAAAAATACATCAAGGCGCCGTGTCTCTGGCGCAGTAGTAGCTATAGTAATCTTATCCGTTTTACTATTAGCTAGTATTGGTATTGGTATCACTCTCGCTTACTTTACTGCGACAGCAGATGTTGCCGGTGATATCACGTTAGGTGACCCAGTCACCATATCTATTACGCAAGGTGGAGCTTCAGCTTCATCTCTAACATTCCCTGGCGATGCACTACCCGGGACTGTCTATGACCAAGCAATTGGTATTAGTGCACCTACTGATATGACTGAAGCGCTAGTCAGAGCAAAATTAACAATCACTAACACTGATGGTGCTTCAACAAGTGTAGATGCAACTACTACTGAAAATTGGCAATTAGGCGATGACCAATATCATTATTACAAAGGTAGTATAAATGCTGACGAAGACGTAGACTTTATCACGTCTATTACAGTTCCTACCACTCTTACTAACGAAGATGCCAACAAAACTTTTAATATTCAAGTTATTGTAGAAACAATACAAAAGGCTAACAATGCAGCAAACTCAGTTTGGACTACTGCTCCAGAAGATTGGCTAAGCACATATTCTCCAGCTGCATAAAAAAATAACATGAAGTGAATCAAAACCCACTTCATGTTTTTATTATTTTTCTCCTAGTGATAAATAATCGTTAGGGTCAACTTTTACACCATTAACTGTCATTTCAAAATGCAAATGTGCGCCATTATTTAATTCTTGCGCCATACTATCACTAGCTTTACCTATTACTGTCCCTGCACTAACTTGGTCGCCTGCCGATACTGTGACACTATCACTATCTAATGACTTGTAAATAGAAACTACACCATTGCTATGAGTAATCTCTATGACTGTACCTTCAAGATAATTCGTATATACGTTTGATACAGTTCCGTCAGCCACAGCCAATACGTCTAAGTCATCAACTGCCACAAAGTCTATAGCCTTATGAATTTCCCACTGCTTTAACGTATCATTGTATTGCAATTCGCTACCTGAATAATCTTTTTGAATAGTGTAATTGCGCATAGGCACGATATAAGTATTTGCTGATACAGGCGTATCTTCACCCACATTTAATTTACTGCTATTATTGTTGCTAACAACTGCTATAGTGACCGCGCAAGCAACGATTAAAAGACCAATGACTGTTGCATAGATGTAGGTTAAAATTGTTTTCTTCTTTTGTTGAGTGTTGACGTTATTCATATTCCCTCCTTGCAATGATAATATCCAATATTTTTTCTTTTAAACAAAAATTAATAATTTATTTTTTTATTTTCCGTACTAGAATGAACCTAAAATCATAGGCCAGCCAATAATTGAATAATCATCATAGTAAACAATTTGTATATTGCATTTTGTTCCGAATACATTTACCGACCTATCGACTAAATGTGAATAGGCATAAAATATAGTCGCACCTTCTACTTGCTCAGTTTTAATCAAACGTGCATTTAATTCATCTAAGGCACTTATTGGTTCAAAGTTATATACTTTAATGCTCTCTCCTACAACGTCTTTTATTGATACGGCTGATTCGGTCATATAGCACATACCTAAATTAATACTGTCACTCGACAACCTCGATTCAGTATAGGCATAATACTCGCCTTCAAAATAATCTAATAAGCTAAAAGGTTTTACATCGTTCGCGTTAATTAAGATAATAAAAAGAGTCGCGACTATTAATAATTTCTTCATACGAAAATTATTAGCAGAAGAAAATTTCTTAATCACGACCATGGTAAAATATATTAAAATTTTTGTAGTTTTTTATTCTTTTTCTAATACGAGAATATATTGTAAAGGTATAAATAACTAAGCAAATTATTTGTGTGTTTACAATAATCTTTCATTTTATTTATAATTGAATCTATATTCTCATAGCAATCTAAGGACAATACTAAATATTCTTTTATTCGAGTTTTTGTTTTTTCGCAAGCAATACTTAAAATATTATAATTAATTTCAATAATATTCGGCAAAACAGCATTTTTTGTCATAGCATAAAATTGTTCTATTTTATTTTCGTCTTCCCTGCAAGATTTATATATATCTACTAGATTTAAAGTGTGCGTCCTGATGGCAGATATGATAATTTGAAAGGCGGAAATCAACAGATAATCGACTAACGGCAAATATTTATATTCTATATTTGCGTTTTTAATTAAGTCTAAATCCACAAAGTCAAAATTCGTATCTAATCCGTCCGTAAATGCTAGTGCTTTTGACTGAGTAATTTCGCTTAGCGAAAAGTCTAATTCTATTCTACTATTTTGATTGTAAAAAATATCACATAAATATTTATAAAATTTATTAAAATAAACACTTGTAATTATATTTACATCTATCTTATTATACTCTAAGCATAGATAATTGTGAGCATTTTTAATTTTAGGAATAAGGTATGGCAACTGGTTATTATCAACACAAAAAAAGAAGTTAACAAACTCGCTAATATCAAATTTGATTTTAAGGAAACTATCAACTCCGCATAAAAAAATTAGCATTTTATATCCGTCATACACTAAAGTATAATCAAATTTATTTATATCGGCTTTATTGAAAACACATTCTCCTTTTACTGCACTTTCAACTGAATTTATTTCACTATTTGTCACACAATCATCATAAAGTAAAAGGACTTTTTGGTACTTAGCATATTTCTTAACCGAGATATTTAATTCTTCATAAAAATTCTTATATATAATATTCATATCTATATTTTACCATATTTTTATAATTGCAATTTGTTAAACAATGTAGAATTTTATAAAATAAGTGAATTATCTTGTCATATTTATTTAAAGTTTAATCTTCTTTCTCCGTCGCAAAATACAGTTAGCTTAAGTTAAAATTATTTAAAATACTTTACTTTTAATCGCCTATCGTATAAAATATTAATAGGAGGCAACATGGAAGAGAAAATTATTAGTTTAATTGCAGAAAAGTTAGGTAAGAAAAAGGAATCTATTACTTTAAAAAGCAACCTTATCGAAGATTTGGAAGCAGATAGCCTTGACGTAGTAGAACTTATAATGACTTTTGAAGATGAATTTGGTATTAGTTTGCCTGATGAAGATGTTTCTAAATTGAAGACTGTAGGCGACATTGTAAATTACATTGAAAAATTAAAAAAATAAAAATTACATATAAAAAATAACGGATTTGTTGTCCGTTATTTTTATTTTGAAAATTGATTAATATGATTATTGATTAAAACCATTTTCACTTAAATAGTTATAAAGATTAGTAAAATCAGCACTTAAAGTATAATATTTAGTGTAGTTTTCTCCGCTATATTGTACATCAGTACTACCATTTGAAGAATTTTCTTCATAATATGGTTTAATATAAACTCTAAAATCAGATTCGCCGTTAGTATTATTAATAGAAAATACTAATTCTTTATAATAATATGTCTTGCCGTGACTATCAATATAGTTATCTTTACCATATTTTAATGCTTGCGGACTATTATACTGGAACACAACGTTGAATGTACCTGACGTGGTAGGTACAACATTTGAGCCTGTAGTATAATTTCTAACAGTAGTTATTTCCGCCTTAGTAAACAAATTCCCTGAAAACAATGCTTCTAGTGAATTACCTTTACTAGCATTATTAATATAATTTAAAATTTCATTATATTGACTATCTGTAGCTGTAATTTGTGCATTAGAACCATATTGGACATAAATTGCGTCCGGATTAGCACAATTAATACTATAATTTACGTTTATGTTAGCCATAATGATTGTCGCTAAGATTAATATACCTATTATTGATACACTGACAATCGCTCCTATTTTTTTTGCCATAATTTCTCCTAATTTATATAGTTAGCATACACAAATTTTTAATTTTTAGCAAGCATTTTAAGCATTTTTATCTTCATCATTGTTATTAGGGTCTTTACTTTGCTTGTCATTTGTGCTTGATTCGTTATTTTTTTCTTCACTCTTTGAAGATTTAGATTGTTCACTGCCTTGTCTAGCGAGTTCTTCTTCTACTTCTGCTCGTATTTTCTCCAAATCCGCTTTATTTATAACACCAGCTTTTGCTAGTGCTTCAGCAGTTGCTAAACGTGACTTCATATCGCGGTTCATATGCTCTGCTTGTGCTTCTTTTTTAGCCTTTTCTTGATAAGCGCGTTTTTCTTCTTCTTTCTTTTCAATCGCTTGCTCGACGTCCTCTACTGACGCGCCGTTAAATAGCATTTCGAATTCTTCTTTGTATATTGTTTCTTTATCGAGAAGGATATGCGTGACTTTTTCTATAACGTCACGTTTTTCAGTCAATATCTTGTACGCTATATCGTGCGCATTGTCGATAATTGCTTTAACTTCCTCATCAATTTTTGAAGCAAGTTCTTGCCCATAAGGAACTTGACGTTGATAATCACGTCCTACAAATATCTGGTCACCTTCTCCGAAACTTATAAGTCCGATTTTCTCAGACATTCCCCATTCTGCCACCATTTTACGTGCCAACTTTGTAGCGCGTTCAATATCGTTAGAAGCACCTGTAGTAATATCGTCTAGCATAATTTGTTCAGCCGTACGTCCGCCTAACATCATTGCTAAACTATCAAGCAATTTTTGCTTAGGCATATGTGAACGGTCATTTTCGTCAAATGTTAGGGTATATCCGCCTGCCATACCACGTGGAATAATAGAAATTTCTTGCACCTTGTCGCAGTTAGGAAGACTTTCAGCCACAATCGCGTGACCAGCCTCGTGTATAGCGGTAATTCTTTTATCTTGCTCAGTGATAACACGAGATAATTTTTTAGGCCCCATAAGGACTTTATTAACCGCTTCTTGAATATCTACCATTGTAATTTTATAACGTCCGTCGCGCGCAGTAAGTAAAGCTGCTTCATTTAAGATATTTTCAATATCTGCGCCCGCAAGTCCGCTAGTGATTCTAGCGATTCGTTTAATATCTACATCATCGCTAAAAGGTTTATTTTTAGAATGAACTTTAATAATATCTTCACGGCCTTTAACGTCTGGAAGATGAACATAAACTTGTCTATCAAAACGTCCTGGTCTAGTTAATGCTGGGTCAAGAACGTCTGCACGGTTAGTTGCAGCAAGGACAATTATACCGCTATTTTGCTCGAATCCGTCCATTTCTACTAGCAACTGATTTAATGTTTGTTCTCTTTCGTCATTTCCGCCACCTAAGCCTGCACCTCTTTGCCTTCCGACAGCATCTATTTCATCGATAAATACTATACAAGGAGCATTCGCTTTAGCGCTGTCGAACAAGTCACGCACACGACTAGCACCGACACCAACGTACAATTCTACGAAATCACTACCTGAAATACTAAAGAATGGAACTTTGCTCTCTCCAGCTACCGCTTTAGCGAGTAAAGTCTTACCCGTTCCCGGAGGTCCTACTAATAGAACACCTTTAGGTATGCGCGCGCCCAATTCTGTAAATCTAGAAGGGTTCTTTAAAAATTCAACAATCTCTTTTAACTCTTGCTTTTCTTCATCTGCACCTGCGACGTCCGAGAATTTTACGTTTGAAGAAATAACAAGTTTTGCTTTAGATTTTCCAAAACCAAAACCTTTATTGTTGCCAGACATCGCCTTAAATAAGAAAATACCGATAACAACAATCACTATCACACTAACATAAGGTAATGCACTTGCTAACCAAGACTCAGATTCGTATGAATACGAAGCATTGATAAGTACCGCGCCTTCTTTTAGCACTTTATTATTATTTTCGTCTAGTACATAACTACCGTCTTCATTTTTCTGGTATAAACTGTCGTTATATTCGTCAATAAAGCTCGTTAGTTCGTTGACACTCATAAATGTACAATAAGCATCAACTTTATTAGGGAAATTATTTTCAGCAACACCGTCTATCAATCTAATACGAATGGTATATCCGTAAACATCAATTTCGGCGACTTGATTAGTTTCCACCATATTTTGAAATTCTGTATAAGAAATCTCTTTTCCCTTATTATTCCTTGCCACTACCCAATAGACTAATACGACTATCGCTACAAGCATAATAATGTAGAAAATAGATGATTTCCAGGCATTATTTTTTTTCTTTTCCATATACACCTCAGTAATTTATATTATAGCATAATAAAAAAATATTAACAAATAAAATGACTAATTTAAGATTATATTTTCCTATTAGAACATTTTTATTAATATTGACCTTACTAAATTACTATTTTTCTATTAAAAAGTCAAACATATTGTCATAATTGAGCATTTTGATAAATTAAAAAATTTAAAATCATATAAGTTTTGTAAAAACGTTTACAAATATATTTAGTTATGATAAAATTAACATAGATTTAAGGAGCAATTATGTCAACTTTAGGATTAATTATTGATATTGTATTAGTAGCAATAGTTCTAATTTTTGCTATTATTGGCTTAAAGAAAGGGTTTTTCAAGACTATCCTTTCCCTATTTAGTTGGGTTGTGTGTTTATTAGTCGCAATATTTTTAGCAAAATATGTCGCTAATTGGATAAACGGAATTTACGACTTCACTTCGCTTATAGGAACGAAAATTGAAGAAGCTCTTAGCGGTATGGGGGAAGTATTTAACAAATCTATTAATAGTTATAACGCGGACGGAGCGACTGCCGAGTCGGTTAAAACTGCTATTTTAGCAGACATACAAGCAGTTCAAGGAATGAATGGTGTATTATTACGATTTATAATTATGGTATTTAACAATACATCATTTGACCCTACAAGCACGGCTACAGTCGGAAATATTCTAGGTATGACGATAGGTCATATGTGTGTAATATTGATTTCTGGAATATTAATATTCATTGTGCTTAAGATTGTCATTGCTTTGCTTACTCGTCTATTTGATAAGATTTCTAAAGTGAAGATTATCGGTGGATTAAATAAGGCTTTTGGGTTCATTTTAGGCGCATTAAAAGGTGCTTGTATAGTCGTAATTATTAATATAATTTTAGTAGCACTATCTTTAATACCGCCTGTAAATAGTGCTATCACCCCTGTTATTCAAGACAATACTACTGTCGAAAAATTTGTTTATAATAAAACTGACGAAATTATTGGAAAATATGTTATTGAAGGCAATATGATTCAAGAATGGGTCAGTGATTTATGGAATGCTAGATAATTAATATAGAGGATTTTATGGGTTTATTTGAAACATTAAAAGAAAGAAATTTATTATATCAATCAACTGATGAAGAAAAATTAAAATATCTTTTAGATAACGAGAAAGTGACTGTATATACCGGGACTGACCCTACAGCAGATAGTTTGCATATTGGTCACTGCGTGCCCTGTACAATACTAAGAAGATTTCAACAAGCTGGTCATAAGGTTATAATCTTAGTCGGCGGTGCGACTGCCGCTATAGGTGACCCTTCAGGCAAGACTGATATGCGTCCTATGCTTACGAAAGAACAATTAGAGCATAATATTGAAGGAATTAAGCGCGCATACAGTAAATTCTTAGATTTCTCAGGTGATAACCCTGCAATTATCGTAAACAACGCAGACTGGTTTAAAAATTATAGTTATGTTGATTTTATGCGTGACGTCGGTGTACATTTTAATGTAAATAAAATGATTACTAACGAAATATACTCTAAACGTATGGAAGAAGGTGGCTTAACTTTCTTCGAAATGGGTTATATGTTAATGCAGGCATATGATTTCTTATATCTTAACAAGACTTATGGTTGCAACGTACAATGGGGAGGCGCTGACCAATGGGGAAATATTGTCGCAGGCGCAGAGCTCGGTAGAAAAATGAATTTCATTGACGGAAAAAATCGTACAATGATTGGGGTCACAAATCCTTTACTCCTAACTCCAGAAGGTAAGAAAATGGGTAAAACGGAAAAGGGCGCTATTTGGATAGAAAAAGATAAAATTTCAGCATATGATTTCTATCAAGGAATATATCAAACTCCAGATGCGTGCGTTGAAATGATGTTCGCTCTATTTACTGATGAGCCTATGGATTATGTTAGGAAAATTATTAGCGAAGATATCGTAAAGGCTAAGAAACGATTATCATTCGAAATTACGAAATTTATTCGTGGCGAAGCGGACGCAATAGAAGCTGAAAAAATGTCAAATAACCTTTTTGCAAGTAATAACATTGATAAATCAAATGCTCCTATGATTGAACTAGATTTAACCGAAAACTCTATTGGACTTTTAGACTTATTAGTGAATGCAAAATTTGTACAATCTAAAGGCGAGGCACGTCGCTTGATTGAGCAAAATGGCTTATCTATGGACGGAGAAGTTATTAAAGACAGCACCATCACAATAGATAAAAATAAATTAACCAATGGAATTTTATTTAAAAAGGGCAAGAAAAATTACCTATTAATTAAAGTAAAATAATGCCTATTATAAAAACCAAAAATAGAAAAAAAATAATGAACAAAGCTAAGTCATTTTGAAACTAGCAGAATAAAATAAAAGAAACTATACATATAAAGTATAGTTCCTTTTTATGTCTGTTTCAAAAATTAATAGACTAAGCATCCTTATTTTTTGAGTTTCATATAAATATCGTCTACAAATTGATTATTAATTACTGCACTTTTGTTTATTATTTTATATTCTTTAAATCCCAATTTTTTATAACAATGTATAGCTCGTGAATTATGTGAAAAAACAACCAAATTGAGTTCTTCCAAATTTAAGACTTTGAAACCATAATCAATAATTGTCTTTAAGGCTTCCGTACCGTAATGTTTTCCCTGAAAACTTCTGTTATAACTATTCCTATTTCTGCACTTTTCTCATTAACATTCGTAAGTTCAATATTTCCAATAAACTTTTGCGTTTGTCTTTCAATCATAGAAAAAATCAAAGATTTATTTTCAAGCTTTTTCTCAACCCATTTTAATTCATCGTTATATGTATAAGTTTTAACATTAGATGATAACAATGTCGCTATATTTTTATTGTTTATCATTATTAGATAATCTGGAATGAGAAGTTTTGACACATTAACATAATATATATTTTCCGACTTAAAGCATATATTGAATGAATTTATTTTCTCCATATTTCTCCTTTGTTTATAAGTATATTATATATCATTTAATAAAAAACTCTTTGTAGTCAAGGTTAAAATGAATGTTTGAAAATATGAATATGAGAAATTATTATAACAACCTTTAACAGCAGGGGAAAAATTCGTTTTATTTGAAAATCAAGATGAAAATAAAAGATACCTTAATTTTTGCTGTAAAGTGTTTCTTATTCTGCTAGTTTCAAAATCTATTAATTAACTCATTATCTTTTTTTATTGGTGTATATGATAAGTTTACATATTAAAGAATCACGTCATTAAATGATTATACATTGAATTTAAACACAATTATATCGCCGTCTTGTACAACGTAGTCTTTACCTGCACTAATAATTTTTCCTTTCTCTTTGCAAGCGTTATAATCGCCTAGTGAAATTAAATCGTCATATTTTACAACGTCCGCACGTATAAATCCGCGCTCAAAATCGGTGTGAATTTTTCCTGCCGCTTGTGGTGCGAGTGTACCTTTCTTGATAGTCCACGCTCGCACTTCTTTTTCGCCTGCCGTTATAAACGAAATAAGACCTAAAAGATGATAACTAGCGACAATTAACTTATCAAGTCCAGATACATCTATCCCTAATTCCTGCTTAAACATTTCCCTATCTTCCGGCGACATATTGATTAATTCTTCTTCTGTCTTAGCGCATAGAGAGATGACTTCCGCGCCTTCAGATTTAGCAATTTGCTTAATTTTTCCGATATTCTCAGTTTGGAAATCGTCTAATGTATCACTAGTATTAGCAACATAAATTACCGGCTTACTTGTAATTAGGAAGAATCCGTCAACAATCTTCTTTTCTTCTTCGTTTAATTGTAGCATACGCGCTGGCTTGCTATCTTTTAATAAATCGAAAATTTTATTTAATAATTCGTATTCTTTCTGAGTAGTAATATCGGCTGAACCGCCGTGAACAATCTTCTTAATTTTGTCTATACGTTTGCTAACACTATCTATATCTGCAAGTATCAACTCTAAGTTGATTGTTTCAATATCTCTTAGCGGATTTACACTTCCGTCAACGTGAATAATCTTATCGTTTTTAAATACTCTTACTACGTGAACAATAGCGTCAACTTCCTTAATGTGCGACAAGAATTTATTGCCTAACCCAGCTCCTTCACTCGCACCTTTAACTAGACCGGCAATATCTACGAATTCAATTTGCGCTGGTATAATTTTATTCGTGTGATAAAGTTCTGCCAATTTATTAAGGCGCTCATCTGCTACATCAACAACTCCCACGTTCGGTTCTATCGTGCAAAACGGATAGTTAGCGCTCTCTGCTCCCGCCTTTGTAATAGCATTAAAAAGGGTACTTTTCCCTACATTGGGTAGCCCTACAACTCCAAGTTTCATAAATTTTCCTTTTATGTATAAAATAATCTCATTTTGAATAAATTAGTTAACACACTAAATTCTTAAGATATTATAAATTAAAAGAAGGAAAATGACAAGTGATTGAAATACTTAAATATGTTTTTATAGGATTTATTCAGGGTATAACTGAATTTTTGCCAATTTCGAGTAGCGGACATATTGTCTTATTTGGTTCATTTTTTGAATTGGACAATCTTGTTTTGTTAAGTGTCGTGGCACATATTGGTACATTATTTGCCGTTTTATTTTGTTATAGGAAAAAATTATTTAGCTTAATTCGTCACCCAATAAACAAAACAAATCTAAATTTAATAATCGCTACGATTCCGACTGTAATAATTGTGCTGTTATTCAATAAATATATTGAAGATAGTTTTTCTATTAATACACTCGTATGGGGATTCTTAATTTCTGCAATCGCACTAGTTATCGCAGATTTAGTAAAAACGAAAAATAAATATATAAAAAAATCTAGTGCTTTATATATGGGATTAGCTCAAGGTCTGGCAATATTTCCCGGAATATCGCGCAGTGGCTCAACCTTAGTCTGCGGACTATTGTTAGGACTAGATAAACAAGAAGCACTAGATTTTTCATTTTTAATGAGTATTCCAATTATAATAGCAAGCGCCGTCTATGAAGGTATAAAATTATTTACATTGAATTTATCTGTAGACTATTTAGGCATATTCATAGTAATGATATTTTCATTTATTTTTGGAATATTATCAATAAATATTATGTTAAAAGTGGTTAAAAAGAATAATTTATATTATTTTTCAATATATTTAATCATTTTAAGTTTAATTTTATTATTTATTTAATTTTAAATATCTTATTATATGTTGCAATCAAAAAATTCGTAAAATTAATTCAATAAGAATTGATTATGCTATGACCGAAAATGTTCCATTAATAAGTGATATATTGTAATTTTTATCTAAATTTTCGCTGATATCGGGTAAAATCCCCTCAATTGTGTAAATAATATTTGGTTCAACATCTGCAAATTCAATTTCTTGTCCTTGGGAGTCTTTTAACACATATGTTATTTCGTTTAATATTTCATTAATTTCAGTTTCGTCCCTTTGTGCAATTCCGCCAGAAATGATTGTTGATGTATAATTCGGTTCAATAGTAGGAATTTCATTTAACGTTATATCATCAATTTTAATTTCTAAAGTACTTTCAACAATTCTTACAGTTATTGGCTCACTAGACACATAATCTTTATAGCCTTCAGCACTAACTTTAAAGTAAACTTGATACGTATTCGCGTCTATTAACTGTAGGTCTTTTTTGAAATCTTTTTTATCAAGAGAATAACTAACATCAATTTCTTTATTACCGTATACAACAGAAAAAATATAAGATTGTCCATTATAAGTGTAATATCCATCTCCCCCATAAATCACAAACATTGAGCTATCAAAAGTTAGTAAATTTTTGTCTTCGCCACAAGCTATAAATATGCCACCACAAGATAGAACTAATAAACAGCACAGTACAACTTTTAAACTTTTTGTAAACTTCATATACCCTCCTAATAATAATTATTCAAATTATTAGCACTCATATCTTGCACTAAACGTAATAATTCGTACTATTATTTTATCAAATTTTTATATTTAATGCAACAATTAAATAAGTAAAACACTTAACAATAAAAAGTTTATAATAGAATTTATTTAATTGTGAAAATTAAATATTAATTTATTAACTACTTCAATTATCTTTTAAGCACTAATTTATGATTTATTTTCATAGTCATAGTATATGTAATTTGGTGCATTTTACAAAATTTTATCTATAAAAATATCATTTATAATTAATTTAATTCAATATTAAAAATATATTTTTATAATATTTTTTATATATTTATTTAATTTTTGTATTTTTTGCTTAATTTCTATCAATTTTTATTTGATTTTTGTCAATTTTACTTAATTTCTATAATTTTTTAATTAAATTTTATTATTTTATTATTTTATTATTTTTTTATTATTTTTTAATTAAATTTTATATTTTTTAAAATTTCTATATTGATTATTTTTATCTTTTATGTTAATTATTTATTTGCTTATATCTCTTATATTTATTTAATAAAATTTTATAAAAAAACTAAGCAATGCTTAGCCTTTTAATCTTTTCTAGTAAATGTATTTATAAATCGAGCAAATTTTAAAGTTATTTTATTAGCGTGAACTAAGGCATATTTTTTAAATGCTGACTTACCGAATATGGTTAATCCTGCTATTATTGCAGAGATAAGCGAAGGTATTAAAATTTCGACAAATCCTCCACTAATAGCAATTTTTGCTAAAATACTCGCACCGGCAGCACCAGATAATATTCCACATACGTCACCTATTACATCACAAATTGAAGCGACCTTATCTGCATTTTTATTTAATGACATCGCCTGCTTACTTCCCTTAACTTTACGTGAAGCCATAGCAGTAAAATGTTCAATGTTAGATGATGCAACAGCAAGCCCTAATACGTCAAATAATACACTGATAAAAATAAATACCAATATTACTATTATCGCAATAATTAGCGCTGCGTTAGACAGTACTAACTCGCTTACTATGCTAAAAGTTAAAGAAAGAAGGACAGCAAGAAATAAAATTTTTACTGACCATACCCACGCTCTTTCAGATTTCTTTCTATTATGTTTTTGTTTCATATGTACATTGCATAAAGCAAATTATTATAAAATTACGAAGGCAACAAATTGAGTAAACCTTGCGGCTTAGGTTCGGTTGGATTTCCCAATTCTGCACTTAGCAGTCACCCACTAAGCGGTTTCCCTTTACGCAGAACTTGCACCGAATCGCCACTTAGACCACACTATAATCCCCAATCTGTCTAGTTAAACTAACAGCCTAGAAGTTTTCCTTAACAACATCGAAAAGATTTATCTTAATTTTGCAGGCAATATTTCAAAAGCAACTTCATCTTAACTTGTACTTCGTTTAAATAAAGTTGTCGCTTTATCCCTAATTGCCCACTCAAAGCAGGCTACACTGCATATAACTTTCGCCACATGCAGGTTTCTACCCCAAGCGATAAGGAAAAACATTTGCTGATACAAATATTTTAGATTTACCAACTTAGGTCTCCGCGATAATTGGGTTTAAACATATATGCCATTATACGCGACCCAAAAATCTTAACTCCCAGTACCAGCCCCGATTTGGGCAATCAAAGCCAGCACCACGAACTTCATAGTTGTGCCAACAATGCTTATTTCGGCATTCTCATCTATTCTAGTTGACTAGAATACTGCACCTTCGTGATAATATTATATTACCATATTTATATAAAAATGTCAAATCTTTAAAATTTCTATAAAATTAACTAGATTTTTATTGATAAACTATATCACAATTTTTAAATGACTTTTTTAAATATATTAAACTAAAATTTTAAAATTAGATTTTTATATCATTTAATATGTTTTTTAATAATAATCATAATAATGCCAATAACTAACAATTTTTATCATAAGCGTAATGATAGCATTTAATCGGTTATATATGATAATTTATTATCTTTTAAAATAATACTTTGCTCATATTTAGACATATATTTTTGTTATAATCATAGTTTAATTTGAGCGCAAAAATTGAAAATTACATATAATTTTAAAATTTAGCTAATTAGTAGGCCATACTCTCATTTTTGTTCCGTCGCCGAGAGTAGTATTAAACCATTCACTATCTTTTAATTTTATATCATTATTACTAAACACCATACATATTTCTTCATTTTCAGTTGCAATCGCAACCATATTGCCATTCATAGAAACAAATTCGTCCGTATCCCAATTTACACAAAGTGTTGTCACATAAACTTCGTCCGTATATTTTGCTATTCTGTCGATGAACTCTTGTGTAGGAAATTGATTAGCAACATTGTCTGTATATTCTGGACTCCCCGCGCAACAGCATACGCATACGCGCTTAGGATTGATATTTTGCAACAATTTTTCGTGCGAAGATGTTTTACTTCCGTGGTGCCCTGCCTTATAAATTTCAACTCCATTAGGTAAATTATCTGCATTAATTGAAGGATTATTTTCAACCAATAAATTTTCGCCTTCTTCCTCTAAATCGCCAGTAAATAAATAACTTTTCTCATCAAAGGTTATTAGAGTACAAACCGAATATTCATTATTTGACCTACTAGAAGACTTATCTATTCCTGTTGCTTGATTGTATGCTAGTTCATTAAACAAAATTTCTATTTCAAGTTTATTATCATCGCTATAAAAGGTTAAATTGTTTCCTTTTTCTATCGTTGAAGCATCAAAATATCTATATTCTTTACCTTCTGTTCCGTCAAGCGCTAGCTCATCATCGCGCTCAGAAATGTATCGATTTAAAGTGTTTGTTTCCTTAGCATAAGCATCTCCAAAATCTATAATTGTTGTGCAATCATACAAATCAAAAATGCTTCCATCTTTAAGTGTGAACCCAGCATAATGGTCAGTATGTGCGTGCGTGACAATTACATACTCGAGTGTGTTATCCGTCACATATTGATTAAGGTATGCTTGTACAGTAGGAATACTATTTGTTTTAGAACCGCAATCAATTAAAATATCTAAATCACCATATTTTATATATGTACAATCGCCAGTATATTTGTTCCCCAACTCTAAGAAATGAATAGATAATTGGTCGTCTTGAAGTGCGATTGCCTCAGTACTTATACTAGTTTCTGTATTAGAATAATATAAGGTTGAGCCAATTTCAAGCACATCAGTCAACGGCAGATTTATGTAAACTAATCCAATTACACCACCGACAAAACCGATTACAAGCGCGAGAAAACTAAATAAAATCTTTTTACCCATTGTTCACCTCGCCCGATGAAATTTCATCTATAACGTCATCGTCACTTGCTTCTACGAAATTAATTAGTCTAACTTTTTCTATTTTAAAAATAGTACCGTATTTTAAGCAATCTACAGTGTAAACCATATAATAAGTCCCTACATTATATAATCCGTCACTATCTTTAGACGGCGAATATGTTCCGTCATCATTTTTCACTAAATCTGTTTTAATTTGCACCTTTGACGACATATCTTTACCAAATGATATAACTTTCACACCTTGGTCTAAGTACGTTTCGTCTAGGGTTAAAGTTATTTCATCTGCTCCTATTAATTCGAAGCAATCATCTTGCGTAAAATAATATGTTAATCCGCCACCTAATGCAAGTCCTATTATTAAAAATACAACTACCGCGACAAGTGCAGATTTGCCCAATTTTTTTACTGATTTTTTCGCATTCTTACTAGTTTTGCTGTCAATCGAAAAATCAAAGGCTACGCGTTCGCTTCGTTTACTTGCTGATTTTTTCTTTGCCATAATTACCCCCGAAAGAATTATATCACAATTACTTAATTGAATGGTAGTAAATTGACGAAAATTTTATTTTTCACTTTATTCCAAAAATAAAAAATCTAGCTAATGCTAGACTCTTTCTAATTTGTTAATTAAATTTTTAATACGCGCAATACACTCGTCTTTCCCCACAATATTCATTATTGAGAATAATTCTGGGCTATTTTCTTTACCAGTTATGGCAAGACGTAAATATTTAGTTGCGTCACTGATATTTCCCGAATATTTAGTTGGCTCTAACTTATAAGTTTTATTGTCAGTAAAGTTATGATTAAATGCTATTAATTTCACTTTTTCGAACCATTCAGTGTTGTCCACACCTAAATCATATTTGTCCACATATTCATTTAAAAATGCAATTAAGTCATTTTTATTAACATTGCCTAAATCAATATCAAATTCACCTTTGAAATTAGGTAGTACATAGTCGTAAAGTGCTAAAATTTCGCTAAAATAGGTTATATCTTTTCTAGGACGCGTGTTTCCTCTATCAATGCTAAATACTTTTAATAAATTGTCACGATTTTTTACTAACTCAACTTCTGCATTTTTATCCCAATCGCGTGCCCAATTTATGGCAGAGTTATACACATCTAATGCACTATAGCGCGAAATGATAGTTTTTGAAATATCATTCAATTTCATAAAATCAAATAGCGGATTAGTGACCCCTATTTTTTTAATATCAAAAGGGAATTCCGTATAATGTAAATCTGGATTATTTTTTCTCCAAATCTCGAAATCGCTATTTAATAAGTTAAGCAAATATTCAATAACCGCTTCAATAGGATAACCTTTTTTTAAGAAGAAACGCACGTCTGCGAATGTATCTTTTCGCTTACTTATTTTTCGTTTGTTTCCGTTCTCGTCAAGTACACAAATATTAGGAGTGTGTGCATACTTAAAAGGTTTAAACCCAAAAGCCTTAGACAACTCTAAGTGGACAGGCAAAGACTGATACCACTCTTGCCCACGAACAACAGTAGTAGTACGCATAAGTGTATCATCAACGACGTGTGCAAATGAATAGACAGGTATTCCATTTGATTTAATTAATACATCGTCTTTCTCATTCTCTCTAACAAGTTTTTTACCCTTGATTGCATCTATGACTTCATGCTCTTTTTTACTATCCCCGACTGACCTTAGTCTGAGCGCAAATGGTTGACCATTATCTAATTTCTCTTTAATCTCATCTAAAGTTAAATTACGGCACGGGTCTTTTTCAGATATATCGCTATTTTCACTTAGTTCAGCTTCACGTTTTTCAATTATTTCTTCCTTATTTTCACTCGCACGACAAAAACAAGGGAACGCACGACCGCGTTTAATTAGTTCGTGTGCGAAAGAGTGATAAATATCTAACCTATCTGACTGCTTGTACGGTCCGTAATCTCCTATCTCGCTTGTATCTCCACGGTAGCCCTCATCCGGTTTTAAACCGAATCTGCATAACATCTCGTAAGCAATTTCTCCTGCTTTATCCACTTCGCGCTTATTGTCCGTATCTTCAAGACGCGCATAAAAAATTCCGTTAGTTTTATTCGCTAACATTCTATGCACGAGTGCCTGATATAACTGACCGATATGTAAATATCCCGTAGGGCTAGGCGCAATACGGGTCACTTCACCTTCTACTTTTCTATTAGGGTATTTATTTAGATAAAAATCTATTGGTTTAGAATTCGGATATAGTATTTCCGCTAGTTCATTGTATTCATAATCTAACATATAAGACCTTCATTATTATTCATTATTAATTATTTAGAATTAAATCAATCATATTATTGACGACTTCACTATAACTATTTAGTATTGCAGTATGGTTATTAATAATTTGTACGCATTCTGCTTCGTACGCACTAATGTTTACAAGTGCATTACTTATAACATAATTTATACTTTCATATGCTGAATTATATAACGTACTATCGTTATCTAAAGCTGATTGTATTCCATACATTTGTTGTGAAAGCTTCAAAAATTCTGATTTCTTTTCAGCATCATTATTTATAGTGTCGCCTACAAACGAAGAAATATCTCTATTAATGCTCACAATATTTGTTTTAAATTCATTAAACGAACTTAACAATTCTTCTGCCTCTCCGTTTCTAAATGCCCACGAACTGTCCGCTAATATTACATTTTTCTCTACAAAATTGCGCGCCAAACTGCTCGATAAATATGCAATTCTATTTTTCAAGGCAGACACTGCCTCAGTTGCATCGAATGTATTAATATCAAGATTTGTAAAATCAGGATTTGAATCATTCAAAATATAATTATAATAAACATTAGTTAAATCAGCTGACAACTTAGCAGCATATTTGTAAACTGAATCAAAGCAATCGAACACTTTATATAGACGATTAAGGCATTCGCTCGAATTATTAATATCAGTATTCTGACTCTCTCCGTAATAGTTAGTATAACTTATTAAATCTCCTAATGAAGAATCTAACGTCACTAATGCGCTTGATAATTTATCAACATTAGTTTTTATGCTGTTTTTTAATTCGTCATTATTGACCTTATCGTTATTAGCGCAAATTGCAATATATTCATTTGTAAAATCTATAGTGTAATCAAGTATATTAACATAGAAATTATTAAGGTTGTAATACATTGAAGATTCTTCTTCTACTGCGTTAGATAAAGAAACACTTTCTGAATAATCAAAACTAAGGTCAAATACATTAGATGTATTTTTACTAACATTGATATATTCTAAGTTTTCGCCTATTGCCAAATAATCATTAACCAACTTATTTAAATTATAAGCGCTATTTTCTTTACACGCAGTAAAAATCATTATGCTCGGCAACATAATTATAGTCAATATTAAATACAATATTTTTTTCTTCATACTGCTCCCAAATAAATTTAATTAATCGAAAAGATTTGTTTAAATAGATATGCAACCTTCTCATTAATATTAGTAGAACTAGCGCTTGCTCTATTTACCAAATCGAATAGTTGAGTTGCTAACGCATTTGTGTCACAACTGCCATAAGTCTTAGCGAACTTAACCGCGTTTAGTCCAAATGTCGAATTTAAATCGCCTACAAGATAACCATTTTCGAATTCTACATTATTAACCAAAAGATTAATGTTAGAAGTTGTCTTTATATTAGTCACCTTGTCGCTACCGACCTCGATGTCGTTAAAATCATTTAAAACCACACGTGCATAAAGGTCAATCAATGCGAATTTAACATCACTAGAAACATCAACATATGTACCAACGGCATTATTCAAATTTAAAATAAAGTCTGCAAAACTAACTAAATATTCACAAACACTGTTATAAACAACATTAGCTCCAGTACTATGGTTAAAATATTGTGATTGCTCGCAATGAATGAAATATTCCTGCATATGTTCGTTCGCTCTATTACGTGCTAGAGAAGTTTTTTCTAATTTCGCAATAATCGCATTTTCATCAACTTCAAACTTATTTGCAATAGTTAAATAAGTGTTTAACGTGTCAGCAATATCTTCTAAATCATTGCTAACATTTATTATTAAATTGAATCGACTTCCTGCCAAATTGCGCGTTTTAGTTAAATTACCATCAAACTCTGTACGCGCTCCGCTAGTTAAAAAGGCACTTACATAATTAAAGCTAGACTTCCTAGCAGTATAATTTTTGTAAAAAGCATAGCACGTCCCACCTACAGACGCAACAACCACTACAAGAATCAATAATACCTTGAAAAATTTTTTCATATAAAATATTATATATCAATAAAGATATAATGTCAATTCAAATTTATATATGATTTATTATCTATTATTTAATTATTTACGCAATTAGTTATTTAAATTTTAATATTTCTAAATATTGTTTTACAATTAAAAATATATTGAGTAATGAAATAATATCTTAAAACTAAATAAGAAAAATTATTAAAAATTATTAATGCAAAAAATTTTATTAATAAAAAATATTAAAAATTTTTATATTTTTTCAAAAAAAATTAAAAATTTGCATATTTTAAGTAATTTTTAATATTTTTTTAATTGATTTTTTATATTTTTAATTAAATTTTTTAATTTTTGCATAAATTTTTATTAAAAATAATAATTATTAAAAAAATATGATATTTTTGTTTGAATTTATTAAAATTTGTGATAAAATAATATTTATGGATAAGAAAGTAGTTTTAATCACAGGGGCAACAGGTGGTATAGGTAGAGAAGTCACGTGCAAGTTTGTGCGCGCAGGCTACCACGCAATTTTAGTTTATCATTCAAATGCATTTATCGCGAATTCACTAAAAAATAGTTTAAAAGACGTTTCAGTATATAAGTGTAATTTAAAATCTATCAATAAAATTGAAGAAATGTTAAATGATATTTATTCTAAGTTTGACAAGATTGATGTACTAATAAACTGTGCAGGGATTTCACATTTTGGACTAATTCAAGATACGACACAAGAAGATTATAATAGTTTGTTTGACTCAAACGTCAAATCTACCATTTTTGTGACAAAGTATGTAGCTAAGTCTATGATAACTCATAAAGAAGGCAACATAATTAATATTTCATCTATGTGGGGGAAAGTCGGCTCAAGTATGGAGTCTCTCTATTCCGCAACAAAGGGCGCTATCAATGCATTGACTCTATCCCTAGCTAAAGAGTTAGGTCCTAGCAATATACGTGTAAACGCAGTATGTCCAGGTCTTATAGATACAAAAATGAATTCTGAACTTGATGACGAAACAATTAAATCTATTGTAGATTCAACTCCGCTTAACCGCATAGGTAAACCAGAAGATGTCGCTAATCTATGCCTTTTCCTAGCTAGTGAAGATGCCGGTTTTATTACTGGTCAATTAATAACAATAGACGGCGGATTGACATTATAAAAAGATAATCGTATTTTTATAACTTTAGTTTAAAAAATCCAACAATGTTTTGTTGGATTTTTGTAATTATCTTAATTACGTATATTTTTTATTCGTTCGTGAATAAGATGATTTTTAGATAAAGTTAACGATTCTTTACTTCTTTCTTCATCTCGTCTTGACTTGATGCTAAGTATGACAATCTCTCGCCTACACACCAAGTAGCAATTAAATAACCGCTTGTCATCAATGTCACAATAGAAATTGACAAGAACAAGTTAAAGAAATCTGTTGCTAAGCCGTCAACACCAGTGTTCACGAAATAAAGTATGCAGGCCATAATAACCGCAAGCAAACTAAGGATATATACTATAACTCCAGATATGAGTTTGCTATCTCTATTTGTTGTGCAAATAACATCGAAAATTACTACACCAATTACTAACGCAATCCAAATGTAGTAAATGACTTTTGCCCACATAGCAACGTCTTTAACCGTTAACGCATAGATGAAAAATGCAGAACTTGCTAGTGTCAAAACGACTAATGTGTAATATACAACAAGTGCCATCATTCTTTTGCTATTAATGCTCATAAATACCTCCTTTAATAATTGTTTGCGTTTAATGCGTTTTTATACCATTTTCACAAAATCTTATCGTATAACATACATACAATTATGAAAAATGAAAATATAGAAAATCAATACACAATCGATGACTTAAAAAAATCAGTTGGCATTTTGCATTCTCTCTATGCCCAAGCAGAATATCTAAAATCTGCTTTAGATATTTATATTGGGAATTTAAAATTAAAGAAAAAATTATTTTCTGTTCGCGGAAAGATAATAGATTTTAAGCGTGTACCGAATTCTTTAAAAGAAGAAATGTCTGTACCTTTTTTAGACCTAACAAGCAAATTAAAAAATCATTTTTTAGATAAGTATGACTGCAAAGTATGCTTCCCCATACTTGAAAATATACGCTCCAACCCTGAAGTCGATGATTACCCATTTTTTCAAACTATGTATATGCAAGTAAAGGACGATAATTCAAGCAAATTGATTTTACAACAATTAAAAACTAAAACACCGATAGACGTAAATAATTTAAAGTTCCTTAAAGTCAATGCTTACCACTTACTAATACCCGAATCAATAAAGAGTCCCGCACGACGAAAAGTTTTAGAAGATTTCAAAAAGAAATACCCCGAATTTGATACGATTTTATATGATATGATAGATTATAGAATCCAAAATAACAATAAGCAAAATTTAGTAGTTAGGACTTTAGAAAAACAATTTCAAGAATACGAATTGAACGATTTTTCTCCTGACGAAGTGCACGGCAAAAACGAACTAACAATATAAAAATACGCAAAAGCAAGTCTAAGCTTACTTTTGCGTATTTTTACACCAATTATAATTATTTATATCAATTTAATTAAGAACAATAAGATTAATTTTACTAGATTTTACTATAATAATGAAATCTATGAGATATCAATTTTGTACATAATATAAGTCAATATATATAGCCTTCGTATAAACTAATTTTGATTAAACTTAATGCCACTTTAATTATTAAATTTTAACTTTCCCATTAGTTTTAAATGATTTTTTTACATATTTTTTAGTTGACTTAGATTCAACAATCATTTTCATTGCTTCACAAAGTGGAATAATACTAATAGACGCAATTATAATTGTAATCCACTGTGAAAGATTTAAGAACTTTAGTCCGAACAGACTATACATAAATGGTACACACGCGACGATTAAATTAATAGCCATTGTTATAGCAAAGCAAATATTAAAAGTTTTGTTGTCTAATAAATTTTTATTAAATAGCAAATTATTTGTCTTGCAATTAATACTATGTAGTGTCTGCATAAATATTATTGTGAAGAACACCATAGTGCTAGCTACAGACGGAGAATAACAATAAATCCCTACAACAAACACAATCATACATATTAATGTTTGAAGGATAGATTGATAAATTATCGCGACTCCAACTTTTCCGCCGAACAAACCGCTATGCGAATTTCTTGGTGGCGAGGTCATAACTTCGCTCTCCACTTTCTCCATACCTAAAGCGAATGCAGGAAGACTATCAGTGACAAGATTTATAAATAACATTTGTGCAGGCAATAAGAAAGTGTAGTTAGGGAAAAACAAAAGTGAGATTAGCATTCCAAATACTTCGACGCAATTCGTAGAGATAAGGAACTGTAAAGCTTTTTGTATATTGCTATAAACTTTTCGACCTTCTTCTACCGCGACGACAATAGAAGCAAAGTTGTCGTCTGTGACAATCATATCTGCGACATTCTTCACTACATCTGTTCCGCTCTTACCCATACCGACACCAATATCGGCTATCTTCAAACTAGGAGCATCGTTTACTCCGTCACCTGTCATAGCGACTATTTTCTTTAGTGATTTAATTGCGGACACAATTCGCACCTTATGTTCCGGACTCACGCGCGCATAGACAGTATATTGCATACATTTTTGTTTTAATTCCTTATCGCTCATTTTGTCTAGTTCTTCGCCTGTGATAACTTGATTTATTGTGCTCGCAATCCCCAACTGTTTAGCAATAGCGAATGCGGTACGTTTGTGATCGCCTGTTATCATTATAGGCTTAAGCCCTGCCTTAAAACAATTCTCAATACTTTGCTTTACCTCTGGGCGCGGATTGTCCATCATACCGGCTAGCCCAAGGAATATCATATCGTCTTCAAGGCTGTCATTTAAGTTCAATTCGTCGAAATTCTTATAGCAAAATGCCATTACTCTTAGCGCTTTATCCGTCATCTCATCGTTAATTTTTTTTATTTTTTCACGTAAAATATCGTTAAAAGGCTGGATTTTGCCATTAATTTTAATAAATTTACATTTTTTTATTAAAATTTCAGGTGCTCCTTTTGTAAAACTCTTAACTCCGCCGTCGTTTACAATAACCGTCATCATCTTTCTAGTTGAGTTAAAAGGTATCTCGTGAATTAGTTTACGCGAACTAACATCAACATATTTTTTTGCGTATTCGTATAGTGCTAGTTCGGTCGGCTCGCCCGAATATTTATTATTAATAATCTCAGTGTTGTTGCATAGCGCCATACACTTGACCATATCTAAAAAACTTTCGCCCGATGTAATATTGTACTCATTATCTACGTATGTATCTACGACTTGCATTTTATTCATAGTTAGTGTACCGGTCTTGTCCGTACAAATTACTTCACAACTACCCAATGTTTCTACTGCGTGCAAGCGCTTTACAATACATTTTCTTCTAGCAAGTTGTTGCACGCCTAGCGCCATAATAATAGTTATTACAGCAGGGAGGCTCTCAGGGATTGCCGCCACCGCTAAAGCGACCGACGTCATTATCGCGTCAACTATGTTATCGCCTACAATTAACTCAATAGTCAAAATCGCTATACAAATTGCGATGACTGACCACGTTATAATTTTACCGATTTTATCAATAGACTTTTGCAGTGGAGTTATCTCTTTTTTACTTTTAAATAGCATATTTGCGATTTTGCCGAGTTCGGTATGCTCTGCCGTGCCAACGACCACACCTAAACCTTTACCACGCGTGACCATACTACCTGAGTATGCCATATTCTTTCGCTCAGCAAGTGGAGTCGTGTTAGGTAAAATCAAATCAGCATTTTTCTCTACCGGCACACTTTCACCTGTAAGTGAACTTTCGTCTAAACTAAGGTTATTTGATTCTATTAGTCGCACGTCCGCCATAACAATGTTTCCAGCTTCCAACTCAACTATATCTCCGGGAACAAGTTCGGTAGAATCAATATTCATAATACTTTTTGCACGTATTACTTTTACACTCGTTTTGCTATACTTTTGCAAGTCATCTAAGCACGCCTGCGCCTTATTTTCTTGCACAACACCAATAATAGCATTTAATATCACTATGAACAAAATAACGAATCCTTCGAAAAGGTCAGAATACTCGTGATTGTAAATTGCAAGACTCATTGAAATAATAGACGACACTAATAAAATGCCTACCATTATATTTAAAAATTGTTTGAAAAAACGTACAACGATTGATTGTTTTTTCGTTCGTTTAAGTTCATTTTTGCCGTATCTTTTTAGTCTATTATTAGCTTCTTCAATCGTCAATCCGTCTTTTGACGTTTCAAGATTTTTAAAGACTTCATTTATTCGCAATTTGTACATATCAATATAATTTATTAAATGAATTCTTAATATAGAACAAGCTTAATTTTAAAAGTACATAAATTTACTAAAAAAATGATTAAATAATTGTCAATATCTAATTTTTGTGCTACAATCTCACTGAGGACAAAATGAATAGCAAGATTGAAGAAATAATATCATCTTTCGATGATTTTCATAAAGAAAAAGCAAACACTTTAATTCAAATAATAACCGAAATGGGTTTAAGGGACGAAGTTAAATTAGAAGGCGTGCTATATGCTTCGCTTCGTTTAAATATAAACACACTTGATTCTATCAAAAATAATTACGACAATGAAATATACAATGCCGTCTATACACTAGAAAAAATTTATAACATAAATTATAGTCAGCAAGAATCGGAAGCGGAGAATCTTCGTAAAATGTTTTTCGCTATAACTAAAGATATTCGAACAATAATGCTAAAAATTGCTTTAATTGTAGTCGAACTAAGATTTTCGTCACATTTAAGCGCTGATGGTCAGAAATATTTAGCGAACTCTATTTTCGCACTTTTTGCTCCACTATGCGCGCGATTAGGGTTATCGAATTATAAAACTGAATTAGAAAATGGTGCATTCAGAATTTTAGACCCCAAAAAATACGATGAAATACAAAAAGAAGTTGACGACCGCTTCCATAAACGTCAACCTATCGTTGACCGCTTAACTGAATTGGTAAAAAAATGTATGGACGAACTTGGCATAAAAGGTCGCGTATATGGTAGGAAAAAACATATTTATAGTATTTATAAAAAGTTGGTGTCTCACTCATTAGACCATATATACGACCTTATCGCTGTGCGCGCCATTGTCGGGACTGTAGCGGACTGCTTCGCACTAATCGGTAAATTGCACGGCGAAGTTGTTCCTATGCCTAACCGATATAAAGATTACATAAGTAAACCTAAGCCTAACGGCTATCAAAGTATTCATTCAACTGTTATATTTGAAGGCTTCCCAGTAGAAATTCAGATTCGTACAGAAGAAATGAATCAGTATGCAGAATACGGTATCGCTGCGCACTGGGTGTACAAAGAAAAACGTAGTACACGTGACTCGCTAGATATTCGTCTTGCGTGGTTAAGAAAAATGATGGAAGACGCGGACAATAATATTGATGACTTAGCAGAGTCGCTTAATCAAGATATTTATAATAGCGAAATTTTCGTTCAAACACCAAAAGGTAAAGTTATATATTTGCCTAACGGCTCTACTCCAATTGATTTTGCATATATGATTCATAGCGAAATAGGTAATAAATGCGTCGGCGCAAAAGTCAATGGTAAAATGGTCCCTACTACATCTACACTTAATAACGGCGACGTTGTGGAAATCATTACCAACCCTAATTCGAAAGGTCCATCACGTGACTGGTTGAAAATTTGCAAGACTAGCGAAGCACGTTCAAAAATTAACGCATTTTTCAAAAAGAATATGAAAGAGGACAACATTCGCTTAGGCAAATCAATGCTAGAATCTGCGATAAAAGAAAAGGGCTATTCAACTAGCAAATTAATCTCTGACAATATGTTTGACGATATTTTATCCTATTACAATATGTCAGAAATGGACGAGTTGTATGCAACTATTGGAACGAATGCAATTAGCGCTAAACTAATAGCGAACAAACTCGCACAAGCTTATCAAAAGAAGATTAAATTAGAGAGCGAACCATTAGTTGCTAATTCATCAATCTCACTAATTGAGCCTACTGACAATCAGGTTGCCGTTAAAGGACTTAACAATATTTTAATAAAATTCGCAGGCTGTTGTCGTCCAATGTATGGCGACGATATCGTTGGCTTTGTTTCTGCTGGGCGCGGAATAATAATCCATAGAAAGATTTGCCCTAACGTCTCGTACTTTTCTAAGTCGCGACTTATCGAAGCAAATTGGAAGCCGATTGACAATGTTAACAAAAAGATAAATAAAAAGGCAAAAACGAATAAAACTAATTCTAACTAATAAAAGTACTAAGGAGTAAATATGAAAAAAATTTTGCTAACCTATATGGAGTCAGGCAATGGTCACATCACTTCTATCAAGTCAATAAGTGATGCACTTAAATCTCTTAATAACCCAAACCTTGAAATTATAGACAGCTATATTATGCAAGAGGACAGAAATCCTACTTTAATGAAATTTAATGATTTCATCATTCATCAAACTAAGCAAACAAACAAGATTAAAGGTTATGGTCCTTTTGTGTTTTCATTGCTTGATATTTTAGGTAAACAAAAATTTATGGTTGTATTGCACCATACCCTTTTTAAAAAAGCATTAAAAGAAACATTAAAAGCAATAGACAAATATAAGCCAGACGTTATTGTCAGCACGCACTATTATATGACATTGTCAGCAATTGAATATAAGAAAAAATACAACAAGGACTGCATTGTCATAACATACAACCCAGACAATAATATTCACGCGTGGTGGGACAACCGCGACGGATTGTTCATCGTGAATAACGAACAAGCATATTCCGAAGCAATAACGCGTAGGCACTTTAATCCGGATAAGGTTAAACAAGTATATTTCACTGCGCGCGACGAAATTCTTAATGCTAGTCTTGACCGCGACGCGTATAGAGAAAAGTATGGTATTCCAAAAGACCAATTTTGTGTAATTGTGGCGGACGGTGCGTATTCTAGCGCTCGCTCACGTTCTGTTGTTGATGAACTTCTAAAGACGGATAAAAATCTTACTATTATTTTTTTAGCAGGGAAAAATGAATTTCTATACAATACTTATAAAGATTTAGAAGACAAGACAAAGCCTAACATTAAACTTATTGTTAGCGGATTCACTCCTATTGTGCACGAGTTGTATTGTGCTAGTGATTTGTTTATTACAAAGGCAGGCCCTAACGCAATATTAGATAGTGTATTTATGCGTACTCCTATCTTAGTTGACTATTATGCTCACCCTATAGAAAAGGCAACGACAAAGTTGTTCGTTGACAAATTTAAATGCGGTGTAGCAATCTATAAACCTAAAAAAATTAGAAAAGCGGTCGAAGATTTTATTGATAACCCAGAAAAACTTGACCTGTATAAAAACAATTGCGCTAAATTTGACCGTAAGCAAAACGGCGCAAAAGACGTAGCAAAATTCATAATAGACGAGATTAATAAAACTAATGAAAAAGCTTGATACAAATTTCAAATATGACCTTGATGCAATGAAATTGAACCCTAATTCGCGTGATTATAAAAAAATTTTGATTAGGCTAGCTCAAAATGGCGACTTTGACACTCATACTACAAAGTTCAAAACAGCGAATCAAAAAAAGATAGACGGCGAATATGTTTTTGTGCCGAAAAATTTAGTTTTCCGTGTGACGCGTACTGTAGTTCGCGCTATTGTTAATTTGTTTGGTCCGATAGTGACTAAGGTAGCATTTAACCTAAAAGTGGTAGGAAAAGCTAATTTGAAAGGTATTAAATCAGCGGTGACGGTTAGCAATCACGTTCATTTCTTAGACGTTTTGATGAATATGCTTGCATTTAAAAGAAAGAAATTTTATATAGTAGGCGCTCCGCATAATATGAAGCGCGGTATCGCGGGCTATTTACTTAAAGCTGGCGGTATGTTGCCACTATCTCCGTCTATATCCGCGAGTAAAAATCTTAAGCTCGCCATTAGTAAAATCTTAAATAACGGCGGTTTCGTACATATGTATGCTGAATCTGCACTTTGGTTTAGATATGAGAAAAGTCGCCCTTTAAAAATTGGTGCATTCAAAATGGCGTGTGAAAATAATGTCCCTGTTATCCCGCTAGTTATATTGTTCAGAAATAAAAACAAACTTGAATTTTTTAGAAGAAAGAAATCTATAACTTTAAAGATTTGTAAGCCAATCTTCCCGGATGAAAATCTATCTATTCGCGAACGTGCAGAAAAAATGATGAACGAATGTCAAGACGTCTATAACGATACTATTTGTGATTTCTACGGATATGATAAATCTACATATAGCATTTTCCCTTCTGAAGAAGAATTAAAACAATATGAATTAAATACAGATACAGACGAAAAAGACGAAATCTAATAATGAATTTATAAGTTAAGATTTTATACTTATTTAATATTTCAAATTTAATTTAGTAATATTTTACATTTATTTACTAATATTTTACATTCTACTTACTGATATTATACATTCTCTAAGGAGCTATACATTTTATTTACTAAATTTTATTATTAAAGCACAATAAGCTAAAAAAAGGACAGTGTAATACGCACTATCCTTTTATTTTTTAGCATTTACAAAAGATTTTTTATGCTAAAACTTTAACATTCTTGCTTATTGCTATACTGATTATATCTATAATCCAAAGTATGGCCCAACCTAGCACGAACCAAAATACACCGGCAATGATTAGTACAAATTTACCTGTGACGCAACCTTTAACTATACGATAGATTCCCCAAAAGAAACTATCAAGTACAGGAAGCGCAAAGATGATTTTCAACCAAGTAGGACAATCATCAAACCATTTTACAAAACCTTTCATATTCCTCTCCTTCCTTATATTATTTTAATAATAACCTATTTATTCCAAAATAGCAACAATTTTACACTGTATTAACAATTTTTAATTATCCAGCAATCATTGATTTTGATTTTTGCTGTACATTTTCTTACCATAATATAAAGTTCGCAATTTATCTACACCTAAATCATTTTTTTTAAAATCAAAACCATAACCATTAAACTCTTTCAACAAAGCAAGACGTTGTTCATCAAGTGGCAGGTGATAAAATTTTTCATTTTCCCAATAAACTAATAAGCCAACATCTTTTATATCTTGCAGTTGTATATAGTTGTACCATTCTGGTTTTTGTATTGAAAATCAAACTTTATTGTAAATATTTTACTTTTTATATCTTTGTCCATCTTATAATTCAAAAAAATCTAATTTTATGCTATATTATATTAATTTTAAAATGTTTATAAATCGTATTTAATTTTGTATTTTTCTTTGTTTACAAAATCTGTAATATAAATGTAATCTTTGTCCTTTACCAAACAAGAGAAATTTGTCCCAGTCAAATATGGGTCTTTTTCAGTTTGAAAAATTGATGTCTCAAATCTGTCTTCTTTACTTCGATACATAAGTATGTTGTAAATATTTCTTAAATTTTTAACTTTTGTCTTATTGAGTAGTTCGGTTGATTTTATTAATCTAAACATACTATTGCTACCTTCTTCAAATGCTGATTCTGTAGCAAAATCTCCACGCAAAAAATGATTAGAATGTATGAATGGGTCATCTATAAATTTTACGTCAACACTATCACAAAAAACTTCAATAGAAACCGCAATATTTTTGTTTATATCAAGGGCATTCACGTGAAAGCCAGAAGCGGGTTTTAATTCTTTGCATCTATTTATTAAATCATCTATAGATCTTGCTTCGCTAATGTGTCTTTGTGTAAAATATCTTGATAAGTTATCGAGATTAGGAAACGGATCATAACAATAATTTATAGTCTTAATTATTCCAAAACTGTTCCACGAATAGGCATTCCCATACGGCATATTATATATATCATTCGTCGCAAACCAGCCATCTTGAGTATAAACTTTACTAAGACAAAAATTATCTTTATCGTAATTATCATCTTCATTATGCGAAAGAATAAATTTTCCATTTTTGTCTTTGCACGTGATTGTGGTACAGTGGTCGATTTTTTTTAAAAGTTCAGGACACATCATTAAAAAGTATGCTTGAAAATTCACTCCTGCACCGTCAGCTTTCCCTTTGATTTCTTCATAATAGTTTGGATATTTATCTTTTAATTTTAACAATAAAGAATTACTTAGTTGTTTTATTTCAAGCTTATTTAATAAATTCTCATAAAAAGGAATATCTTTTTTTATAGCTTTTTTAAAGAATCTCCCAGATATCTTTCCATTTTCATATGGTGTTCCATTCAAACGTAGTATCTTCATTTGTACAAATCCTTTTATTTTTCAAATCATCTTAAAAAACGAGATGTTAGATTTTTTGCAAATCATAAAAGTTGCTTTTCTTATTTAAATTTTTATTTATTTCCCGCCCTTTTCAAAACTTCTACTGCCTCATTTCTCATAATATTTAAAACTTCAGTTTTTTTGCTAGATAACTTTATAACATCAGTAATTGAAAACACAATTTTTTCACTATACAAACCGCTGATATCTTGAATGGTTGCAAATAAATTATTATTGTTATGCTCTCTTAAAAAATTGCATTTAATCAAATAAAATATATATTGTTGCTCCACAAAGTTGATTATGTATACTTTTCTTTTGTATTGCATCTTGTATTGCTTTATATTCCGCATGACGATACAATTCGTTCGCATTGAAATTATCACTTCTTCCAAGCATTTTATCATCTTTAACAATTATCGCTCCATAGGGAATTTTGCTTTTTTTAGAAATTTCTATTGCAATTTGCATATATTCTTTATCAGTCATCTTTTTATTCTCCCCTATAATTATTGGTCGAACCAGTTGCTATAATAAGTTGGGATTCGTGGAAGCGGATAATTTGCTTCGAGAATTTCTCTTTTTAATCTTCCTACGTCATAAAAGATTTTCTTCCTTAGGCAATCCATAAGCACAATAACCATCATGATTCCCGAGCAAAAATATATCTCCATTCCCCCAAATTCCTTTTAGACATTCATTAGAATATGGACACATAGCCACAGCGTCACCTAAAAAGATTCTTAAGTCTGCGTTTTTATAATCCTTTGTTTTTTGCAATTCTTCAAGCGCATATTTATTTCCGTGTAAATCTGAGTAAGCTACTATTTTCATAAAATGATTATAACATAATACCTATGAATTTTATATATATTTTTATATATATTTCTTAACCTTTATTAATAGTTAAAACTGAGACATACGCGTCTTTTAAATATGGTTTAACTTTCTTTTCTGCTTGTTTTAAAATTCTTATTGAAGAAAGCATTGGTATTGATTCTGTAAATTCGTGCCATTCCATTTTTAAGCCAATTGATTTAACAAATTGCTCAGCATCTTCCTTATCTTTAAATCTCCATCTTGCATTGTTTCTATCTGTGACTTTTGCTAAATTTTTATTGTAGTTATTTTCATCACTTAAATTATTGTCTTGGTTTTTGATAAATTCAGCTGGTGTGAAATCGCAAGTTAGCCAAACTCCATTGTTTGGTTCTATTATAGAGTAAACATTGCTTGCAAGCAATCTTTTTTCACCAAAATCTAAATAACGCATAAGTCCTTGATTGATAATTGCAATTGGTTTTGATAATTCAAAATATTTTAAACATTTTTGCAAATCATTTTTATCAAGAGCATTTCCCGCAACAAAATGAAGATTTTTAGGTACTTCAACAATTTTATTAAGAATCACTTGTTTGCTATTAATCACTTTCTGGAAATCAAGCTCAACATATACAATATTTTTATTATTTAAGCAATAATTTAGCCCTCTTGGAGTATAACCACAAGCAAATTCTAATACTTGTGTTATATTTGTTTTTTCAAGTAAACTATTAATTAATTTATATCTTCCCTCAATTTCAAAAACAAGCTTATCATTTTTTAATTCTTCTGGAAATCCCTTTTTACAAAGTTCATCAAATATTTCCTTAACATAAGGTATATCGGTAAAGATTAAAGGATAAATTGTATGCAGTGCTGTTGGTATAACACTTTCAAAATTACTTTTATTATTACTCATATTATGTTCCCTATATTTTTACAACAAAATTAAAACTAGATATACTAATTTACTTGCAGTATTTTTCAAAACCGCACAAACCCAATCTTTATACTCTTTTGCGTGATTGCAGAAATCATCAGAGTAAAAAAAGTTTAACAAAGTTTTCATCACTGATATCGCCAACATAAGCGACAACATCATTTATAGTTAGTATAGATAATTCTTCTTTTGTCTTTTCAAGTTCACTTTTTGTTCGAGAGATGATTGCGACATTTTCGCCTTTAAGCAAAAATTCTTTCGCAAGTTCTTTTCCAACACCTCTTGACCACCTATAATTATTGTTATATTTTTCATAGTTAAACTCCTTATAAAATTATAAGATAAATTAAGTAAAAATTTTACAATAATAATGATGCTGTGTCTTCTGCAATTTTTTGTAAATTTTGTTTATTTGTGTAGTAAATTTCAGCATCTTCAAGTTCAGTTGGCGGCAGTGAACTAAGAAAATCGGTTTTCTCTTCTTTTGTCTTTAATGTTTTAAATTCTTCACTTTCAATTATTGATTTTCCGCGATTTAACCGCATTGAAGATAATACATTTTCGTATCCGTGATATCTTTTTTTACCTGAAACACTTTCCTGTTCTTTCACTTCTTTTCTTGCCTTGATAATTTCATCTAAACCAAACTTATTTATAAACATTTCTTCAAGTTCTTCGCGGGATTTATTTGATATATCTTCTGCTGTTGCTCCAAAATATAACAAGAATCGTTTTAATTGAACTTCGCCACCACATAAAATATTTATCAAACTTTCGCTATCAAGTGTAATTCTTTCAAAAAGCATTTTTTGTAATTCTTTTTTTGTTTTTCCTTTAACCTCAGCGGCAGAATAACCAACTAGCATAACTTCAATCTTTAATTTTTGCTCATCGGAAGCAAGCATTTTGATAATTTTTTCTTTTGAATAAGGCTTCTTAATTTCTTTATTGTCCTCACCATTTTTAGTAATTTCTTCTGGATTTACTCCTAATGACAAATAATCACTTTCTTTTAAACTAATTGGCATATTTTTGTGTTTAGTATCTCCAAAATTACTTAGTGAAGCAATTGTTAAAATACTATCTTTAAACTTTTCTATTATTTCATCATTTCCTATCTTCATATTTGTTTCTAAAAATCTTTTAAATAGATTGAAAACAATAGGATAATCTTCCTTCTCTATATCAATTCCTTGGAGCTCTCTTGGCATAACAGTTTCTATTTTTTTGACCTGGCTTTTTCTTATTAAATTTGCAGAGTTCATTATTAAATTAATAATTGACTTCTCTTTAGGATCTAAAGAGTTATAAAAATCCGTATTTTCTCTAATAAATCTTGCTATGGTAATGCAAAAAGCTCTACTTGAAAGATTGTTAAACCAGTGGTTATATGTTGCACCAAAGTCTCCATAATGAGAAAGTGCATAATATGAATAGTTTAAAGCTGTTGCAATAGGTGAGCCACAACATTCAGCAAATTGTGGAAGTTCACGTTTTATTTCTTCTAAAATTTCCAAATTTGTTTGTAAATTTTCGTGAGTAGTATACAATATCATATTATCAATTGAGGCACTTGTAGAAAGTTTTTCAAAAAACTTTGCATTACAAGGGATACCTCTTTCTTTGCACTTTTTTGCATACATCAATACAAATTCGTACCGAACTTTCCCAAATGGCGCATTTATATAAATTCTCGCATCATATCCCATACCCGATTTGCTTTTGACAAAATTTTTGAGAGGAAAATCCTCATAAATATTTCCACAAAAAGCAGAACCATACAAATTTTTAAGTTCCTCGTTAACATATGCTTCAACTTTTTCTTTATTAAAATCCAAATCATCAATTCTTTTCTTACTGGTTGTTAGTCTTATAATTCGTGATGGGCCACCGTAATAACCCTTCCCGTATGAGAGCGGAAGCCCTTTTACACATCTTTCATAATAAAATTGAAAAACTTTAAGTATCCCCTCGTCGCTCATTATAGGTATAATACCATCACTATAAATTTGTTGTATTAACTTTTGCATATACAAACCTCCGTAATTTCATTATAACATACAACTAATTAATCTTGTATCTATTTTTCTACATATTTTAGATTAAAATCCACTATTGTAATAGTAATAATTGAATTTTTACATAAAAAATAATTTAATGTTTAACAATCTAATATTTATAGTTTATATTTAATTTAACATTACAATTGATTATTAGTTTTATTCTATGAATTCAATATATTTGATATTTATTAATTATTGTGCTATATTATTTTAGGAGTGTTTATGAAATTAGATATTAATATGTTGAAAGAAGATAAAGCTTCTTATGATAAATGGAAGGCTTTAGAAAAAGAGTTCGAATTAAATGGCGAATTTAATAAGGATACTGACCCGGTAGATTGGAATGCCTGCGACCCTGTAACCGAAGATTATGAATATATTAAAAAGGGAGTCAAAAACGCAATTTTACATAAAATTTATTTAGCAGTCTTAAAAATATATACAAAAAAAATAAATAAGAAACTCCTTAATTTAAAAATCGTTGGCAAAGAAAATTTGAAACATTTTAAAGGCGGAGCTATTGTCACCTGCAACCATATAAGCAAGGCGGATTCGTTCCCTATCCGCCAAGCGCTAGGTATGGATATAATGTATGTCGCTGCCGATTTTAATAATTGGAAAGGTGAAATGGGAGTTATAGGAAGGAATACTGGTTATCTTCCATTGCCTACCACACTTAATAAAAAGATAATGCGTAAATTTAATGAATCAATAGAATATTATTTGTCTAAAGGCAAAAAGATATTGATGTATCCGGAGCAATCAATGTGGCGTGACTACATTAAACCTAGACCATTAAAAAACGGTGCTTTTCATTATGCTGTTAAACACAATGTGCCAATATTACCTTTATTTATCACCATTAAGCCAAAAAAAGAAGAAGTTGACGAGCTAAATCGCGCAAACTTCGGCGATTATACTCTACACATATTGTCCCCAATTTATCCTAAGGAAAACCTTTCAGAGAAAGACAATGTTGATTATATGCGTCAAGAAAATTATAAACTATGGAAAGATTTATATGAAAAGACTTATAATATCCCACTTACATACACAACTGTAGATAAGTCAAAAATAAAGATATAATTTTCTATTATACATTATTAAATAGATGTTAATATAACACAAATATAATATTAAATGTATAATAAAGATAATAAATAATCAATAGTAAATTTATATTTTATATTCTCATCATTAAATATTACTGAGCATTATTCTAAAATACATCTTATCTCTAAATTAAAAAAGACTTCACCTTATATGGAGTCTTTTTTATTCAAACATATTAATTGCGTAAATTATATAAATATAACCAATATCGAAAAATTGATATATAGACAAATTTTACCATTTTAATTTATGATACCCTCTTATATAACCATAGTCAGATATAGTCTAAAATAGTGTATTGACATTTATTCGAATTTATGATAAAATAAAAACATAGATTGCAATGTATTTTAATGGAAGCATATCAGAGTCATTTCTGAAAATAACTTTAAATTTAAGAAGTTAAAATGCAATCGAAAAATAACATAGAGGTGTATATGATAGTTGATTTTTCTCCTATAATTATTTATAAAATTGTTAAAGATTATGAAGCAACAGGTAGAACATCTTTTTTTAAGACAGAGCTTTATGATTTTGTTGATAAAGTTATAAGCCACACAATTAAAAACACAAATGAATTATATTCTTTCTCTCATACTGCCGAAGCAAAAAAATTATGTTTGGAGAAAGTTTCGACTATTTGCGATGTGTCGCCGACTAGTGTAGAAATAAATGACGAAAAACTCAATTCTTTAGAAGGTCAAAAACTTATATCTTCTCAAATTGATAGCATAAATTACACCTGCCTTGAAGCTTGCAGAAGTATTTTGAACGAAGAAATAAGTATAAATAATAGTTTATTGTAAAATTTCATAATTATTTATATCTTTATGTTTGCTTAATATAAAAAAATATGCTAAAATAACCTACGTTATCGATATTCGAAAATGTAAAACTATTTAATACAGATAAAGGAACAATTATGACTTTTAATTGGACAAATATTGATAATAAATCTTTCGCTAAATTATTAAAAACATCAGGGATAATTAAAGAAGATTCTTTAGAAAATGACCAGATTTTATGCCACGCTCCGGGAGCTTATGGGATTGAACATCTAAACGATATTTTAAATGACGGATTGCTTATTAAAAGGAATTTTAAGGATTCTAACAATTACGTATCATCTGGAGTTTTGTCAACAAATGTCCTTATTAATTCTAGTGAAGACAATTCGGTCGATGTTGATAAAATTCTTCATTATGATTATGGTCGAACTGATACAAATGGCAACAGATATGTTGTTGTATCGTCAATACCTCAAAAGTTGCAAAATATACTATTGGGTAAGATTATAGAGGAAAACGAATATAGAAAACTTGGATTACAATGTGTCCTTGACGAACTTGAAATTGAAAAATTATTTCCTAAATTTATTTTAGGGGTTGTTAAGATTTCTCCTAAAGGCATAACCCAATTCAAACTTAATAATAAATTCTTCGCTATAAATAAAAAGAATGAAAATTTTGCCGTTAAGAATGTCCTAGAATTGTTCGAAAAAAAAGGTTTTAAAACAGTTGATGATTATTATAAATTCGTAGACAATATAATTTCAATAAATGAAGTTATAGTATCAAGGGGATTACCTTCAATCTCTATCCCTAAATATAAAAAGAATATTAGCGAAATCTATAAGCAATCATTATTCGATAAATCTGCGACTTGCTAACAAGATAAAATGTTAAATTAAAAAATATTATTCTACGTCCCTAAAATTAAATTTCACAACAAATACTTTTCTTATACTAAATATTTAGTATATTGAACAGACTTAATTGTTTTTCACAAATGCTTTCACAATGTATATAAAGAACTAAAGCTAATATAGTAAAACCTCGTTTAATTAAATTAGGTAGTGCATAATTATAAAAATAAATTACAATTAAACAATAATAAAGTTGTAGTAAACAAAATGTTATGCTCTACCTAAATTAAATACATACAAAATAAAAATAACTAAACTTAAATAAATTTGCTACAGCTCACTAATTTTTGTTTATTATAAACGATTATATCTCTACACATAGCATAACAATAGACATAAAATGATAATTAATATATAATAGATTAACATTAAACAAATTAACTTTAAATGATAATCGCTTGTTGCTGACCTTCTAATTTAGAAAGTTTATAACTACACTAAAATTTAAAAGCATAAACAAATTTTATATGCTAATGTAGCACAGTCGGTAGTGCACCGCCTTGGTAAGATAAAAAATGGCAAATTTTTCCACTTGAAAAACAATAAAATTTCACTCAAAAACTGAATATGCTAATGTAGCACAGTCGGTAGTGCACCGCCTTGGTAAGACTTGGTTGGCACTCGAAAACTAACCAAAAAATTAGCAAAAACAACTCAATATTTAGCACTATGCTGGTGTGGCTCAGCGGTAGAGCACCACCTTGGTAAGGTGGGGGTCACGGGTCCGATTCCCGTCACCAGCTCCATAGAAAACCCTTATTTTATAAGGGTTTTTTCATTGTTCAATTCCTGGGATAGATTCGAACTATTTTGCATTTTTGACAACAATTGACAACAATTTTCATTAAAATTCACTCTCAAATCTTGCTCAAAGTTCCAACTCAAAAAATTATTTATATAAACCCCTCAAAAACCACCTAAAATCACCCTGTTTGTTGTCAAATTTGTAGTACTACATTTATTTCACAAAAATCATTAACTTTTACAAGAAAAAAGACTGAAATTAATCAGTCTTTTGATTTAATATATTCTTATTTATATTAAAAACATCTTTGAAATAATAATTTTTATGTCCTCTAACATTCTCTAACAATTTATATATTTTTACTCCTCCCAATAAATTTTTATCTTTTAAAACATCTTCAATTAGTTTATCAATCTTTTCAAGATTCTTATATGTATAAAGAAAATTTTCAAAATCATCAATTCCTAATAAAATAGTTTCTTTTATATTAAAATTCTTAACACAACACAAATTCTCAATATTGTGCAATAAAGAATCTTCTGTAAATAAAACATCAAAATTTGCCACTATTGGTACTATCCTCTTGTTTTTAAATTTTTGTGCAGAAGCATCAATTTGAAGTATTGCATCAGTAACATTGTTTTTTATAAAATCATCTAACGATTTTTGATTTAAAACGGCAGTTTTACTATCTAATTTTGCAACACCACTTTTTACTTCAATTAAATACACAAACTTATCGCTTTCAATGTAAAAATCAGCACTTTTTTTGCCTTCTACTCGAGGAATTCTAACAACTTTTTCAGAAAAATGTTTTAGTAAGACTTCGTAAACATAATTTTCAAAAATCTCGCCAAATTTAACTACAAATTTATTTCCTTTGGAAAATTTATCTTTAAGTAACCAATATAAGTTATCTCCCAAATTATACATCATAAGACAAAAACTAGGCACAATATATTCATCCATCTGGGAATGTAAAATAGGTTTTACTTTAAAAACATCTTGTTTTAATTTTGTATTTCTGCATTCATAGTAGTCAACCGACAAATAATCGATAATATCTAAATATAGGTCTTTATCTTTTACAATGGATAATATTTGTTCAGTATTGATAACAACATTTTTCATGCTTAATATTGTTATTAATGTCAACATCTCAACATATTTCTTTAATGATATGGAAAATTTTTCTTTTACTATTGTAGACAATGATTCACCATCTATTTCTATATCTTTCAATAAATGATAGTTTCGACTAAAACGATTTATATACCTATGAGACTTTTGATATATAAATTGTTGTTGGGCAATTCCATAAAGAATATAAGTAAATACCATGTTTTCATCCGTATTTGATTTTTTAATATGATTATCTTCTTTATCCATATCATAATTTTGATATAAACCATAAATATCCCATGCATCATCTTCTACAATGGTACCGTTCCGATGGTCATTATTAGATGTGCTATAATAAATGATTTCTGGAAATAGCCAAGGTTTAATATATATTTTTTGTTTATAAAACTTATAATCGAATTCTTTTTCTGTTAATATGCCTTTTTCTGAATCTTTATAACAATCTCGTTCATATTTACTAAATAATTTTGCTACTTCATTAGTTGGATATTTTTTTAAAGACGAAACAAACTTATTAAAACTATTGTTTTTATCCATCTTTATTCTCCTTACTATATATAATCTTTTTCTGCTTAGATAAAAACTTATCTAAAGAATAAAGTTTATCTATATAAATTCTTGCTGTTTTATATATATCATCAAAATTACACCCTATAATTCTAAAGAACCTCATATTATCATCTTTATCTGAATAACAAAACAAATAAAAATCACATTTTTCATTGTATTTTGTTTCTAAACCATTATAGTCTAATAAGTAATAAAATCTTTCGCCTTTAAACTTCAATATCCCATTATTATTTCTTATATCAACACAAATATAATTTCCGTCAAACCCAAACGAATCATGTCTTGTTGTTGATAGAGGATGAGCAACGATAAATGACCTTATTGCTCTAAAATATTTAGTTGCTTTAATAAATAATTCTTCATCACTATATACAAATTTTTCTATAATCTGATTATTTATTGAATTATATATTTTATAAAATGCTTCAACTATCCAATCAACAAGAACAATCGAATATATAACATTTTTAGGATGAAATGTGGTTAAATCATTTTTTAAATTATTTAAGTCTTGAATCGAGTAATTTATTTTCTGCATATAATCACAAACCTTCATAAAATCCTCTTTTTTATATATCCACTGTTTATAAATTCCTCGTTTCCTGCTTGTACATATTTTGTTTAAATTTTTTAACTCTTCCATAATTCAACCTCACCTACATTATAACATATTAAAAATATTTTTCTACAATTACATCTCGAAATCTTTTTCTTTTCTACGCTTTCTTCGTTCTTCTCGTTGGCGTTTAAGTTCTTCATATTGTCGGTCAAGTTCATCATCGGTCATTTCTTCATAAGTTTTCAGTTTTTCTTCATTAAAGGTATTGTTGTCTATGTGATAGGCAGGAACATCTTTTTTGATATGTTCTTCACCATCATAGAGAGTTGTGTCATTAAAAAGACTATCCAATAATTCTGCACCTTCGTAGTCGAGTTCTTGGTCGATTACTGAGTTATAGTGCAATTGGGTAGTCTTTGCGTCTTTATGTCCAAGCAAATGCTGAACATCTTTAATATTTCTTTTATTCTCAATTTGCATGTTTGAGAATGTTTGTCTTAGCATGTGGCAATGAAGCCCAAATTCTTGCCTAAAACCGTGTTTCTTGGCAAACCTATCAAATACTCGACGAGTTGCATCATAACTGCGTATCGAGCCATCATCGTTGCAAAACACAAGGTTTGTGGACTTTGTTAAGGTTTTGCCTTTAACTTGTTCTTTGCACCATTGTATTTTTCGCCATTGTAGCAAAGCATCAATTACTAGTTGTGGCATTTTTATCGCTCGTTTACTGCAAGTTGTTTTAGTGCTTGAAATAATATTTTTTCTGCCAACGATGTTAAGTTCGTTATCAAATTCAACATCTTCGGTTAAACCTTGTTCAACAAACAAAGCACCTTTTTCAAAATCTATGTTTTCCCATTTTAAAGCTAGTGCTTCGCCAATACGAAGTGAAGCCAACATCATAACAAGCGAAAGCGGTTTAATAATATCTGGGCCATCATCAAGTGCACGAATAAATCTTGCTCTTTCAGCAACAGGAATTGCTTTGTAGTTTTCATTGTTTTTGTGTTGACCTTTGCTATCCATATATGTCTTTTTATATCTATTGCTCACTTTACATTTTAGGGTAGGATTATCATAGGCAAGTCCTTGCTCAATTAAGTGTTCATAAAATTGATTTAACAAAAACTTTATTCTCTTTGGTGTGTTTGACCTTCCTTTGTGGTCTTGCAAAGATTTGGTCAAAATCGCTTGAACAATGTTTGTGTTAACTTCATTTATTTTCATATTTCCAATCGCTGGAAGAATGTGATTTTTAAATGTTCTAATGTTGCTTTCAAATGTGCGAGATGACACCATTGGCTTTTTGAAAATTCTTAACCAATTTTTCATTGTTTCGCCAACCAAAGCAGTTGTTGAAGATACTTGTGGACCTGTTACAAGTCTATGTTTTAGCACGCTCATTTTCTCTAAAACTTCAGCTTGTGAATGCCCATAAACTGACTTTCTATTTATCTTTCCATCTGGTTTATATCCAAGAGTTACAACTCCACACCAACGACCATCTTTTCTTTGAACAATGCTTCCTTCGCCATTTGCTCTTCTGGAATTTTTTCTTTTCTTAGCCATTAGTTTTTCCTCCTGTTGTCTTGAAAGTAAGCCCATCTTGCGAAAGCCATAACACTAATAACTTTGCGCTTACCGACATTGGTGGTTGGGAAATCATATCTATTCATAAGTGTTCTTACATTGCCTTTGCCAAGCCCTGTAATTTTCATTAAATCCTCACAGTCTAAATAATCTTTGTTATATCTATCTGCAAGTCTTTTAGCTTCTGCAGAAATCAACATCTCTGCTTGTAAATCTTCTTGTTTTAACATTAAAATTAATACTCCTTCATAATCAGTTTCTCCTTTCTATAAATTCTAAAATTTACTTGCATCGAGCAATGTAAAAGTGATGGTTTACCATCATAAACGAAAATGGGCATTCCCATTTCTCGTAAAATAAAGGAAGAATATTAATTCAGCAAAGTGTATCACTCAAAAATGCTTATATTTAGGGCATTTAAGAGTGATTTTGCTGAAAATTTGTTTCTTCCGCTTATCCTGTTTTATTAAATCTATAACTCTCTACATCTCAAAATCTCTATTTCTTCGGCTTCTAACCATCTCATATTTTTGCTGTTTAGAGTATCTTTCCAGTTTCTCATGGAAAGACATAAAGAAATCCATTTCTTGCTGGTGCTCATAAGTTGTTTGCTTCCAGAGATTTAAAATTTTATTCCATTCTTTATCTCTAAGCTTCTTTTTATATGCTTTATAATTCGCAGTTTTAATACTCAATTTTTCAATCTCATCGTGGATATGCCCAACATCAAGCGCAGCAAAAATAATTAGATTTCCAAGTCGTCTTTTCATATCTTTCATATAAGAACTTTCTTTTTCAAAGCCACGAGATATCTTCCAAGTTTCCAAGCAAATACAATCCTTTTTGAATGTGATATAAGACTCTTGGATTTGCTTATTTCTCATCAAAAAATAATCCGTAACATCATCAACCTTCTTTCTAACATTATCCATATTCTCACTAGCATATCCAATACGACCATCTTTTGGCAACTCTCTATAAAGCTCCAACAACAATCTCTTTGCTTTCTTACTAACAGTTCTTTTATCTAAAGACACATTAATTCTGTCATATAAATCTTTTCTATCTTTTAGTAGTTGAGCAGTGGGGTTGGTTAGTGCTTTTTCAAATATAAATTTTGAGTCGATTAAAACATCTTTCGGTAGTTTTCCCGAATGATATTTTAGCTTGCCACCATTGGCAAAATATTTAGGTTTTTTTTCAAAAAACGACAGGTGAATATGTTTGTTTTCAGTGTTCTCGTGTAGGCCTGCATACCACACGATATTACTGCTATTCAATCCACATTTCTTGAAAAACTTTGGCAATTCCTTAACTAAGAAGTTATATGCCTGTTCATAATCTCTACAATAACTATCTCCGAATTCTGTGCGAAAAGAAATTACAATATCCCAAATTACACTTTCAGTATTTTGTAATTGATGTCTTAATTCCTTACGTTGTTCTTCAGAGAGCAATCCTTTCTCATTAAAAACACCACAAGATTTTTCTCTATTGCCAATATACTGTTCATAATCTTTCGGAGCATTTTCGGTTGCTCCTGTTTGAACATAGTTAAGATAACTATAACTATTTTGACAACTCACGAACTCGCGGTGTTTTAAATTTCTATCATTTTCTTTATATTGAGAATTATGCTTATAATACCGACACTTAAGAATTATATTGTCTATCAATATCTCTTTGAATCTTATTGACCATATCGAGCATAGCATTCATACATTCGTCGGCAATAAGGACTTTGTCGTAGATTTCATTAAAATAATATCCTCTATTAACATAATCCTCAAGTATTTGGTTAATAAATTCATTGAAACTTTTTAACCCGCTTTTTCTAAATTGTTCATTTAATTTATTTGCTACATCTACATCTCTAACTCTTGTCATAAATTCCGTTTTAATTTTTATCATTTTTAATTTCCTCCAATTATTTTGATTATTTTTTCGTTCTATAATCCTTGATATCTATAATCTCTGCAGGCGAAGATTAACAGACATACAAAAAAGAAGCTCGCAAAAAACTTCTCTTTTCTTTTATAATTTTCTCTTTCTCTTACAAGGTTAACAAAGAAAGAATTTATTATACCAACTAAGTAATTGTGCACACTAAATTTTTACTTTGTTAGACATATGTTTTTTCTTGTTGCCCCTTCACTATATTAGGTTTTTTCAAGAATTTACACCTTGAATTTATGTAATATTTTGTATTATTTTGTTATTCAAGTAATTTGATGAATTAAAAAATGCCCGTAAATACGGGCATAAAAAAATTTTTTGAAAATTTTTAATTTTTTCTAAAATATGGATATTAAACTCATTTTATTTCACCCCAACATAGTTTTACTTTATTAAGACATTTGTTATCTATGGTTTGAGTAAAATATCGGTTTGCTGTTTTTAACTTGATCCACTTATATCCTACAGGGATTTGATTTAAGTTGTCAACAACATACATTGAGTAGAGTATTTTCACAGAACTTTTTTCAACAACCCATTTATACATATCATCTCTATACTTTTTTATCTTAATAAATCTAGTTGTATAAACATGTCCTTGAAATTTATCTTCTATATTTGTTTCAAACAATTTGGAAACTAATAAATTAGATTTATGTTCAATCCTGCTTTCTACTTTTAATTGAGTTTGTGGCAATTTAAAATAACATTCTTTAATTGGAATAAATCTTTTAGGATTCTCATCTTTAGATTTGTAATTTGTTTTTGCTAAAACATAATATTCATTATCTTGCTTTGCAATAATAACAATACCCAACCGAGTATCTTCACATGGTAACCCTTTTCTTTTTTCAAGATTAACTATGTATGAGTTTTTAGTTTGTTTTCCTTTATATGTTTTGTTCTTCTGGGTTACAATAAAACCATTATTCTCAAGCCATCTTAAATCTGACTGTATTGTTCTTTTTGTTACTGCAAATTTCCATGCCAAATCTCTATTTAAAACTTTTCTACCTTTAAGGTATTTTAAATATCCAAATAATTTATCTCTTCTTAATTTTTGCTTAAATACACATTTGATTTGTCTTTCGGGATTTTTAAAATCATCTATATCTTGAGCATAATCCTCATCAAATCCTTCATATTCATCTTCTTCGTCATCATCGGTCCATTCTTCATAATCTTCTAATGGTGGAGTTTTACACAAAACCCTTTCCACAGGCTTACTTTTTCCTAAATTTTCATAAAAATCATCATCTTCATCCTCATCTTCGATATCATAATCTGTATATCTATATCTACCAATAGATTCGTCATAAATCATACCATAATCCGGGGCATTAGCGTCTTTAGGAACATCTCTCTTTGTTATGTCATAATAAAGTCTAACACCTCGTCTTCCTTTGAGATATGTTTTATTTCTTTTCTTAATAGCTTTTTGTTTTTGAATTTTTCTTTTAATTCGCTTTTCAGTTCTTATTTTGCTATACATATCTCTTTCGGCGGGGTCACTTGAATAAAAATCATCGTCATCAAAAAAACTCATACTTATTTTCCTTATAGAAGTATTATAGCATATAGTTTGATATTGTGTTGGGATTTCGACAAAGTTTTTAACTTATAAACTCTTGAAATCCGTTTTTAATAATATAAAAAAGAAAAACACCCAATCATTATGATTGAGTGTTTAAATATTAAGCACACATTACTGCTCCATGTAATTGTTCAACAATCTTTTGAACGATATATATTTTATCTCCAAACATTCTAATTATGTCAATGTTATCAAATGGACTACTATTAACAAGGTTATCAAATGTAACATCTCCATTTTCTCTAACATAACTAATGATTGTTTTAACAAATTCTTGTTGTCTTGAATTTAAGACATTTTCTGCAAGGAATTGTCCAAACTTCAAGTTGATTGCTTGCTGTTCTAAACCAACAATAGATCTTACAAATACAGCTAAGTTTTCTTTTTCGGTAAACTTGAAATAATCTTCTTTTGTTCCAAGCTCATTCCAAAGGATATTTTCAAGTTCTTTCAAATCGTTTGCATTTATCTTTTCAAGATTTTTGATTTTTTGAATTACTTCTTTATCACTATTTTCTGCAAGGTAATCAATAACTTTTTGTTCGTAGGTTTTCATTCCTGCAATGTTTACACCAGCACGATTACCATTGTCAGTAATAGTATCATTGATGTCTATTACATAAACTTTTGATTTTTCTCCGTCAGGTATAAACTTTATAAGATCACGAAGTTCTTTTCTTAAATCTTCAAGAATTTCAATTGTTATGTTATCCCAAAACTCTCTTGTTTGAAGTTTAATGATAGTATCCATGTGTGGTCTTATTTGAGGGATAGTAGTCATATTTGACAATGCTTGTGCAATTACAATAATTGCATTTTGGCTCTTTGTAGAATCTTGAGATTTATCAATTAAAGACACCTCAATATTCAAAATCTTTAAATCAAATATTTTCGCTAATTCATCATCAGCATTAGGTGAAACAAGTTCAGTGATATGAGCTTTTAATTCTTGTAAATCTAGTTTTGATAGATATTGCCAAGTTTCATCTGCCTTAAATTTATCTACATATTGCAAACTTTCTTTAACTAAAATTTGCATTGGGCTTAGTTTATTTACATCAGCTCTGACTTGTTTAATTAAAGAATTTCTATAATTTACGCAGAAATTATCTCGTTGATATTCAAGTGCTTGTAAGCCAAATATCAATTCTGATTTCATATTAAAAATTCTTTGTGTAAGGTTTAGTGATTGTTTACCTGTTGCTTTTTCCTTGAAATTATCAAAGAATCTAAAATTATCGCAATAATCAAAGATATAGAAACCTTGTTTATCTTGTTGATAATTCATATCAGGTTCAGAGATTCTACCCTCAAAGAAATCCCTAGATGGGGAGAATACTCTAATATTTTCACATAATCTTGTACCTCTGCCAATCATTTGTAAGAATTTAATTTTTGATTTTACTGCTCTGAAGAAAACCAAGTTTAACACATCAGGCACATCAATACCTGTATCAAGCATATCAACTGAAACTGCGATTTGTGGCAACTTATCTCTCGTCCCAAATCTTTCTATTAAGTTGCTTGCGTATGTAACATAGTTATCAATAAGCGCACAATAATCATTACCGTATTGTGGATATAATTTTTTAAATTCTTCAACAACCATTTCGGCTGTTTTGTGGTTTGGTGCAAACACAATTGTTTTACCAATATTTTCGCCACTATTTACCTTTAATCCATCACGCATTAGTTCTTTTAGAACCTTTTTAATTGTGTCACGGTTATAGAACTTTTTAAATAATTGATTTCCTGAAACTTGTTTATCTTCTCCAAGAACATCGTAGTCAAGGTTATATTCGCCATCCATTGTGATTGCGTATTCAGTTTCAATTTCAGCGATTTCTTCAGGCGATAAATCTGAATATTTGAAGCCACGCTTCATTATTTCTGAAGTTCTATCGTAAACATTGTAGCTTACTAAATATCTATCTTTAACTGCTTCATCCAACTCATAATGGAAGTTTGGAATACCATCATCAAGTCCAAATGTTGTATATGTATTTTTGTCAATTTCATTACGAGGTGTTGCTGTAAGACCAACCAAAAGGCTGTCAAAATAGTGGAAGATTGCCCTGTATTTATTGAAGATTGATCTATGTGCTTCATCAATAATAATCAGGTCAAATCTGCCGATTCCAAATGTCTTTTTATCGTTATCTATGTAGTTAATAATTGTTTGATAAGTCGAGAAGACAAGTCTTGCATCTAAATCTTTCTTTGCTGATTTATCAGATAAAACGCAAACAGATTCAGATGGCATCAACTTAACAAAGTTTTTCTTCGCCTGATTTACAAGTTCAATACGGTCAGCAAGGAATAAAACATTTTTAATAAAGTTATTTCTTTTCAAAATATCTACAAGAGCAATTGAAACTCTTGTTTTTCCTGTACCTGTTGCCATAACAATTAAAGCTTTACGATTCATCTTGTTAAAATGGTCACAAACGCTTCTAATTGCCATAATTTGGTATGGTCTGCCTGCTATATTGGTATCAACATTAAAGTCTGTTATTTCTCGTTTTCCTTGCTTTTGAACTAGGGCTTCAAGTTCATCAATAGTATGGAAGCCATAGATTGTTCTTGATGGATAACCCAAGCCATCAATGATCTTAGTTTCATATCCATTTGTGTAATAAACAACAGGTCTAACGCCATACTCTTTTTCAAGACAGTTAGCATACAATTGAGCCTGATTTTCGCCTTTAATTGGATTAACATCTTTCTTCTTTGCTTCAACGACAGCAAGAGGTTTTCCATCTCTACCAAATAATACATAATCGCAGAAGCCAATACCTTTATCGTTTGGCATTCCGTGGACTTCAATTTCAATTCCTGCTTTTGCTGGAAGTTTTTGGTTTTCAATAGTTAAAACATCCCAACCAGCTTCTTGCAACCAGCAATCAATATAAAGTTTTCTTGTTTCAGCTTCGGGCATAGTTCTTTTAATTTGAAGAACTGTATCGCTTTTAATTTTATCTTTATATTTTGATACATCATCTGGATTTATAACAATATCTTGCGATGGTAGTGAGGTTGTTTTTGTTTCTTTTTGTGGGATAATCAATGACTTATCAAAAGGTGGATAATCTTTTATAACGCCAAGGCTTATCAATATTTCTCCAACAAAGAAATGTAAGTTTTCTAGACAAGCAAGTGCTTGTGCTTTTGTTGTTTTTACATTATGAACTGCATTATTACCTATTTTTCTGATAAAGTGAAGTGAGGCAATAGTTTCTTTATCCGAAACAAATGAGGCAAACATATAGTTGTCAACCAATTCAAACAATGTGGCATTTTGTGGCACATAGTTAAGCTTTATCATGTAAATTGTTTTTACAAGATATTCTAGTGCTTTTCTGCTGTAACTTGCTGAAATGTCAGGTCGTGACAAAACAAAAGACTCGCTCGTATCACAAAAGTCATACAATTCTTTAAAATCTTTTAACTCTTTTAAATATTCAAAGTTTGTCATTTTTTTACCTCACTTAAGTTTTTGGATTGTATAATATTAAAAATATTATAACATAGATTTTTTAATTTTGTTATAGTTTCACGAAATTTTAATTTATCGATGTGTTTAACAATTTCAGCAAACTTGTTTTGGAGCTCGATTGGTGGCATATCTATCTTAAAATTAAGTACAGATTTATTTGAAACTGCTGGATAACTAGCACCCGTTGTTAATTTTGATAAATAATCAGCAAATCTAGAATCTTTTACTAACGTAAAAATAAAATATTCATTTACTTGCATATTCTTTTTTAAAACACAAAATCCTGTTGATGCTACAATATTTTCAAAATCGTCTTTTATCATTGCAACGTTGTTTAAGTTGGGCCTTACTGTTGAAATAACAATATCTCCATCTTCAACTATTTGTTGAGCTCTTGATGGTCTATCTTGTGTTTTGTATGTTGTATAAGAAGTAATTTCATTTTGAGTATTATCTATTGAAGATATATCAACATATTTAATATTTTCATGTAAATAATCTTTTTTTACTTTATCAGTTTTATCTGAAATATAATCTCCAAGTGTATGTACCGCTTTTTGAGTAAAAACATTCCCAAACATCTCGATAAATTGTGACTTGACGAGCTCATCATATTTTCTAATTTGTAGTTTTTTATTATGAATTTGTGCTTTGATTTTAGAAATTATTGATGAAATTTTTTCTTGTTCTCTAATATTTGGCAATTTTATTTGTAGTGAAGTCAAGATTCCTTTGTTAATAGCCTTAAATGTTGAACCTGTTCCTTTACTTTGCATATAAGGGACTTTACTTTCTAGAAAATAATACAAATAATTTTGATTGCATTCATTTTTATCTATTGGTTTAATAGAAGCAAGCCCTCGACCTATGCAACATTTTTCGTTTGCAATGTTCATAGAACCAATTGGAGCACGAACCGATATCAAAATATCATCTTTTTCTGCAATTTTTATTGGATTATTGCACCAAACTCTTGTTGTTGGATGTATTTCTCCGAAATCCGCATTACCTTGATAGAACGCTAAACCCTCTTTTTTGTCATTATAACTAGAAGAGTCAGGAGATTGTCCCATATTGATCATACAGACTTCATTTAAGTTCTTTATTTCCATTATGCCACCTCCATAAACTCATCATTATATTTTAATTTATCGATGTGTTTAACAATTTCAGCAAACTTGTTTTGGAGCTCGATTGGTGGCATATCTATCTTAAAATTAAGTACAGATTTATTTGAAACTGCTGGATAACTAGCACCCGTTGTTAATTTTGATAAATAATCAGCAAATCTAGAATCTTTTACTAACGTAAAAATAAAATATTCATTTACTTGCATATTCTTTTTTAAAACACAAAATCCTGTTGATGCTACAATATTTTCAAAATCGTCTTTTATCATTGCAACGTTGTTTAAGTTGGGCCTTACTGTTGAAATAACAATATCTCCATCTTCAACTATTTGTTGAGCTCTTGATGGTCTATCTTGTGTTTTGTATGTTGTATAAGAAGTAATTTCATTTTGAGTATTATCTATTGAAGATATATCAACATATTTAATATTTTCATGTAAATAATCTTTTTTTACTTTATCAGTTTTATCTGAAATATAATCTCCAAGTGTATGTACCGCTTTTTGAGTAAAAACATTCCCAAACATCTCGATAAATTGTGATTTGAAACCTAACAAATATATTTCTTGTGAGCAAGCTTAACATTGGCTTCATCAACCATTGCATACTGCAAAGTAGTGTCAATTTTTGTATGACCAAGCAATTTTTGGACTTGTTCTATTGGCATTCCTTTGTCAATTGCCCTTGTAGCGAGTGTTCTTCTGAATTTATGTGGGTGAACTTTTGGAATATTTAGTTTTCTACCTAATTCACGCAATCTTATCTCAACTCCGCTTATTTTTAAGCGTTGGTGAGGGGCGAGAAGAGTAACAAATAGTGCCTGATTATCATCTTTTCGGCTTTTTATGTAGTTTGAAAGATGTATTTTTGTCCTTGCATCAAAGTAAACTCGTCTTTCTTTGTCGCCTTTGCCAAAAACAACACACTCTCTATTGTCAAAATCAATGTCGGTAATATCAAGTGTAACCAACTCTCCAACACGCATTCCTGTTGATGCTAACAGGTCAATCATGGCTAAATCTCGTATGTTTTCACAGCTATCACGCATTATTTCAAGCATTTCATCGGTATAAGTTTCTTTTACTGATTTACCTGTTTTAACTTTATGGATTCTTCTAACAGGACTCTTAATAATGTAATCTTCATCCTCAAGCCAAGCAAAATAACTTGAAAATATGCGCCTAACATTGTCAATTGTGACTTTACTTGCATTATTTTTCTTCTGATAAATGTCTAAATATTCTCGTAAATCGTCAGTTGTAATGTGTTTTACATGTTTTTTAACACTTTTATACATATTTTCTATTGTTGAGCGGTAATATTTTAATGATTTTGCTGAACAACCCTCAATATGCTTGGATGATAAAAAACTGCCCAATAATTTGTTGTTGTTTAACTCTTTTTCGATGTCTTGTTCTTCAAAAGTGACTTTTACATTATAAAAACAATGTTTTAACACTCTTTTTAATTGTTCCATTTGTGCATTATCAAGCACAGACATCATTTCTTGCTCGATATTTGTCATTAGTTCTTCTTTCATGATAATATTTCTCCTTTTAAATGAGAATATTATCGCATTTTTTTGTTAATTTTTCTAGATTTCTCACTCAAAATACTCTTTCATAAGTGAATTATAACATTCTTGTAGTTTTTTTATCTCTTCTTTTAGAGTAAATTTTAATTTATCGATGAGTTTGACGAAGTCGGCAAATTGATTTTGCAACTCAATTGGTGGGACTATTATTTGTGTGTTTTGAGCATTTTTTATTGTATATGTTCCTACTGTAATTACATTAGCAGTTTTAATTATTTGATCTTTTATAAAATCGGTCTGGTAAAGATAATTTACATAAATAGATGATATATCATTTATCTTATGAAGAAGAATTATATTTCCGTCTTTATAGTAAAATTTATCGTTCGGTTTAACAATGTAAGTTTTACCAAGAGTTCCAACTGCGGTGACAATTATATCGTCAGCACAAGGTTTTCCATACTTCATAGAATACTCCTGATACATTTTTTCGGATATAAACAATTCATTATCTACAAAGCCATTTTCAGATAACTTAACAACTTCTCTAGCTCTATAAAAGGGAACACCTGATTTTGTCCAATCTTTCTCAAACACCCTTTTGCTAGAGCCTACACGAAAATAATCTTTTATAGTAGCTAATTCAAAGTTTTTAGAATTGTTTTTCAAATCTCCAAACATCTCGATAAATTGTGATTTGACTAGATCGTCATATTTTTTTAGTTGAGTAGTCTTTTTTGACTGCATTTCAACCAATTTATCTAATTTCTCAACGATTTGATCTTGTTTTACTCTTTCAGGTATATCAAATTCCATTTCAGCAAATTTTGATATCCAATGTCGTTGATGACTCGTTGGTTGAAAATTCATATATTTTATTAAATAGTAAAAGAATTTAAGATTATAATTCTCATTTGCTGGTTGCAACATCTTCATTGCCGAAGATTTTACTTTAAACGGAAAATCTACATATTTGATGTCCGTAGTGAAATCATCAAATATGATAACAGGTAGATTATCATAAATTCCTGATTCTTCATTTGTATAACCAAGGATAAACGATTTGCCTGCCGTTAAAACAGGAGTAGCATACGAATCATTATATTTCTCTGAAGCAACTATGTATTTTGTTGGTTGCTCATACCTTAGTGCTTCGCCTAATTTTATCTTCATTTTTTACACTCCCAACAAATCTTTTAATTCTTGTTTAAGAGTTGCTAGTTCTTCATCTAATTTGTCAATGTCTTTCATGATTTCCTGAGGAGATTCTATCTCGATTTCTTTTTTCTCAGTTTCCATAAAATCATTGATGTTTAAGACATAATTATTTTTAACAATATCTTCCTTTGAAACAAAGAACGATTGATCTTTTCTTGTTCTTGATTCTTCAGCTTCTAGATTTCTAAAACGATTTATGATATCAGGAATATCATTTTCTTTTATTGGAGTTCTTTTCTTTGAAAGTTGATAACCATCTGCTTTCATATTGTAAAACCAAACTTTATCAGTCCCACCAGCATTTGTTTTTGTGAAGATAAGAATAGCAGTAGAAACTCCAGCATAAGGTTGGAATACGCCACTTGGCATTGATATCACAGCCTCTAATTTTTGGTTTTCTACCAATTCCTTTCTGATTGTTGTATACGCTGAATCGTTAGTATTGTTTGTAATTCCATCAGGAACAATGGAAGCACATCTTCCACCGATTTTTAATATTCTAGTAAACAAACTTAAGAATAGAATTTCAGTCTTTTTTGTTCTTGTAAGAGCAAGAATATCTTTTGAAACATCGGCATATTCAAGGCTTCCAGCAAATGGTGGGTTTGCTAAAACCATTGTGTATTTATCTTTGTCGGTATTATCTTCTGAAAGAGAATCTCTTTGTTCAATGTTTGGATTTTCAACACCGTGAAGCATCATGTTCATTGCACCAATACGAAGCATTGTTTGATCAGTATCAAAGCCATAAAACATACTATTTGCATATTTTTCTTGATTTTCTTGTTTTAATAATTCATTTTCGTAGTGTTCGCTGACATATTTTGCACTTTCTACAATAAAGCCTGCAGAACCCATTGCTGGGTCGCAAATAACATCTTTTAATGTAGGTTGCATCAATTCAACCATCATTCTTATAATGTGTCTTGGTGTTCTAAACTGTCCGTTTATTCCTGAACTTGCCATTTTGCCAAGGATATATTCATAAACATCTCCCATAGCATCTTTATCGTTCAAATCAAGTCCGTTAATGCCCTCAACAACTCTCGCAAGGGTTCTTTCGTTTGGAATCATAAAGATTGCATTTTGCATAAATTTGCTATATGAAGAATCTTTACCTGTGTTTATGTTTTTAATAAATACAAATACATCGTTTCTCATTAAGTTAAACATTTCACGAGTATCTAAATTCTTGAAAACACTCCAACGAAGATTTTTATATGGAACTTCTTTTTCAGTTTCAGGGTTTTTCCAATTGCCATCTTTAAATACAGGGTTTTTTACCTCAGTTTTAAATATGCTAGCAGTTGCTTCCTTTTTTAATTGGTTGTCATCTAAAAGTTTGATGAATAATAAATATGTGATTTGCTCAACTACTGTAAGAGGAGTAGTAATACCTGAAGCAAAGAATGTATCCCATATTGCATCTATTTTATTTTTTAATTGTCCTGTAATCATTTGTTTTCTCCTTAAAATCCTTTTGGAACTAGTCCTAATTTATTTATTGAACTCATTGCGTTATTTAAAGAATCATAAACTTTTAAAACATCTTTATAGTCCCATAATTTTAAATCTCGCAAATTATTAACCTCTTCACTCTCATTTTTAATTTTTACTAATTGAGTTTCATCAGAAACTGCAACTATCGCCTGAACAGATTTATTGTTGTTGGCCTTTTGCAAATTCAGTAGTAGGCTATCAACACTTCCTTTTGTTTGGACTTCAAAAACATACATTATTTGTCCCATGTTTCCAATGTTGATACTCCATACAGCATCCACAACTGCACCCTTTCCAACTCTAACCTCAGACTTTGCATCAAAGCCAAGCAAACTGCCAATTTCAACTATTTTATCTATAATTTCTTTATGTATAAATTCTTGATCTTTATTTGTAACAGGTTTGATTTCTTCGCTATTCTCAATAACAACACTATCATTTGTTAATCTTGTCACTTCCCACAAATAATAATCTACTGCTAGTAAATTTTCACATTCTACTCCTGCATTTTTTAATTTTATTGATAATTGTTTAACAACATCACAAATTTCTAAATATTTTTTGCCGGTAAATTGATAATTATAGTGTGGAACTTTTGGCATTTCAAGATAATCAAGGGCTTTAATAACTTGATTATTTGCAAGAGCACATTCATTAGGATACACATATCCCAATATTTCGCTCATATATGACGGTCCAAAAAATTTTGCTTCTTTTAAAAATTTATCCCACCTAACAGATAAATCTTGCTTTCCATATATAAATTCTGCAAGCATGGATTTTAAATTGTCAAATCCCTTATTGCTAGAAATCATTTGATCAGCTAAATATTTCTTACTTCCATACATAGCCGATGCCCATAATTTGCCAATAAACTCAACGAAGTCATCTTCGCTTAATTTTAAAAGACATTCTTTATTAAACTTTTGATAATAAGCAATCCTTTCCTTTCTATCAATAAAATCATTTTTGGATTGATTTTGCTTTGCTAAATAAACTTTATATAATTCGATAGTTTTGTTGACTTTTTCGATATTCATTAATAAATCTCCTTATATTTGTTTTTATTATAACATACTAATTAAATTTCTGTTGCTAATTTGCAAAAATAATTTAAATTTCTTCCTGACAACACTTGATGTTCGGTTTTAGGCGAGTTTAGATGATTTTAGGTGGAAAAATTGGTTGTTTTGGTGGGTTAAAATGGGGCTTTTGTTGTCAACTGTTGTCAGATTTTTGAAAATTGACAACAATTGAGAGTTTTGGGAGTAAGAAAAAACACAGGAAATATAAGGGTTTCCTGTGCTTTGAGTTCAAGTCCTATTTAGGTGAAATTCAATACTTGGTAAGGCGGAGGTCACGGGTTCAAGTCCCGTCATTAGCTCCATAAAACAAAATCGCTAAAAGCCTTATAAATAAAGGGATTTAGCGATTTTTTCTTTTCAATTTTAGAGAGCACTATCCTTTTCCAAAAATGCAATAGGTGTCATTTTGGGGCTTCGTAGGTGTCAACTTTTTGTATAAAAAAAGACCGAAAATTGAAAATCTCAACTTTCGGTCTAAAACTCTCAAAAACTACCTAAAACTGCTCCCGTAGGTGTCAGTAGGTGTCAAGCTTTGTTAAAAAACATTTATCTATTCAGATTAAAGAATGGATTAAATCCTGCAGAAATATCAATATATGTACAATTATCAATATTGTTTTTCTTTTTAAAAGAAAAAGTAAATGTTTGGAGTCCAATTTTTTTACTTACATTACAAAAATAATCATAAATTTCTTCAAAATGGTCATCAAACTGTGTACTTACACCGTCTAAGACAATAAATGGGATTAAACACAACCCTTCAAAATTATTTTTAATATATTTAAAAAATTCAATATAGCATAACATTTGGATAAAAGTCATTCTACTTTTACTTGCAATATCTTCCATATCATGATTCCTACTATTCTGTTGTATAAAAATTCTTATAGGATCATATGAAATATTAAAATCTTCTTTGTTTAAATCATCCTGAACACATTTTACATTCAATCTTGATCCTAAATACATAGAAGTTAGATCCTTGTTGAAATTATCAATTTTATCTCTGTTAAAATTTTTCCTTAGCTCCTTATTTTCCTTTAATAATTTGTTTAATTTTTCTTCTTTACTCTCATAACTTACATAATCCACCTCATTTAATGTATATAAAAATGCATTCTCCACAATGCCTAAAGTTTTTAGTACATCATTAATTTTTAATTCATTCGGCATATTTGAAATTTTTTTTAATTCTAAATCAACCTTAGCTTTATACCTATATAATTTATTTAAACTTTCCCTATAGTCTACTGCAGATAGAATGATATTGTCGTTTTCTCTTTGTTCTATGTTGCATTCGAGTAAATTTATATATTCTCTATAATCAGGATTCTCTTCTAATAAATTTTTGAAGATTTTCATTAATTTTAAAACTTTTGTATTTCTCATTTGTAAAGATTTAGATTGATCACTTTTAAACTCCAGTAACTTAATTTCTTCAGATAAATTAACAGATTCTTTTAATAAAGGTATATAATTCCCACTATTTTTTAGCTTATCTCTTGAAAAAGAATCTCTATATCTAATAAATGTATTATAATTTTCATGCATATCTTTACTAAACTTAAGATTTAATTTATTAAAAGCCCCATTAATAATTTTACTATTATAATTAAAGTTCTGTTCTGAATATTTTAAATTTTCTAATTCTAATTGCAATTGTTTAATTTCTAAATCATTACGGTAAATCTTTTCTATATTTTCATAATTAAATAATAATTGCATAATGTTTCTAATTCTAAAAATATGTTCATAATCTTTTGATCGAGTAAATACAGCATTTAGGTTACCAACATCATTTTCATCTATAAAATTCAAAAAACTAAATGCTCTAAATGTTAGATCTTCATCATAAATATCTGCAAAAATTTCTTTATAATTATTTGAAATCGAATAAAATTTTTCAATTTCATTTTTATAATAATCTATATCTACTTGTTGAAAGGCTCCATCATCTCCGTCTTTAATAAAAAAGTTGTTTTGTCTATCTCGTCTAAACCACTTTTTTCGTTTGTCATTTCTAAGATTAATATCTATACTATCAACGTTTTTTAGACAATTTGAATATTCAAATGCTCTATTCTTTGTTTTAGCTAAGACAGTGTCAATTGTAATAGCCATTGCGGTTTTTCCAACAGTATTTGGACCATAAATAAAATTCGTATCTGAAAAATTATAATCAAAAAATTGATTACCACTATTTAATCTTAATACGGCTATCATGCTAGACATATTTTATTACCTCCTCCATAAAAGACAAATTACTCAAGCGACATATTTCACTAATAATGTTAATTGACTGATTCATATTTAAAAAAGATGAAAATCTTTGACACTCTATATTTTTTATTAGTTTAATTTGATCATTCCTAATACATATTACATTAGATCTTTTCAACTTATCTATAATCTCTAAAACAATGCTAAATTCATTCTCAATATCATTGGATATATTTGATAAATTAGATAATAATTCTTTTGCCATATTTTGTTTTCTGTTTGAAAAAGTCTTAATATCAAACAAATTATTAATTGACAATGATAAAAATACCAATTTTAACAATGATGTAACCTGAAAAGGAGGTCTAATTAATGCATAAATAACATCAAAATATGTAATTGTTTTTTCAATATTATTATCAATATTAATCATCTTTTACCTTCCATGAAATTAATTTATTCGTTGGAGCATTATCGCTTGTTAAAAAAATATAACAACCTTTATAGTACATTTCATTCCTTGGTAACAATTCATCAATTATAGGAATTGCTGTAGTCTTCTTATATAAATTATATGGCGTTCTTTCTTTTTCTAATAATTCCTCTAAAACATTTTCATAATTATTAAAAGCACTAAATTCAATATTTTTTATTGATATGCTATTATTATATACTTGTCTAAAATCATCATAAAGAAGTTTATTAACAATATTTTTTGTGATAAATTTTTCATCATTCGATATAAATTTTAATTGTTGAATTTCTCTTAAGTTACTATGTTTAATAATTTCTTTAACTCTACTTTGTGCTTTTGTAGAAAATTCCTCAATATCTATATTATATTTATTATCTGTCAATTCTGTTGCTATAGTAACAATAATATTATTAATATCATTAGTTGATAGTTTAGTGTTTCTTTTATTTGATAAGTTGTCGTCTATTATTGCATTTATTTGATTAAGAAACGTCATAAAACATTTATCTTTTAATTCATCATATATTTTAATGTGTGCAGTAAAATTATTTTTATAAATAATTGAAGTTTCCTTCAGTAGACTTTCAATATCTTTTTCTTCTATACTTAAGGAAGCAATAATCTTTTTTATAGAAACTTTTATATCATCTTGTTGAAGTTTACCATTAAAATAAAACTTATTATAAACTTGTTTTAGTATCTTGGTGTCTCTACATCCGGCAGACCTTTCAACTTCTTTTATAAAGTCAGTTATAAAATTATCATCAAATGAAACTGTTGGCGTTTTTTCACAATATAATTTATAAACACAGTTTAAGACATCAGTCTTTAACCAGTTACCAAAAATTTTATAACATGTTCCTTTATCAACATTTCCAGTTTTAACTTGAATTAATATAGAAGAATTATTTATTGCAAATAGAGAATTATCTGTAAGATTTTCTTCAATATCATCAGCTCCTTCAAAAGTTAAATAATCATAATGATTTAGTTCTTTTATCAAGCAATAAATATATCTATATCTTTGATATAAAAAACCATATTGTGGAGTTATCCCTAAACTATCCATTTTCTACCTCATTTTTATTATAACATATTTATAAAAAAATTCAACATAAATTAAATATTTTTCACATCTCCATATCTTCTTCTTTTTTGCGTTTTCTTTCTTTACGTTCTGCAAGTAATTGCATAAGCAAATCATCATACTCTTC
>CALWEJ010000001.1 GCA_944377165.1 uncultured Clostridia bacterium | reverse complement strand
TTAAAGTTATCAATTTTTTTCATAGGCATAAATAAAATTAAGGTTAGGAGCAATTTACTCAGGCACAACTAGATTATTATATGAGAAAGGATAGGAGGTGCCTGCTAATTGCGATACCATTATCAAAGTGTTCTAGTTTAAAGTTATCAATTTTTTTCATAGGCATAAATAAAATTAAGGTTAGGAGCAATTTACTCAGGCACAACTAGATTATCATAAGAGAAAAGATAAGAAGTGCCTGCTAATTGCGATACCATTATCAAAGTGTTCTAGTTTAAAGTTATCAATTTTTTTCATAGGCATAAAGAATTCTTTTTGGTGGATATATATTCGTTATATTAGCATATCAAAGACAATGTAAGAATGTAAATTTAACCGTTTAGAGTTTTAATAAATTTAACTTTATTATAAAAGATAATACAACTATTGATTTATTAAAAGTGTCAATTTCGTCTATCTTTATTAAGTTTAATTAATTCGTCTAGAATATAGGTTTTAACTTCAGTAGAATCATCTTTTTCAAATTTAATATTTACAATTTCTTTAAAGATATCAACAGAATCTACGATACCAAGCCCATCTGGGGTAGTGATTTTACTATTAATTTTAGGCATTTTCTTTTGTTGTTCTGCATAATATTCGTCCTCATATTTCAAGCAACACAAGAGTCTTCCGCACATACCATTTATACGTGAAGGATTTAGGGCAATACCTTGATTTTTCGCCATTTTTATAGATACTTTATCAAAATCGCTTAAGAACGATTTACAGCAAGTTTCTCTGCCGCAAACCCCTAAAGCACCGATAATTTTGGTTTCGTCACGATAACCAATTTGTTTCATTTCTATGCGGACTTTGTATTTTGCGCCGAGTGTTTTTACAAGTTCCCTGAAATCAATTCTACCATCGGCTGTATAGTTAACAGTTAACTTTGTTTTGTCTAAATTGTAAGCAACGAATCCAATCTTCATATCAAGATTCAGCTTTTCAGCTTCTCGTTTAATGTCCGGTAAAATTAATTTAGCATCTCTACAATTTTTACACAATGTGATATAATCTTCGTTATTTGCTAGTCTAACAAATTCAACTTTATCTACTGAATCTGATTCAACTTTATTTTTTATAAGTCCTAATTCTAAAGAACCATCTAAGTTCACTATTATACGAGTATTTATAGGGTAGTCTAACTCAGCAGAACGAACAATGGATTGTGTTGAATAAATATAAATTTCATTTATTTGCATAAAATTTCTCCTTTAATATATTAAACAACAAATTATCTAATATATAAGTAAAATTAACGTTAGATATAAGTTTTTTATATGAATCTTCAATAATAGGTAAACATTTTAAAACAACTTTATTAGAAAATTTTTCTTTTACAATATTAACTAAATCTGCGTCAAATTTCCAATTAGTTTCATCTAACAAACTATCAAGAAAAAGTTCTTGTAAAATTTTTAAAAAAAGATTTTTATCAATCAGATTCAAGTTAGAAACTAATCTAGGGATATCAGAAGTTGAATTAAGTGCTGTCAAAATTGAACGTATTGAATTTAATGTAGCAATATAATTTTCATTAGTGGCGAAATTGACCATATCAGTGAGTTTATCTAATTTCATGTATTTAGAAATGTCTATATTGTTATTTAATAAATCCTTTGCAATAATAGATTTATCTTCACTTGACATTCTAGGAACAAAAATTTTTGTCAATCTACTCATTATAGTTCCTAAAATCTTGTCGGTATGCGCACTTGTTAAGATAAATATGTTTGAACTATTTGGTTCTTCAAACGATTTTAGAAGCTTATTTTGAGAAATCTCATTCACATTTTCAAAATTTAAAATCACAAAAACTTTTTTATCACTTACAATCGGTTTTGTGTCTAATTTCGCCATAATTTTATTAATATCTTCTACTTTTATTGAATCTTGATTCAACAACGAATAGTCTGGGTGAGAAAGGGATTCCACTTGCTTACAACTATCACAATTATCGTGCCCTGTATGAGTATTGCATAATAACGTTTCAGCAAAAGATAGTGCAACTTCATTATTTAACAAGCTATCATCAGAATAAAAAAGATATGCGTGAGTAGAAATTCTGTCTAATTTTAATGATTTATATAAGCTCGTTCCGTCAATACACTTAATCATAACTAAATTATAACATATTTAGATAGTTAAAACAAATATTTTAATTAATTTGACAAAAACTTGGACTTAAGTTAATATAATAGCAAGGAGGGTATAATGAATAAAACAAAGAAAGCTTTTATGCTAGCTGGCTCAATTATATCTATAGTGCAAGTGTTGATGATGGTGCTAGGTGGATTTATTTTGATGGCAGCAAGTAGTGTTATTACTGAAGAACAATTATGCTCGGTGTATGACACTGATTCTAGCTATACAAAAGTAGAGGAGGGTAATGGCGATTATTATTATGTTTATACCGATCAAATTACGCAAGAACAATATTTAATTACTGATACTGATATACAAACAACTGTTCAAATCACAAAAATAATTCTTAATTCATTAGCGATTTATGTGCTTGTAATGGGAGTAGCTAATTTGGTATTTGCTATAATTGTATTAAAGCATTCTATTAACGAGTCCAATAAAAAATTTGGAATTATCACATTGCTTGTGTTAAGTGTCCTTACTTCAAACATTTTGACTACGGCATTTATGATAGTAGCACTTTGCATAAAAGATAAACCAAAAGAAGTAGTGGAGCAGAACGGAGAGGCTCAAGTATAAAAAGAGTGGAACACCACTCTTTTTTCATTAATAAAAATATAAGCAATAAACAAAATTTAAAGATAAATCTATATTGCAGTTTATTAGTTTATAAAAAAGATTAGGAATAAATATTCCTAATCTTATGATATAAATAATTTATTATTTTATTTTAACAATTTTGTATGAAACAATGCCCGCTGGAGTTTTAATATTAGCGATTTCTCCAACCTTTTTATCTAACAAGCCTGCGCCGATAGGTGATGAGTTGCTAATAAGACCTTTTAGTGGGTTAGAATCAGTATCTCCGACAATAGTGTATTCAAATGTCTGATTAGTCTTAACATTACTAATAGTGACCTTATTGCCTACGCCTACTTTACTTGTAGAGATTTTTTTAGGGTCAATAATTTCAGCTGATTTTAATTTATTTTCAAGGTCGAAAATTTCAGATTCAACTAAAGCTTGCTCATTTCTAGCAAGGTCATATTCACTATTTTCACTTAAATCGCCATAACTACGAGCTTCAGCTAATTTAAGGGCAATTTCTTGACGTTTAGTAGTTTTTAAAAATTCTAATCTTTCTTTTGTACGTTGAAGACCTTCTTGAGTCATAAAAGTTTTTTCTTCCATAATATCCTCCAATGGCAGTAAAATCCTTCTTTAAAAAATCGCAATAGTTCCCTATCGCAATAATTATATTATAACATAATTAATAAAAATATGTCAACAAAAATTAAATTTTTTTAAAAATTAATCTTTGTCGGGCAAATGTTCGAGCACAAATTTGTCAAACAATACTGATTCGACGAAATCGCTAGGCTTAAACGTGCACATATTGAAAAGGTTAAAATCATAAACGTGTTTGTCAAGTAGCACTGGGGTAGCGATATTCAAAGAAGCGCATAACTCTTTTAGCATATCGAAAAAAGTAGTAGTAGATGCATCTACACTAATTGTTTTACTTTTAACAACCCTATCATCAATCAGCAGTTTGCCCCATATTTTTATCATATGTGAATTTTACAAAATTTGTTAAAAAAAATCAAATAAATTCGGCATTAAATAAAACTGAAATACAATTAATTGACAAAATTAAAAAATTTTAGTACGATTTAAAGTATGAATAATCTAGTATCTATTAAATATCTTGATAGTTATGATAATAGCAAGGTCGAAAATGCGGTAAGAGAGCTATTTGCTAATTTGAATCTTTTTGATAAAATTCGCCCTAAGATGAAGGTTATGTTAAAAATATGCTTATCTTATAGCGCGTCACCTGACAGCGCGGAGATTTCTCACCCTGCAATTATTAGAGGTATTGTAAACGTGTTAAGCGAAATGGGTGTATCTTGTGTCATAGCGGACAGTCCTATCGGCAAATACACAGTAAATCATCTTGATTCTGTTTATTTAGACAGCGGTATGTTAGAAGTTGCAAATATGTCTAAATGTGAGTTAAATAGGAATTTAAAGACGTTCACGTTAGAGCTTCCTGATGGTATCAAAACTAAATCACTTACACTATTAGATGTTATAAACAACGTAGATGCAATAATTAATATTTCAAAAATTAAAGTTGATGAGAATTTAGGACTTATTGCTTCAACTTCAAATATATATGGTTTAATTCCCGGAGATGAAAAGTGCTTAATACTCAATAGATTAAATACACTTAGAGATTACAACGAATTTTTATGCGATATGGTACAAGCTCTCAATGATAAATTTCTATACAATATTGTTGATGGAGTGGTAGCACTTGAGGACAATAAAACACAACATATGTTATCATTTATAGCTGGGGGAGAGAACACGTTCAGTTTAGATGCAGTTGTCGCAAAGATTGTAAATAAAGACATTAAGGATACAATTTGTGATAATGCTAGCAAACGCGGATTAATAGATATAAATAATCCATATAAGATTGTTGGAGATAATATAGATAGTTTTATATCGACCGATTTTAAATTAAATAATATACGATTAGACCATAAATTACATAAGTCAAACATAAAGCGAAAAGTATACTTTAAAAAGAATCAAGAAAGAGTAAAAATTTCGCCAAAAACTTGTAAAGGCTGTTCAATATGTAGCAAAAATTGTCCTTCAGGGGCAATAATTATGAAGACAGATAAAAACGGCGAATTGTACGCCTACGTAGATTATAATAAATGTATTTTCTGCAATAAGTGTTATGAAATATGTCCATACAAAGTTGTAGAAAAAATAACACCATATGGATATAAGCAGTTGCAAAAACAATTAAAAAGAAAAAATAAGAAACAACAAAATAAAGAAAATATTTAATATACAAATATAAAATTGCATTTTTAAATGCAATTTTTTGTATAAAAACTTTTTAACTCGATAAAATAAGTTAAGGTGAGTTTATGATGAGACTGGTTGCATTTATTTTAATGATATTGGGTGGAGTAAATTGGCTAATGATTGGCGGATTGCAGTATGATTTCATAGCGGGGATATTTGGACTACAATCTAATATTTTTAGCCGAATAATATATGTTATTATAGGAGTGGCTAGTTTATATATTCTTGTTGTCACTGTATTTAACAAAGGACGATTAAAACTTTTTGGCTATAAAAAGAAAAAAGTAAAAAGGAATGAAGAATTAGAAGATTTTTAAAAAAATGAGTGTCATCACTCATTTTTTATATTATTATGCTATTATAATGTCATTCTTGTTTAAAATGGTTTCTAATTCGTATATTAAACTTTCACGTATGTTTACTGTTATATTTAATTTATATGCTTGGTTTGAAGCTGTGTCTTTTATATAAACTAAATCGATTCCATTATATTGAGAAAGAATCTTTTTTACTGCGTCGTGCAACACACCGTCTTGCATATTATATCGTAAACATAGTCGTCTAGGTTTAACAACTTCTATTTCAGTTTCTTCTTTGCTGTTAGTTGAAATTTCTTGCTTATCGTCTTTATCTTCAGTTAAAAGTTCAACACTATTTGCGGTAATAGATGGTCTATGTCCATCGCGAATAGTGAATCTACCTTTAATAGCAATTAGCGCGTCTTTAACGAGTATATCGCGGTATTCTTCGAATACTTTATTGAAGAAAAATACATCGAACGTTCCTGTCAAATCTTCTATAACTGCTATAGCCATACGACCACCATTCTTTGGTTGAATAATTTTAAGGTCAGAGATGACACCACCGCACGTCACAGAATCGCCATTTTTTAAGCCATTATAAAGGTCATTTTCTTGATATATTGCAGATTGTTCAGGGGTTAATTCACTATCATTTTCATCATCGATTGAATCTTCTGGAATAAAACTAGAATCAAAAGTGAAGTTTTTAATCGCGTTTAGATAACTATCAAGTGGGTGACCAGAAAGATACATACCTGCAATTTCTTTTTCGTATTGAAGTTTTACGGTATTCACATATTCGCTGATATTAGGGTATTCGTTATCTTCAATAAGTTTAACGTCTTCAATTATATCACCAAACAAATCCATTTGACCGGACATCGATTTTTTCTTTCTCTCTAAGGCTCTATCAATCATAATAGAGTAGATAGCCATTAATTGACTTCTAGGGATTTTAAAGCAGTCGAAAGCTCCTGCTTTGATTAGTGACTCAATACAACGTTTGTTTAATGCTTGCGAATTAACTCGCCAAATGAAGTCTTCTAAATCTTTAAATGGTCCGTTTTCGTTGCGTTCAGCGATTATTTCGTTAATAACACCTACACCAACATTTTTTAAAGCCGCTAACCCAAAACGAATAGTTTTTCCGTCAGTAGAGAAGTAGGTTTGACTTAGATTAATGTCAGGCGGAAGCACCTGCAAATTTTCCTTTTTAGCATAAGCAAGATATTTAATCAACTTATCTGTTTTTGTGATTCTGTTGTTTAAGATAGAAGTAATCACTTCAGGCAAGTAATAATATTTCAAATATGCGGTCTGATATATAATGATAGAGTAGGCGGCGGCGTGCGATTTATTAAATGCATACGAAGCAAAGCCTTCCATTTCGTTCCATATTTTATTTGCAATTTCTTCACTAACTCCATTTTTAATAGCGCCGACAATAGCAGGATTAAATTTTCCGTGGTCATCAGTAAATGCTTCACGTCCGTTAATGAATGCTTCTTTCCATTTTAACATTTCAGCAAGTTTCTTTTTACCCATCGCACGACGTATGCTATCTGCCTGTCCAAGAGTGAATCCCGCCATACTCTGACAAATTTTCATAACTTGTTCTTGATATACAATACAGCCGTAGGTCACACCTAAAATTGGTTCAAGGATAGGGTGGTCATACGTTGTATCTTCAGGGTGATGTTTATTGTGAACGTATTTTGGTATGCTGTCCATAGGGCCGGGGCGGTAGAGCGACACGGCAGCGACAATATCTTCTATACAGGTAGGTTGCAAATCTTTTAAGAAGCGCTGGAAACCACCTGATTCAATTTGGAATATACCAGCAGTATTGCCGGACGAAATCAATTTAAATACATTAGGGTCATCATAGTTAGATTTAGAGAAATCGACTTGCACACCGTGATTTTCTTTAACCATTCGAATAGATTCTTTAATATCAGTCAAGTTGCATAGTCCTAAGAAATCCATTTTTAGATGTCCTAAGTGCTCCATATCTGCACCCTCGTATTGAGTGGTAATATCATCACCATTTCTAGATAGTGGGACGTGTTTATCAAGTGCTTCTGCACCGATAATAACACCACAAGGGTGAGTAGTGGTCTGTCTAGGGAAGTCTTCTAGTTTCATAGCAATATCGACCATTTTCTTGACTTGTGGGTCTGAATTGTACATTTCGATAAGTTCAGGGATAGCATATACAGTGCCGAAATCTTTATCACATTCCTTAGGAATATGAAATCCAAAGACTTTAGGCAAAATTGGGCTCTTGTAATTAGGTATTGTCTTAGTGATTTTATCACATACAGCATAAGGTATGCGCAATACACGACCTACGTCTTTAATAGCATTTTTTGCCTTCATTGTTCCGAACGCAATAATGTGAGCGACGCGTTCATCGCCGTATTTTTTTCTAACATAATCAATGACTTCATCACGTCTGTTATCTTGGAAGTCAACGTCGAAGTCGGGCGCTGATACACGTTCAGGATTTAAAAAACGTTCGAAGAATAATTCAAACTTAAGTGGGTCAACATTTGTAATACCGATAGTGTAGGCAACTAGCGAACCTGCGCCAGAGCCACGACCGGGGCCAACCGAAATATCCATTTTTCGCGCTGCATTAATATAATCCCATACGATAAGGAAATATTCTATAAAGCCTTGTTTTTCGATAATAGACATTTCCGTTTTAATACGTTCGCGTATTTCATCCGTATATCCGCCGTATTTTTGCATTACACCTTTATCTATTAATTTTAAAATATATTCTTTAGGAGTGTTGCCGACTTCGTCGTTATAGCCACCTTCTGGCTCGTAGTGTGGGAATAGGTAGTGACCATAAACAAATTCGTAATTACATTTGTTTGCAATCTCTATTGTTGTATCGAGCGCTTCTTCGTCATTAGGGAGTCCAGCGAGCATTTGGTCATACGTCTTGAAATATAATTCGTCTGTAGGGAATTTGAGCCTGTTAGGGTCGTCTAAGGTTTTTTGCATATTCACGCACATAAGTACGTCTTGCATTTCAGCATCGTCTTTAAAAAGATAATGCACGTCGTTCGTTGCAACTAATTTAATACCGAATTTTTTAGAATATTCGCGTAATTTTTCGTTAACAATATTTTGTTCTGCTATTCCGTTATATTGAATTTCAAGATAAAAATCATCTTTAAATAAATTTTTAAACCATAGGATTAATTCTTCCGCTTTTTCGTACTGCTCTTGAACAATTAATTTTGGAATATCGCCCGCAAGACAAGCGGAAAGGCAAACTAATCCTTCGTGATGCTCGGCTAAGGTTTTGTAATCTATACGCGGTTTATAATAAAAACCATCTCTAAAAGCAATAGTGTTTAGCATACTAAGATTTTTATATCCTGTTTCATCTTTTGCTAATATGATAAGGTGGGAGAGATGTTGCTTTCCATTTTTAACAGTAAGGTCAGGTGCAACATAAAATTCAGTTCCGAATATAGGCTTAATTCCGATTTCCTTACAAGCATCAAAAAAGTGCGTTGCGGCATACATATTGCCGTGGTCAGTCATAGCTACAGCAGGCATACCGTATTCCTTAGCTAGTTTAACTAATTTTTTTATTCGCGCTGCACCATCAAGAAGCGAATACTCAGTATGGACGTGTAAATGTACAAATGGTTTCACCTTATTTCCCTCCAACAATAGATTTATATATTTCGATGATTTTGTCAAGTCTATATTTGATACCAGCACGACTAAGTCCGCCTAAAATCGTTTGCAAATCTTTTAGCGAAACGTCAGGATTTGCTATTCTAGCCATAGCGACATCTTTTAATCTGTCGTCTAGCATATCAAAATAATCATTTTCCATAATGTAATTAATAGCGGTTAATTGCTCGCTACTTGCATTTAAAGTCTTATTTAGATTGTGGTCGAAACAATTATTTTGTCTATTTGTAGAATTACGAATTTCGCGCATTAATAAACTATTTTGTATATTCAATGCGGTCGAACTATCGCCTAATTTTACCATTAATTCTGTTATTATTGTACTGTTTCTTGTGTAGATTACAAAATTGTTTTGTCGAGTTGTCGTCTTTAATTCAAATCCAAATTCTTTCAACAAGCTTACACATATTTGACTAAGCTCAGGTTTTATTACAAATTCGAGCGAATATCCTTTAGAATTCTTGAAGTTATCTTCGTTGTAGTAGAGTGAACCATACAACAAAAACATAGTTTTAAGTAAAGTTAATCTATCACAATCGCTACTAAATATAGAAAAATCAAAAGAGTTTTCGAAATATCCGCAGTCGAGAAGTAGAGAATAGATATTTCCTTTGATTATCAAAAAATTTTCTCGAATGTCATATTCGAGTTCAGGGTAAAAGTTCTTAAGGATAGAAACAACTTTATTTAGTAATTCTAATTTAAGATTAATAGTTATAGAATTATCTTTCTTATCAATTATAGAATTAGATAATACAACAGCCATATATGCGTGACTGCAACAGTTGTTGTTAGGTATAGTCTTTAAAATCTGCTGTTTGCAGTCTGACATTATTAGCTCCTTTTCTTTCGTTTTTCCTTTTTAAAAGTAGGTATATTATTATAATTTACTATGCAACTATCAGGCAAACGCAATCTGAGTGCCGCTTGTAGCCCTAAATGGCAGTCACCTACGCGGTCAGGAGTATGGGCATCGCTATCAATCACAAATTTGCAACCGAGTTTGTAGCAAGTTAAAATTTCTTCATCGCTCATACCTAATCGCTTGCCGTTAAGTTCAATTAGCGTGTTTGTTTCTTTCGCTACACGTGCAACTTTCTCGACATCAACTTTACAAGCGTGATTTAAGTGTGTAATAACATCGATATCATATTTTCGCATTGCATTAATATATGCGTTAGTATTACGTTCGCGTTGTTTTTTGCTAGTATGGTGAAATAGTTCGCAAAAAACATTTTTATTTATAAAACTAATTCTCTCGCGCTTAGAAGTAGATTTAACTAATCTATGGAAACCGCATAAAAGAATATCAAGGTCTTTATAATCATCTTCATTAATATCTATATCACCTTGAGATGAAATAATATTTGCTTCGACACCCAAAAGCACATCGATAGGGTAGCGCTCTTTTGCGTCTTCAATATCACGACGCAAAGAAGGAATATCTTTACGCCTTATTCCAAACATAACTTGATTAAATCCGTGGTCAGTTATTGCAATTTGCCTAAGCCCCTTTTCGTATGCGACACGTACATTTTGCTCAACTGTACCCTTACCGTGATGATTACGTGAATATTTTGTATGTGTATGATAATCTGCTAATAGTGCCATAAATTCTCCTAACAATATTATATCACTATGCACAAAATAAATCAAGAAAAAGTTATTTTTCGATTAATCTTTTTTGTAGATATATTTTACATACTCAATTTCTTCAACTAAAGAGATTTTGTATTCTTCTTTAATTTTTCTCTTAATTATACGGATAAGTTTTAGTACATCGTGCGCCAAGGCATTGTTGTAATTTATTATAAAGCCTGCGTGTTTGATTGATACCATTGCTCCGCCGATAGAATAGCCCTTAAACCTTAGTTCATCAATCAACTTAGCGGGAGGGAGCATAGAGCGCTTAAACACACTACCTGCGCTAAAGAAATTAATAGGCTGATTTTCAGTTTTTAAAAGAGTGTAATATCGGATTTTAGATAATATTTTTTCTTTTGTAGAATTATATAATTTTAGTTTAACTCTTAGTATTATGTAATCGCCAGATTTAAATAAACTATTGCGATATGAAAATGAGCAATCATCTTTTTTTAGTCGTAATTTCTTTGTTAGGTTAGACTGCTTTACACATTCAACATATTCTACAAATGAACCAAAGTTGCAATCAAAAGCACCCGTATTATTTACTATTGCTCCGCCAACAGTTGACGGAATAGATGCTAGATTTTCAAGCCCAGAGAGAGTGTGAGAAGCAAGTATTGATAAAAGAGAACCTAGACTTAATCCGCCGTCTAAATATACACAGTTTTTTCTAACCATAAATGACTTAGAGCGATTAACTATTATAGCACCATTATAACCCTTATCTGAGAATAACAAGTTTGCCCCGAAGCCAATAACCTTATACTGTATATTGTGTAATTTACAAAAAGAACACACTTTAATTAGTGCGTCATTTGTGTGTACGATAAAAAGATATTTAGATTTTCCACCGATATTGAAAGTACAAAATTTTTTCAAATCAGCATTAAATTGTATTTCACAATCTTTATTTTTCAGCTTTAAAATATCATTTTTTTGCATAATTTAACTAACAAAAACGCGTGCTATTTCACAATTGAATAGAGCATTTTCCATATCTTTATATATGCCGTCAGAGTATAGTTTGTTATATTTTGTAGTGAACAAACCGAACTCAGTCAAAGTCGTTTGATATGTATCACTTAGCGCCAAAGAGCAAAACTTATTTGTAATTTCGTCATCTTTTAATTTACCTAGATATTGGACTAAGTCGGTATATGTATCAATAGGTGAGATACTAGCATTCGCACGTCCTACTTTGTTTAAATTGTCTATACGGAAAAGGTCGCGCGCAGTACCTAACAAAACAACATTCTCATTATATACAAAATCTTTGTATGCTTCATATTGAGTTTCGTTTTCTTTAGGAGAGAGCGACAAATTGTTGTAAATATTTTCTGGGCGAGTGTAAGATGTATAGCCACAGTGAAATTCTTCACTTAATGCACTATGCTTAAATATTGCATATCCGCTTAACATATAAGGGAGAGCATATAATTTGTCATTAAATAATGAACTAAATAGCAATTCGTCACGTATGTCGTATGTTTTATTAAAAGGAATTAATTTATTTAAAATATTCATACCGACGCCATATCCGAATGATATAATGTCTGGGGAAGAAGTTTGTAGTGCACTATCTAGCTCGCTTGGGTCGATAGATTTTATCATTATATAAACACCAGCATATTCGCTCTCAATTTTTCGCGCAACTGATTTTAAGTAATTAATGCGTGCTTGTTTTCCACCTTCAAAAGTTTCTATGTGCCAAACGGTATAGATTTTACTATCAATCTGAGGCTTTGAATATATTTCATAATTTTTAGCGCGATTAAATGCAATAATAGGAGTAAAAATAAGGACAAAAATAACGATAGCTGTTAATATTAATTTAATTAAGAAGTTTTTGCTTTTTATTAATCTTTTCATACATAAATGTATGTGAATTTATAAAAAATTAGAATAATCAGACTTTTTGTAATATTTAAGAATATAGGTTTTTTAAGTAATTTTAATAGGGTAAATGATACGTGCTTTGTTATTCTAGTTTATTGATAATAGCACGTTTAGTTATTAGGTTTACGCAATTCAATAAGAAAATAGACATCTTGTTTATTTAAAATCGTTTCAATATCTTATGAAAAATCGAAAATATATGGTATAATAAATATATGGATATAATTTTAGATAAAGTTAAGCGCCTTCCGCACGAAGCAGGCGTGTATATCATGAAGGACGCAGATGAAAACGTTATCTACGTAGGTAAGGCAAAGGACTTAAAGAAACGCGTAAGTCAATATTTTTTGCGCAAACAAGAGCACATAAAAGTTAGAAATATGGTGCAAAACGTTCGTGATTTTGATTTTTACGTTGTGAATGATGAGGTTGAAGCACTAGCACTTGAAAATAATCTTATTAAAAAACATCAACCATTTTATAACATTTTGCTTAAAGATAGTAAGACGTATGCATATATAAAAATTAACTTAAAAGAAGATTTTCCATATTTTGAGATAAGTAGAAGGTTAAATAAAACAGATAAATATTTTGGTCCATATATGGCAGGTGTGTCAGCGAAAGACGTTTTGTCTATAATTGACTATGCCTTTCCGATTAGAAAATGCAAATTGCCGTTAAACGAGAGCAAACGCGCAATAAAACCGTGCATATTTCACGAAATGCATATGTGTTTAGCGCCGTGCGCTAAATTAGTTGGTAAAGCTGAATATAGAGAAGTAGTAAATGAGGCTATCAGATTTTTAAAAGGTGAAACTAAGCACGTCGAAGAAATTTTGAAAGAGAAAATGGAGCGCGCTAGTCAAAATGAGAATTACGAAACAGCGCTAATTCTGCGCGACCGATTAAAGATGCTAGATAAATTAAAATCAAAAGTTATTACAAGCCTTGACTCATTAGTCGATTATGACGTATTTAGTTTAAACACTAGTGGAGAATATTCCGCGATGTGTGTACTCAATATTCGAGGCGGTAAACTTCAAGGGGTTAGGACATTCGATATTCTGAACTTTATAGACAAGAGCGAAGCATATACACAGTTCATAATGCAATACTATAATACTCATCCGCTAAATGTAGATGAAATCATTATGCCCAATCAAGATACTAGCGAAATTGAAGTCTTTTTGAATAACAAGGCAGGCAAAAAGATTCAAGTGACAAAGCCTATAATTGATAGTGTAAAATACAAGTTGCTTGATATGGCAGAAAAAAATGCGCATATGCATATAGAGAAGAACCTAGAGCACACAATTAAACAAGTAAATACAAGTATCGGAGCAGTCAAACAACTAAAATCTGAATTGAACCTAAAGCACGAACCAAAACGAATAGAGTGCTACGATATTTCACATACGTACGGAACATATACCGTTGCTAGTATGGTCGTTGTGCAAAATGGCGAGAAAGCGCCTAAAATGTATAGGAAGTTTAAAATAGAAACAGTAGATTTTATCGATGACTTTGCGTCAATGCGTGAAGTTTTAACAAGGCGAATGGAAGAATTAAAAAAGGGTGTTGATGTTAGTTTTTCTTCAATGCCTGACTTGATAATAATTGATGGCGGAAAAGGTCAACTATCGTCTGCTGTGGAGATATTAGACAAGTATGGATATAAAAATGATTTAATAAGTTTAGCAAAGCGTGAAGAAGAAGTGTTTAAACCGCACGAATCTAAACCATATATTCTTCAAAAGGGTGGTTATTCGCTTAGATTAGTGCAATTAGCGCGCGACGAAGCACATAGATTCGCTATTACATTTAACCGCTCACTGCGAGCAAAGGGAATGTATAAAGGAGGATTAGAGAGCATTTCAGGAGTAGGCCCGAAAATTAGACGAGCACTTTTATCACATTTTAAGAGTATAGATAATATAAAGAAAGCCTCTTTAGAAGAAATTGAAGCGGTGAAAGGTATTTCAAAAAACACTGCAATAAACATATATAATCGTTTTAACAAAAATTAAGAAACTAATCAAAATAGTTGTTATTTTGTCACCTTTTTGGTAAAATAAGAATATGTTTTCACGTCCAGGGACATATACTCCAGTGGGGTTATTTAGTATAACACACATTATTTCTATAATAATGTGTTTTGTTTTGATTGCCCTAGTGGTTATATTAACAAGGAAAATGAAATCCGATATATATTTTAAACTAATTAAGATTTTAGCACCAATTATCACAGCTCTAGAATTGTTTAAAATCTGTTGGTCACTAATAATGGGAGTTAGGAACTTAGATTCGTGGTTGCCACTTTATTTCTGCTCATTATTCATATATTCACTTTGGTTTAGCGCTAGTAAGAACGATAAACTCAAACAAATAGGTATGTCTTACATATCATTAGCAGGAATAATATGCGGAGCAGTATTTATCATATCACCATCTACATCGTTTAGACTTTATCCGATTTATCACTTCCAGTGCATATACAGTATGATTTACCATTCAATTATGGTCTATTGCGGAATAATGTGCTACGTGACAAATAGTGTAAAAATTAATTTTAAATCAGTTGTTAATTACATAATATTTTGTGCCATATTTATGACTTTGGCTATTATTGTAAACTTAATATTTGATACAAATATGATGTTCTTATCTGACCCATACTTCATACCATTGCATTTCTTAGCTACTATATATGAGTTTTCCCACATATTATATACGGCATTAATGGTCATCGCGCATATGTTGATTGGATTTATAGTATGGGGAATATATGCTTTAATAGTTAAAATTAAGCATAGATTTGTAAAATCGGAAAGTATAGATAATTCAGATTCTATTCTAAAAGACGACGAATATATCGAAAAACATACATAAAGAGGGAATCCCTCTTTTTTCTTTAGAATTATATAAAATTTAGCAGTCTAATAAAAAGATTGCTAAAAATTTTTAAAAATTATGCAAAAATTGTTGACATTTGCATAAAATAGTGATAGTATATAGGAAAGGTCAAAGAAAGTCAAATCACAAAAGGAGGAAGATATGAACAAGAGTATAAGTGATGTTATAGAAGAATTTATCAAGTCCAGCCTTGACGTAGATGACTTTATAGAACTGTCGAGAAATGACCTTGCGAGATTCTTCTCGTGTGTGCCTAGTCAGATTAATTATGTGCTTAATACGCGCTTTACTATCAATAGAGGATTCTTAGTTGAAAGTCAGCGCGGTGGTAGCGGATATATTAAAGTGTCTAGATTGCACGATAGTGACAGCAATTTCCTAAATAATGCTTTACAAATTACAAATAAGCCAATAAGTCTAAATGAGGCTGGGCAATTGCTCGACCAAATGAAAGAACGCGGATTAATCAGCGAGCGCGAACAAGCGCTAATTAAATCTACAATTAGCACAAAAGCGCTAAATAATCCTATAAATATTGACAATAATTTGCGAGGCAATATTTTAACACAGATTATAATTGAATTAATGAAAAGAGGGAGGTAATAATTATGAAATGTGATAGATGTGGAAAACCGAGTGTATATCACTCAACTTTGATTGTGAATGGAGTTAGCCAAACGACTAATTTATGTCGTGATTGTGCTATCAAGGAAGGAGTGTTTAACGATTCACCTACAAGTTTATTTGACGATATGTTCTCAGCATTCGCGGATTTCTTGCCTTTCTCTAAGGTAGAAAATATCGTCTGCCCAGTATGTAAGACGAGTTTGCGCGAATTTAAGAATACTGAACGATTAGGTTGCCCTAATTGTTATGAAGCATTTAGAGAAGAAATCGAAAATATCGTAAAACGTATAGCGCCTAGACAAACACATAAACAAGAAAAATTAAATGAATATATCGCTAAGAAATCTAATGACAAAGATATGTCAAAAGAAGATAAAATTGCAAACCTTCGTCAAGAAATGGCACAAGCCGTTAAAGAGGAACGATACGAAGATGCGGCTAAATTAAAGAAAGAAATTCAAAAATTGGAGAATAAAAATGACTAATGTTATTCAAACTCGTATTAAATTCTATAGAAATTTGAAAGATTACAAGTTTGTTCCTAAACTAACTGAAGATAAAAAGCAAGAGATTGTCGCAAAGGTTGATAGTGCACTTGATAAAGAACTTTTGAAGTTAGACGTCAATACACTTGACCAAAATATGCGCGATTATTTGAACCAATTTAGTATTATGTCTAACAAATCAAATACGATGTTCATCACAAAAGACAATGTTGCTATTACATTTTTCGATGGCGAACATTTAACTATTTGCGCAGGTGGTGCAGGTCTTGATAAAACCGCATACACACGTGCAAAATCGCTAGAACATATTTTGTCTAGCAGAATTAGTTTAGCTTACAACGATATGTATGGCTATTTAATGAGCGACTTAAAAAAGATTGGTTGCGGACTAAATATGGAATGTGACCTTGACTTACACGCAATAAATTCACTCGGCAAAATAAATCAAGTTAGGCAAAATATTAAGAATTTAGGTTTTAACCTTATTCCTAAAAATGGTCAAATATTTACCTTATCTACTGGTTGCAATTTAGGATTCGCCGAAAGCGAAATCCAAGACGAATTTATGAAGATGGTATCCAAACTTCAAGACCTTGAGATTGAGAGTGCTAAGATGCTTGCTAGCACAAATTCGGACGAACTTATGGATAAGGCATTCAGAAGTTTAGCAATATTACAATCGGCATATTTACTCTCTAAAGATGAATTAAATAATCGCATAAGTGATATACGTTTAGGGGTAAACTTAGGATATATTGATGTGAAAGAAAATAAAATTGTTGATTTACAACACTTAGTTAGCAATAAGTCGAGCGAATTCGTCACTAGAAATGAATTAATTGACCTTGCTAGTAAAGTGAAAAAAATCTTAAAAGGAGAATAAAATGTATAATTTAACTGATTTAGCAAATAGATGTATGCAAGTAGCTACTCAAATTGCAGGAAGTTATGGCAATGAAATCGGTACAGAACATATATTGTATGGACTTACTAAAGTCGAAAGCAAGTCTAAGCGACTACTCAGTTCGTACAATGTAGATAGCGAGATTATCAAAGATGTTTTAGATAATACAAGTTCGAGCATACCTTCTAGTACGGTCGAACTAACTCCACGCGTTAAGGAATTATTAATGATTGCGGGGAGTGTGGCAAAACGTACGCGTTCGAACTATATTTCTACCGAACATTTGCTTGTAGCGATGTTAAGTCAAGAAGATAGCTTTGCAATTAAAATCTTAAGAGATGCTTTGAAGATTAATGTTTACGAAATGAGAAATAGAGCAATTTCATTAATCGCTAATAATCAAGTTCAAAATTCGTCACAATCGGGCTTCAATACAGACGGCTTTGTACAAGTCGGCAGTATGGGCGGAAATTCTGATTCTAGGAAAGAAAACTATACAAGTGAATTACCTCAAGAGCTTCTTGATATGGGTAGCGATTTGACTTTGCGTGCAAAAAATGGCAAGATTGACCCAATTATCGGACGTGATAATGAAATTGAACGTATGATTGAAATTTTGTGCCGTAAGACAAAAAACAACCCTGTTTTAATAGGTGAGGCAGGTGTCGGTAAAACCGCTATAGTAGAAGGTCTTGCACGTAGAATTGTTTCGGGAGATGTACCTGCATTCTTAAAAAACAAGACAATCTATAGCTTAGATATCGGCGGATTAATGGCTGGTACAAAATATCGTGGTTCAATGGAAGAAAAATTAAAGAATGCTATTGAACTTATAACATCAAATAAAAATATAATTACCTTTATTGATGAAATTCATACACTTGCGCAAGTTGGTAGCGAGAAAGGTGAAACAAATCCTGCCGATATGCTTAAACCATATTTGGCGCGTGGTGAAATGCAAACTATCGGCGCAACTACTACGGACGAATATAGGAAATATATTGAGAAGGATAAGGCTCTTGAACGTAGGTTCCAACCTATTACAGTTGACCCGCCAACAGTTGAACAAACTATAGAAATATTGCGCGGACTTCGCGATAGTTATGAAGCATTCCATAAGGTAAAAATTAGTGATGAAGCAATAAGTGCGGCTGCTAATTTGTCTGATAGATATATTCAAGATAGAAGTTTGCCTGATAAAGCAATCGACCTTATCGATGAGGCATCAAGTAGAGCAAAGGTAAAAACGAACTATGACTCTAAAAAGGTTCGTGCTTTGCGTGAAAAATTATCTAAATTGGAAGCAGATAAAGAAGATGCTGTAAATAGAGAAGACTTCGAGAAAGCAAGCAAATTACGTGACCAAATATCTAAATTAAAAGACGAAATTGAACGCGAAAAATCTGCTCCTAATTCAAATGATGAAGTTGTCACAATTACTGAACACGACGTCGCAGAAGTTGTTAGCAAATGGACGAATATTCCGTTAACTAAATTAACTGAGGGCGAAGCAGAGAAATTGCTTAATCTTGAAAAGACACTTATGCAACGAGTTAAGGGTCAAGATGAAGCGGTTGCAAAGGTTGCAAAGGCTATTCGTCGTAGCCGTATAGGTATCCGTGACCCTAGACGTCCTATAGGTAGTTTCTTATTCTTAGGACCAACTGGTGTAGGTAAGACCGAATTAAGTAAGGCGCTAGCTGAAGCATTGTTTGATGATGAAAACAAGATAATTCGTCTTGATATGAGTGAGTTTATGGAAGCACATAGTGTAAGTAAACTTATTGGTAGCCCTCCAGGATATGTCGGATTTGATGATGGCGGACAGTTGACTGAGCAAGTTAGAAGAAAACCTTATAGCGTCGTTTTGTTCGATGAAATCGAGAAGGCACACCCTGAAGTGTTTAATATGCTTCTTCAAATATTGGACGACGGAAGACTTACAGATAGTCACGGTAAAGTCGTAAGTTTCAAAAATACAATTATCATTTTAACGTCAAATATCGGTAGTGACAAGATAACCAAGTCAAGTGTTGATTTGGGCTTTAATGATAAAAAAGAGCAAGATAAATCAGCCGTTATGATGACCGAATTGAAAAAGTATTTCAAACCTGAACTTATTAACCGTATTGATAACATTGTTATATTTAATAAACTTGAACCGGGTGTTTTAAAAGAAATTGCTAAGAAAATGCTTGCTGACCTTAACAAGAATTTACGTCAAAGCAATATAGAATTAAAATTCACTACTGCAACGTTAAATTACTTAGTTAAGAGCGGTTCGAGCGAAGAATTCGGCGCACGTCCAATGCGTAGGTTAATTACATCAAAGATTGAAGATGAACTTGCAGATAAAATGCTACGTGGAGATATTAAATCAGGCGATAAAGTCTTAGTAGATTGTAAAGACGGAGTACTCACTTTCTTAACTAAAACGGAAGAAGAAAAAGAACCTGAAAATAACAAATCATAATAAAAATTTATCCTAATTAAAAATAAATCTTTTAAACTAAATAATAAAAATTTATATTGAAATTAAAAGTGGACTTAAAAATTTAAGTCCACTTTTTTACATAAAATTAAATTTAAAATTTTGATTAAAGCTACAAGATTTTTAGCCTTCTATCATCGTAAGATATCTCTTTAAACCTAATTAATTTTTTACATTTTAATATTTGTCTAATTCTATCTATAAATTTGTTAAAAAATAAGTCGTATTTATGATAAAATCATTTTTTTATACTGCCTGAATCAAATTCTATTGTATTAAAATCTTTATAGAACGTTTTATTTTCATTGTCGCTTGCAATAATTATTGCGTTTGAGTCTTTTAGCATCGTTAGAGCAGTACTAATGTACTCATTATCTAATTTGTTAAAGAAATTATCTATGAGTATGTATTTAGGTTCGCGAATTATGGCACGCGCTAGAGCGATAATCTTTTTTTGTGATAAATTCATTTTTTTTATTTTTTTTGGAAAATTTTCTAAATTATAACGTAAAATCAATGAATTTATCATATTTTTAATGTCATTTTTATTAATTTTTAGAATTTTTCTTCTAATTTTTAATGGATAAGCTAGATTTTTTTCAATAGTCGAATTGAATAAATACACATTTTCCGGTATGTAAGCTAGATTAAATTCGCTGTTTTTTAAATCTAAAATATTTTTATTTTCAATTAAAATTTCGCCTAAAAAATTTTTATCTATACCGGCTATCAACCTGTTAACAAAAATATTACCACTCATTTCGTCACCAAGTAGTAGCGTATTTTTATCAATTTCTAAATTAATATTGTATAGGCTGTAAAAGTCGTGTATGTATTTAATTGAAACGTTTATTAGTCTAATCATAATTTGATTATAACAAAAATTTCAATAATTACAAATTATTATTTTCAAAATTTTTGAAATTCAAGTAGCCAGCGCCTTCTATATCTTTATTGCCAGTAATAGGCGAGCAATTTTTAAGCAAAAAAGATTTAATTTCATTATTAGTCATTTTTGGCCAACGCGATTTAATGTCTGCACATATTCCGGCTACGATTGGGGTAGCAACACTTGTTCCAGACATATTGGTATAAGGTATGTTTGAATTACTGCACGAAGTAATATCAACCGCAGGAGCAATCAAGTCAGGTTTATGTCCATAAATTGTCGGCCCGCGACTGCTAAAATCGGCAATTTGCATATTTGACGTATCTAGCGCGCCAACTGTTATAATGTACGGATTGTTTCCGGGAGATTTTATTGTCCGTTCATTAGGACCGCTGTTTCCTGCGGCAGCGACAACAATTATCCCGCGTTTCCAAAGAGCTTCCGCACCACGCGATAGTGGGTCATTTTCATTAATAACGTCCGCACCGAAACTCATACAAACGACCGATATATTATACACTTTATGATTTTCATATACCCATTGCATAGCATCTAAAATAACATTACTTGTACTGTTTCCTATATTTGACAAAGCTTTTAATGAAATAATATTTGCTTTAGGTGCAATTCCGCTTTTATCTAACGAATAAATACCGCACCCGCAAGCGACACCAGCGACAAAAGTTCCGTGACCATTATCGTCATATGGTATATTACCGCCCTTAGTGAAATCTATGAATTTCAAAACTCTATTTTGTGGAAACAGAAAATCGAAATGCGGATATAATCCCGTATCTATAAAACAAATAGTCTGATTTTGACCTAGAAATTTACCTAAAGTCAGGTTGTCTAAATAAATTGGATAATCTTTCAAAGCGGTCGTCATCACAATAGGATTAGAATGAATATACTTAACAAAATTTTGACAAGATATTATATCTAAATCTTGATTGTCCATATAAACGCAAAAACAGTTAGCAAAGCGGTATGGTTTGTAGTGATAACCATATTTATCTAAAAATTGTTTAGTTAGTGAAAAATTTTCCGCTTCTACTAATAGTGGAGTAGTAGAGTTCGGACTATTTGATAGTATAGACACATTTTTTATTATTTCTGGGCTTATCTTATTTACTATCATCAATTGCACGAATTAGAGAGGACAACATATCTTGTTGCTCACTATTTAAAAACGGGCTTAAACTCGACTTTAAATTTGATAATGTGCTACTATCTAATTTGCCTTCACGTTTAAGTTTACTCGCTTCACTAAAAAGGTTAGACATAAGTTCATTATTGTCCATATCTTTATATTTATCAATTATCTCTTGATATTCGCTTGTTTTATCATTTTGTGAAACTTTATCATTTTGTGTGTTTTTGCTTTGATTGTTTGTAAAACTTTTAAAATCTCTTGGCATACCTACCTCGCTAATATATATTCTAAAAATTATTTTTAAGTGCGAATTATTAATATGAATTTTAACACGATAAAAATTTATTACATATTAAATATTATGATAAATGAAGATAGTACTAAGGCACTATTTGCCGAACCTAACGCATACATACAAAATTATAGGGTAGAGAAAAATGAAAAAAAACGAGAAAAAATAGTTTTTCAAGAGCCATATGAAACACTTCCTAATTATTATATGAACAATGGTTTTAAAAAGGGCGATTGTGACTGCGAAACAAAACCAAAGCCTAATCCAAAGCCAAACAACAAACCGAATAGTCCATTCCCTTTTTCATTTGATTTTAAAAATCTTATGCCACTATTAGGCGGATTTTTAAAGAATGGGAACCTATCTAATATCGTATCAATGCTTACTGGTAAGGGCGAAAAATCAAATGGGAATTTTAATCTTTCTCAACTTCTGTCAGGGTTAGGAGGAGATGGACTATCAAATATATTTAATTTATTTAAGGGTTCTAATAATTCGAAAGCAAAGAATAAAGTGGACCTTAAACAAACTGATTTTCAAATCAATGAATACACTAGAGTGGAATGAAACTAAATAAAAAACAATATAAATTTTTTTAAAAAATAATAAAATATCATTAAAAGTCTTTAAATTTTCATAAAATTATATAATTTTTGAAAATTTTTATAATTTTACATCGACTATTACATTAACTAATCAAATTATATTTTTTAGATAAAATATTAATAGCTACTTAACATAATATATTTAAACTTATAAACCATAATTAAGTTAATAAATCTTTAAATTGATATAAGTAAAACAAATATGAATTGCAACTAGAGTATTTAATATCTAAGTTCAAAATATTAATCTAAAAAAATTTGCAACAAAAAATTAAGCAAGTTTATGCTTAATTCCTTTCTTTTCACTATGTTTATATAAAACAATTTTTCTGCCTATAGTTGTGACAACTTCTGCACCTAACTTAACTGCTATTTCGCTTAATGAATATTCGGTAATAGGCTCGGCATTTTCTTGTAAACTTATCTTAACCAATTCGTGGTCGTATAGTTCGTTTTCAATTTGTTTTAATGCACTTTCACTAAATCCGTCTTTACCTATCCAGATTGTAGGCTTAATTGTGCTAGCTAGTGAACGCAACTGAATTCGTTCTTTTTTTGTTATCATAATTTCTCCTTAAAAATATATTTCATATTGCAATGAACCGAATATGACTGTGTCACCATCTACGGCGCCAGCTTGTTTTAACTTTTCCATAATTCCGTCCTTTTCAAGTCGCATTTGGAAATATGCCATTGATTGCGTATCGTTAAACACAATACCGCGTTGCAAATTATTTAAATAGCCACCTGACACTTCAAAAACGTGCGGTTCAAGTTGCTCAATTTTGATAGAAGTAGTATCTTTCTTCATAAGTTCAGTTTGCTCGACTGGGATAGGTGGAGTCTTAGGCAAAGTTGATAGTTTAGCATAAACTTTTTTAATTAAATCATCAACATTTTTTCTAGTGACCGAACTAATTGGAACTATTTCAACATCATCTTTAATTTTTGACCTGAAATATTTTATTTTTTCGTCTATATTATCAATTAAATCTAATTTTGTGAACACAACAATTTGTGGTAGTTTTGATAATTTTTCATTATATTTTTTTAATTCTTTATTTATAGTAATATAATCTTCAACAATATCATTTCCGTAATAAGAAGAGGCATCTATAACGTGTATAACTAGCCTTGTGCGCTCAATATGTGATAAGAACTCGTGCCCTAATCCAGCGCCTTCGCTTGCACCGTCTATAAGCCCCGGTATGTCTGCTACTATAAAACTATCATCATAAATTTTTACAACCCCTAAATTAGGACTTAGAGTAGTGAATTCATAATCCGCAATTTTAGGCTTAGCATTAGAGATAACACTTAGTAGAGTAGATTTTCCAACATTTGGTTTACCTACAAGCGCAACATCTGCAATGGTTTTTAGTTCAAGCACTACCTTATAACTATCTGTGACTTCACCTAATTGGCTAAATCTAGGAGATTGCCTTGTAGGACTTTTGAAAAAGTTGTTTCCTTTTCCGCCACGGCCACCGGGCAATGCTAGATAGGTATATCCGTCCTCATACATATCTGCTAAAACTTGATTCGTGCTAGCATCTTTAATAACTGTACCGCAAGGCACGTGGATATAAACATCTTTACCATTTTTACCGTTTTGCAATTTACCCGAACCACCTGAACCATTTTCTGCTTCGAAACGTTTAACATATTGGAAGTCTATAAGGGTATTTTTTGAGCTATCCGCAACGAAATAAATAGAACCGCCGTTTCCGCCGTCGCCGCCGTCAGGACCGCCCTTTTCAACAAATTTTTCTCTATGAAAACTTACCTTTCCACTACCGCCATTACCTGACTTAATAGTGATTGTCACTTTATCTAAATTCATTTTACACCTTTTTATTTTTTAGATTTATAATATGGGCAAATATCTTGAAGTTTGCAAATTTCACACTTAGGTTTTATAGCCTTACAATACTCACGACCGAACCATATCATTTGATGATGAAATTTTGTTCGTCGATTTTCATCTACTATTTTAAGTAAGGACATTTCACACTCGTAAGGAGTGGAGTTAGGCTTTGCCATACCTAGTCTAATAGAAACTCTATGTACGTGAGTATCTACAGCAATAGTTTGTCCACCGAATGCGTTTGCTATAACGACATTTGCAGTTTTTCTTCCAACACCGCGAAGTTTAGTCAATTCTTCCATAGTTTCAGGTACGTGACCATTAAATTTTTCTATAATATCGGCGCTAGAAGATATAATAGCTTTTGATTTAGAATTAAAGAATCCACAAGGGCGAATAATATCTTTCAATTTTTCAATACCTAAATCGAGCATTGATTTAGGATTGTTAGCTAATTTAAAAAGCTCTTTAGTGACAATATTGACACGAGCGTCAGTACATTGCGCGGAAAGAATAACTGCCACTAATAATTCATATTCGTTTGAAAAATTAAGTGCACACTTAGGTGCAGGATATAATTCGTCTAAATATGATAAAACTCTATCAAATTTACCCACATATTAATGATAACAAAAATCTAATAAATAGTCAATCCTTTAAAAGAATATAGAATTAATAAACTTTTGTTAGTAGTTCGTGCTTATCTATTCGTTCAACGATGTAGATACCTAAAAAATCATCTACACGTAAACGTGACATAATTGTCTTACACATATCTAAAGATTTAAAATCTACTTTAATGCTTAATCCGCAACTTACTGAGATATTTCGCGGAGTATTTACTATGGCAGTGTTTAGTCCGTTTCTTAGCAAAGTTTTGTTAATAGCATATAGATTATTGCGCGATTTGAACGCTAATATTAAGTATTTCATAACTGCCTCTATAACACAATATTCATAAAATTCATAATGTGTTATATGATATACTTTGACAACTCAGCAACAAGCTTTTATAAACCTGAACAGGTTAAAAACACATTAAATCAATCAATAAATAAACTGACAGCGAATCCGGGTAGGAGCGGACATAAATTGTCACAAAGAATAGCTGAAGAGATTTTTGAAACACGCGAAGCGGTTAAAAGATTTTTTCACGCCCCTAATTATCAAGTACTTTTTACAAAGAATTGCACTGAATCGCTAAACTTCGCGATATTTGGTTTGTTAAGCGAAGGCGACCACGTAGTTAGTACGATTTACGAACACAATTCAGTTTTGCGCCCGTTGGAATATTTAAAAAGAAAAAATGTAGATGTGACAATAATTGACGCAGAAATGGAAGATATCCCTAACGTAATCGAAACTAACATAAAGAGCAATACAAAACTTGTAATTACGACGTCCGTTTCAAATGTGACAGGTGAAGTTTGTGATATAAAAAGAATTGGTAAAATATGCAAAGACCACAACATTTTGTACCTTGTAGATGGGGCGCAGGCTAGTGGGCATTTAGATATAAATTTAACCGACTTAAATATTGATATGTATGCCTTTTCTGGTCATAAAGGACTATTATCTATAACCGGAGTAGGCGGATTGGTAATTAGAGAAAATATAAAATTAAAACCGCTTTTATATGGTGGAACAGGTACAGATAGTGCAAATTTATTACAGCCAACAAATATTCCAGACGGCTTGGAAGCTGGAACAATTCCAACAATTCCTATTTTAACATTGAAAGCAGGGATAGACTTTTTATCAAAAAATTTTAAAAATTTACAAAAAATTGAAGAAAATTTAACAAAATATCTATATAATTCATTAAAAAATCTAAAATTTTTAAAAATTTATTCAAAAGAGACATCAAAAAATATTGCTCTAATAAACATTAAAGATATGGATAGTTCATTAGTCGCAAATATTCTTGATGAAAAATTTAATATTTGTGTTCGTGCGGGACTGCATTGTGCGCCATTAATTCATAAACATTTAGGGACACTTGAATCGGGGGCGGTAAGAATTTCGATAGATTTTAATAATACTAGACAGGAGATAAATAAATTAGTTAGTGCATTAAAGAAGATTAGCGATTCTTAAATTTAGGTAAGATTTTTGAAAGTATGCTAAATAACATAAATATTGTACCGAAGATTAAATAATAAACGTGATACGGTAATATTATGCTACTGAAAATTAGTATTAGCCCGCACATAAAGTAAGATTTTGATTTTTGCGGAGCTAAAATTCCATTTAGAATGTCTTTGAATTTTAATTTCGTCGCACTTTTATCTATATTGCTTGTGTCAATATTAATTTCATATTTTTCTATGAAATCAGAGTAGAATGTAGAGTTATTAATAAGGTTGATTTTTGTACCTTTAATAAGCGATGTTCTAATATTAGGAATATAATCGTTGCATATAATATCAATAAAATCTACTTTATTAAAAGCATTTGCGCTGATTAAATTAATAAGGTCATTTTCTGTTATTTTTTCTATATGAGTTGCAAATATAATTTTGTGTTTTTTCTCGTTTTTTAAAAAAATGAGATTGTTTTTATCCAGTAAATTAGCATTTTCTTTCTCCAAAATTAGAAAAATAATTTTTTCTTTTTCTTCTATTGGAAGCAATCTAAATGCTAAAATAGTGTTATAAAATTTCTCTTTTCTTTCTTTACTTAGAATTTTTTTGTTATCCTTTTTTCCCATTATATAATATAGAATAAAAATTATGGAAAAACTTACGACCAAAGAGATTATAAAAGTAATAAATAAATCTCGTATATAAAAATTAATCCAAGCATATACAAGTAAAAAGATAGCGATGCTAACAAAAACTTTATCTATTAAATTTATGATTTTAAATCTTGACATACTAAAATTTTTGCCAATAAAAATTTATATAAACTTAAATATATGTATTTTCATTTTTTTCTCTGAAATTATAGTTGATTTAGCTAATATATTTTATTTTGTGATATTATTTGACAAAAAGTGTCTTTATTTATAAAATAAAATAAGAGGGGAAAATGTTTAAGGATTTAATTATCAAGAAAGCGAATAATAAAGAGTTGACTAGAGAAGAATATTATGAGATAGTTGACTACCTTATGAAGTGCGGTATAGACAAATATTCGGTCGAAATCTTTTTAGCGCTTGATTCGTTCGGTATGAGCGAAAGGGAAGTTTTGTATCTCACGTTAGCGATGCGTGATAGTGGGAGAGTATTATCGTTTGATCAACCGATTGTAGAAAAGCACTCTACCGGCGGAGTCGGCGATGCATCTAGTCTAGTTTTAATACCATTGCTCGCCAGCTTAGGGTACAAAATTGTTAAAACTACAGGTAAATCATTTGTATTCACAAATGGTAGCCTTGACAGGTTCGGGGCAATACCTAACTTTACTGCAAACTTAAGCGAAAACAAGATAAAAGAAGCCATAGAAACTACGAATGCGTGTGTTCTATCGCATAGTGCAGATGTCTGTCCTGTAGATAGAATTCTTTTTGATCTAAGAGAAAGTTGCGGAATTGAGAATAATATTAACCTTTTGGCAGCTTCAATCGCGGGCAAAAAATTAGCTAGTGGCGCGAAAGTTGTGCTTGTTGATGTTAAATATGGAATTGCGTCTTTAATCAAAAATTACCACGACGCAATGAAATTAGCTCATCTATTAAGATATATCTTTAGTGAATGCGGAGTACAAGTCGTTGTGGCAATTACTAATACGTCACAAACGTTTGGTCAAGGAATAGGCAATGCTATCGAACTTAATGATGCTATAAATGTGTTAAAAGGTGAACATTGTATGCTACGCGATATTGTAAGTAAGTATGCGATTGAAATTATTAAGAAAATTGATACAAGATTAAACGAGATGGATTTGAAAGAGCTTATAAATGTAGCACTTGACCACGGTTCAGCCTATCAGAAATTTATTGATATTGTACGTGAGCAAAATGGCGATTGTAAGGCTGTCATTAATGATAAAATCTTTAAACCATATAAATCTGTAAATTTTGTTGCTAAACGTAGCGGTTATGTTGGAAACATTAATTCGCTTTTGTTAGGCGAATTGACAAGAAGATTATGCCTTGATACTCACGATAACAACATTGGTGTTGAATTAAAAGTAAAGATTGGCGATTATGTAAAAGAGGGAGATACGATTTTAACCTTCTACTATAAAGACTATAATGATTTAAAGGAAAACGCAAATGCGCTAACAGGCTGTGTAAGACTAACCGATGTGAAAATTCCTAGAATAAATCCTATTAAGAAAATTTTAAGATAATGAAGTATATTGTAAAATCAATTGAAGATACTGAGAATTTAGCAAAAAATTTTGCTTCAACTTTGTGCGTGGGCGATGTTGTGCTGTTAAATGGCGATTTGGGAGCAGGTAAGACCACTTTTACAAAATTTGTGTTTAAAAATTTAGGAGTTAAAGAGATTGTTAATAGTCCAACATTCGCGATATTAAAATCATATCAAGGGAAAGTTCCTTTACATCATTTTGATACATACCGAATTAGTACGGAAGAAGCTATCGAAGCGGGGTTCGATGAAATCCTATCAGATAGAAACAGTATAATTTTTATAGAATGGAGCGAAAATATTGCTCCTCTATTACCTGAAAAAGTAAAGATAGTAAATATTAAATTAATTGACGATAATACTCGAGAGTTTGAAATAAATGAATAGATTATTAATAAATACAGCAAATGACGAATTAACGATTGTCCTTCAAAACAAAGACAAAGTTTTTTCTTCCGTTATAAATTCGAAAATGCACCATAATGAAACAATGTTGCCAGCGGTTGATGAATTGCTTAATTCAAACAATTTAGGAATTAATGACATCGACGAATTTGGTGTTGTAATAGGTCCGGGTTCGTTCACAGGAATAAGGGTAGGAATTGCGACCATTAAAGCATTCCGCGATGCCACGAAAAAACGCGCAGTTGGAATAAATAATTTAGACTTACTTTTTTCACTTGCTGTTAGTCAAGACAGTGAAATTGACACAGTAGCAATTTACGGAAGTAGAGATAGTTATTTTGTAGCGCGCAAGGTCAATGATATAATATATAAATATGACCACAACCTATCGCACGAAGAACTCGTCAAGATTTCTAATGGCAAAAAAATAGGAATGTATGTAAACGACGATAGTTTAAATACGTTTGTAGTCAAATTTGACCCTAAAATATTCTTAAATACAATGATTGAATCGAAAGACGAAGAATTAACTCCTGTATATTATCAACTTTCACAGGCTGAAAATGAAAAATTAAAACGTGGGGAAATCAAGATACAAACTGCATCGAAGGAAGAAGTTGGCGATATAATTGAAATAGAAAAGTCTTCTATTAAAACTAATCATTTATCGCAAACTGATATAGAAAATGCGGTAAAAAGCGAATCACATTCTACATTTGTTGCAAAGTTTGATAACGAAGTTGTAGGCTATATAATTTTAACTAAAACGGACGAAATAAATATTGAAAGTATTGCGGTAAAAAAGCAATATAGAAATTTAGGTATTGCATCAAGTTTAATAAATCATTCTATCGAATATGCAAGGACAAATAATTACAAAACTATTAGTTTGGAAGTTAGTAAAACAAATATAACTGCATATCTGTTGTACGAAAAATTAGGGTTCAAAACGCGAAGAATTAGAAAAAATTATTATGAAAATAATTTAGATTGCTTTGAAATGAGTAAGTCAATCTAATGAATTTAATAAACTAAAAATTGCTATATTTTTATAGCATTTTTTATTTTAACTACTAATAAACGCTAAACATTGATAATTTAATGAAAATTATAAAAAATATTAAATTTTTAAATAAATATAGTTTATTTCGTATTCTTTCATATTGATAATATTAAATGAAATTACAATCGTTTGACTGAATTATTTATAGTCGTCAGGTAAGTCATTTAATAACAATAGATTGTCATCGTCACTAAGTAAAGAGAAATATTTTTTCGCTTCATTTAAGGTGGCGGGATAAAATATTTTAGTGTTTCGGTTTTGAGATAATATGCCGTTTTCTATTGCGTTCTTATTATGATTTCCTATTATGATAACATAATCAAATTTTGCTAGCAATTTACCTAATTCAAAGTTGATATTATATTCGTAAATTCCACCTTCTATAATACCGGGAGTTGCAATCATTTTCTTGTTCTTTAATTGTGATAGAACATCGATTGATGCCTTTGCACTTTCTAGCGAACAATTATAACTATCATCTAAGATATTTATTCGCGAATGAATTAACTCTAATCTATGTGGTGTAAATTCAATAGATTCTATAGACTTTATAATATTGTTAATCGGTATTTTTAATGCGTAAGCGAGTGTACTTGCTAGTGCTATGTTTAACACATTATGTGCGCCGAGAAGTTTTGTTGTGACGGGGTAAGACGTACCATTGATATGGATATCAAAATGTGTTTTGAAATCTTTTATTTCTATATTATTTGCATATACAATATCGCGGTTGTCTTTTATATAAGAAAAACAACTTACCCCTAAACGTAGGCCAATTTTATTTTCAAACATTCTAAGAGTATAGATGTTGTCGAGATTATATATACAAAGTTTTTTATCTAATAAAACGGATAATTGTGATTTAGCGATAAAAACATTTTCTTTTGTTTTAAAAGTCTGTAAATGTTGGTTCCCAACCATAGTAATTATTCCATAGTCCGCACCGAATAATTTAAATAAAATTTTTATATCATTTTTATGCCGTGCACCATATTCTAAGATTATATATTCGCAGTCTTTTGTTAGACTTTCATTTATAAACTTTGCGATACCGAGTGGAGTGTTATAACTTTTAGGTGATGAGATAACTTTTTTATTGGAAGACAAGATTGAAAGTAAAATATTTTTTACACTAGTCTTACCATTGCTTCCTGTTATAGCTATTATTTTAGGCTTATAGATTTTTAATTTTTTTTGAGCAGATTTTATATATTTATAATTAATTATTTTATCATAAATATTTAAAAAATTTGATACACAAGGAGAAATGAGTAGAACGATAGATGATATAATATATCCGCCAAATAAACCTATCGGTAAAATTGTTAAAATTGTAGAGATAATAAATAACCTTTTTAATTTATTGGTATATACTAAAGGCGTTTTTTCACTCGTAATTAAGTTTCTATTAAAAGAGAAATTTATAAAGAATATTAATGTGTAGGAAGTTATAACAATATAAAAATTTTTAAAAAATTGTATAAAAACGACAAAAAATACTAGAAAAATGATGTAAATTTTGTAAATTTTAGAAAAAAAGTTAAAAAATCTAGCATCTTGATAATTTTTTAATTGATAAATATGTAAATATTTTTTTATATAAAATATGTTTGAAAATATTAATAAAAAATTAATAATGTAGTAAATAATTTTAATCATAAACAAACTTCCTTACTAAATTATTGAAAAGAGCATTTTTATTTAGGTATGCGAAATGGTCACTATTTACAATATATAGTTTTGCACTATTTTTTTGCTTAATTTTCTTTGCTATCCAAATAGGAGTGGAAGAATCGAATTTGCCCCAAAATAGCAACATAGGGCAGTTAAACGAAATCAAATTTTTGCAGTCTTCATTAACAATATTTTTAAAGGTCAATTTGTTAATTTTTGATAGTGCAATATAATCTTTGCTAGCAATCAAATTATAAAGGTAATTAAACTTTTTTTGACGTAAAAGGATTGAATTGTTAGTATTTTCAATCGTTTTAAAGATGTTGATTTTTCTTAGCCCGGCACCGCCTGTTGCTACAATTTTTTCTATGTTTATAAAGCCATTTAATTTACACGCGACTCTGAATCCAAAACTATGACAGATAATTATCACACTACTGACGTTATTGCAAGATAAGATTCTTAACACAAGTTCGCGATAATCAGATAAATCCCAAATTGTGTTTGTATTTTCTATAGTAGGCATAGTGATAGAAATAATATTAAAACTGTTTTTTAATAAATTAATTGTAGATAGAAAGGAATTTTTGTTTCCGCCCCAGCCGTGTAAAAATAATATTGTATTTTTACTATTTGAGTCGAAATAGTCATAATCTATAATTTCAGACTTAAAAATAAATTTCATATTTTTTTATATGCAAAAATGAAAAGTTTTGAATATATACTAATATGAAAAAAGTTTGTATATTTTTTGGTGGCGCAAGTACTGAACACGACATTTCAGTTATAACTGCTATGCAACTTGCGAAAAATATAAAAGATAGGTACGAGATAGAAAAAATATATATAGGGCTAGATAACAACTTTTATCTAGCGACGAATATTAATGATATAAAATATTTTAGCGATAAATCAAAAATAAAGTTAAAACGTCTTATTGTTATAGACAACGCGATATATTTAAAAGGCTTTTGTTTAAAAAAATATTGCGAGATTTTTGTGGCAATTAATTGTTGTCACGGCGGGATAGGAGAGAATGGTGATTTGGCAGGTTTTTTCGCCGTTAACAAGATTAGACATATAGGTTGTGATGCACTATCAGCGCACATTTGTATGGATAAGTCACTAACAAAAGAATTAGTAAGCGATATTGCTCCTACTATTAGCGGAATTTTAGTAAACAAAGATAATTTTTTACAAAGTAAAAACTTGATAGAAAATGAATTAAATGATGAATTAATAGTAAAACCAAATTCGCTAGGTTCAAGCATAGGCGTAAAAGCGTGCGACAGAACAAACTATGCTGAGCAAATTGAAGCAATATTTTTACTCAACGACAATGCGCTTGTAGAAAACCGAATAGTAAATATGCTAGAATATAATCAAGCGTGCTATCGCTCTAAAGATAAAGTAGTATTAAGCGCGATAGAAAATCCTATTAAAGAAACTGAGATTTTATCCTTTGATGAAAAATATATGAAATCAAATAAAGGCAAACGCACAGATAGAGTTATTCCAGCGAAAATAACAAAAAAATTAAAAGACACATTAGACTCTTATACAACTAAAATATATAAAAAGTTAAATTTAAACGGAGTAGTACGAATCGACTACATTTATGACATAGATAATAAAATATTGTACTTTAATGAGGTTAACACAATCCCCGGTTCTATGGCTTTTTATTTGTTCGAACCTATAGGCATTGATTATATTTCGCTAATTGACGATTTAATAGATAATGCTCAGCCAATTAAGAAATTTTCGTATTTTAATAGTTCTGTACTATCAAATAAATTGCTATAATTTTTAAATTTTGGTATAATTAGTCAGTATTAATAAAAACTTAAATAGAAGGTATGTTATGGCTAGTTATGATTCAAAAGATTTAATTGTTTTAGAGGGATTGGACGCGGTTAGAATGCGCCCGGGAATGTATATTGGTACGACAGGAGTTAAGGGACTTCATCATCTTTTATGGGAAATAATAGATAATGCAATAGATGAAGTCGCTAATGGCTACGGTAATAAAGTTGAAGTGACTTTGCATAAAGACGGCACTGCATCTGTATTAGATAATGGCCGTGGTATTCCAGTTAGTCCGCATCCAAAATTAAAGGTAAGCGGTGTGGAAGTTGTATTTACTCAGTTGCACGCAGGCGGTAAATTTGGCGACAACAACTATAAATATTCAGGCGGACTACACGGTGTTGGTGCGTCTGTGACAAATGCGCTTAGCAGATATTTGGAAGTCACAGTTTTTAAAGATGGTAAAAAATATTTCGCGCGCTTTGAGTCGGTCGAAAAGAACGGCAAAATTCATAGCGGAATGCCTGTTGTTAAATTAAAAGAAGTTGGCAATACGACATTGAAAGGTACGTATGTACGTTTTTTGCCAGATGATAGAGTTTTTAGAGATATAACGTTCGATTATGATACAGTGTATGAGCGATTAAAGGAAACCGCATTTTTAAATAAAGGTATTCATATTGAACTTACGGACGAACGAACAAACAAACACGAAACACTTTGTTATGAAGGTGGTATTCGTGACTATGTGACAAGTTTAACAATGGACAAGAAACCGCTTTTCGTTCCGCCGATTTATATAGAAAACGAGATTGAAGACACATATGTGACGCTTGCTATGCAATATGTTGATAGTTATACTGAAAACATTTTTAGTTATGTTAACAATATTCCTACACCAGAGGGCGGTACGCACGAAGTTGGCTTTAAAACAGCACTAACTAAGGTATTAAACGATTTTATAAAAAAGCATACGAAAGATAACGCGAAAGACAAAAAAGATAAAGAAATTGCATTTATAGGCGATGATTTCAGAGAAGGCTTAGTCGCTGTGCTTTCAATAAAAATGAAAAGTGTCCAATTCGAAGGTCAGACAAAAACAAAATTAGGTAATGTGGAAGCGCGCGCACGCGTCGAAGCAGTATGTAGCCAAGGGTTGACAGAGTTTTTTGCCAGCAAGAAAAATGAGAATATAGGAAATATTATAATAGAGAAGGCTAAGAGTGCTGCACGCGTTCGTCAGGCGGCTAAACGTGCTAAAGATTTAGCAAGAAGTAAAAATATTGAAACGAGTATGCTTATAGGTAAACTCGCTAATTGTACTAGCAAAAACGCGGATATAAACGAAATATTTATAGTTGAAGGCGATTCGGCTGGCGGTACTGCTAAACAAGGACGTGACAGATATTTTCAAGCGATTTTACCGCTAAGAGGTAAACCATTAAATAGCGAGAAAAAACGTATAGACCAAGTACTTGCAAACGAAGAAATAAGGACGATAATCGGTGCGATAGGTACAGGAATAGGCGAAGACTTCAAGCTAGAAAATTTAAAGTATAATAAAATTATTATCTTAAGCGATGCCGACCAAGACGGTATGCATATTCGTTGCATATTATTGACCTTTTTCTTTAGGTATATGCGCCCGCTAATTACGAACGGAAACATTTATGTCGGTATGCCACCACTATACAAAGTCAGCACAAAAGATAAGGAATGGTACTGCTATACAGACGAAGAATTGAATGATATTACCGCTAAACTAAAGAACTATACGTTGCAAAGATATAAAGGTTTAGGTGAAATGAGCGCCGAACAATTATGGACAACCACTATGGACCCTTCTAAGCGCAGTTTAATTAGAGTCACACTTGAAGATGCGGTCATTGCAGATAAAGAAATTACTATGTGGATGGGAGATGACGTTGGCCCACGTAAAGACTATATTAACAAAAATGCGAATTTCAATAAAATAGATAATTTCAAAAAGAACGATAGCGATAAGGAGGATAAATAGTATATGAGTAGAGATAAAGACAACGAAAATATTATGGGTAATATGGCTCCTGCAGGCAATCTATTCGAAAAGACTATTGAAGAAGTAATGTCAACTTCAATGCTTCCTTATAGTGAATATGTAATTATGGATAGGGCATTGCCCAGAGTGGAAGACGGTCTAAAACCCGTACAGCGAAGAATTTTGTTCGATATGATGGAGTTGGGTGTCACTCCAGATAAACCTTTTAAAAAATCGGCACGTATAGTCGGAGATACATTAGGTAAATTTCATCCGCACGGCGATTCTTCAGTATATGGCGCTATGGTGCGTATGGCACAAGATTTCGTTATGGGTGAACCGTTAGTTGAAGGTCAAGGCAACTTTGGTTCAATAGACGGCGACCCACACGCAGCAATGCGTTATACCGAAGTACGTCTAAGTCCGCTAGCTCTTGAGTTAATGCGCGACTTAGATAAGGACACTGTTAGTTATAGTTTTAACTTTGATGACACTATTAAAGAACCAGATTATCTTCCGGGTAGGTTCCCTAATCTTTTCGTCAACGGTGCTTCAGGTATAGCGGTAGGTCTTGCTACAAGTATTCCAACACATAATTTAGGCGAGATGATTGACGGCTGTATTGCGTATATAGATAATCCTAATATTTCGCTAGACGAAATGATGAAATATGTTAAAGGGCCGGACTTTCCTACAGGTGGTATGATATGTGCGTCCAAAGAGATGCGAGAAGCATATTTAACAGGACGTGGCAAGGTAGCAATGCGTGCAGTATTCCACCTTGAAGACGAGAAAAATGGAAAGACAAATATAGTAATAACTGAACTTCCTTATCAAGTAAATAAGGCTGAACTCTTAAAGTCAATTAACGACCTAAAGGAAAAATTAAAAGATGAATTAAGCGGAATATCAGATATAACGGATGAGAGTGACAAAACTGGTATTCGTGCCTGCATTACTATCAAGAAAGATGCAGATGTAGATAATATCATAGCACTTTTATTGAAGCACACTGATATGCAACTTAATTTTAACTATAATGTAGTGGCAATCGCAGACGGTAGCCCTAAGCAGTTGGGCTTGTTAGATTATTTATCTTACTATATCAAATTTCAACTAGATGTGATTGTCCGCCGTACAAAATTTGATTTAGATAGAGCAAAGGCGCGCGCGCATATAGTAGAAGGATTATGTATAGCGATAGAAAATATTGATGAGGTTATTAAGATAATTAAAACTTCACCTTCTACCGCGGAAGCAAAGAAACGTTTAATGACTCGCTTTAATTTAAGCGATATGCAAACACAAGCGATTCTAGATATGCGACTTAGCAGACTTACAAATCTTGAAGTAGAGAAGTTAAGACAAGAGCTTGAAGAACTAAGAAAGACTATTGAAGAATTGACTTCTATACTTGCAAGTAAAGATAAGCAGTATGCGGTAATAAAGCGCGAATTGAAAGAGATAAAGAAGAATTATGCTTCCCCACGTAAAACGGTTATTGTCGATAGTTTTGAGAACTATGATATAACACCTATTGAGAAACTTTTAGATACAGAGTGCGCGGTGGCGGTGACATATGACGGATTAAGGTTAAAGACACTTGATATTAAGCAAATTCAGAATGCAAATGCTAGATATAATTATGACACTATAAATGCTTTGCATAAATGCATTGTGCAAACGAGTATGAATAGTAATGTATGTTTGTTTACGAATTTCGGCAATTTCTTCAAGATACCAGTGCGCGAAATCCCTAATGCAAAATTTATACAAAAAGGCACAGCTCTTAGTCAAATTACGCACGCGGAAGCTAAAGAGAAAATTATTGCGCTATTTGCCGAGCAGGATTTAACTGATGCTAGCGAGCTTATAATGATGACGCAAGACGGCTATATTAAACGCATAGAAACTAGCGAATTTTTAAATTTAAAGAGCGGAAGCATTGCACTAAAACTAAAAGATTTTGATAGGTTGGTTGCAGTACAAATTAATGATAATTTACCTTCAATCCTTATGGTAAGTTCTGACGGAATGGCAGTGAACGTTGAATATAAAACAGCCCCTGTGACTAAGCGAAATAGCGGTGGAGTTATAGGAATGAACTTGAATGAAGGCGAAAAAGTTATATTCGCGAGTGCCGTTAATGTACTAGATAGAGTATTAGTATTAACACCAGACGGCTGTGGCAAGAAATTTAGTTTAAACGAAATTCCAATCAGCGCTAGAAATAGAAAAGGGCTAAAAATTATTACAGGTAAAGAAAAAATCTTTAGCATAATTTCGCCTATAATAACAGGTGATTTAGTATTATTAGATAAAGACCAAGTTCACGTCATTGACATAAATGATATTCCAATTCAGCCAAGAACAAGCGCTTGCAAACCTTTGATAAAGAAATCAAAATTAGACTTAAAAGAAGTCGGATTGTACTTAAACTAATATATTTTGTTATATTTTGACATTTTATGTCTAATTTAACATAAATATATTATATGGAAACTTCTTTCCTCGAACTAAAGTCAAAGCAAGTGGTTAATACTGTGGACGGAAAATGCTTAGGTCATATCACAGATGTAATTTTTGACGTCGAAACGGCGCGTGCATTGGGCTTTATTGTTCCTCAACCTTGTCAAGGATTTTGGGAGATGTTTAGAGGTGGGAGAGAATTATTTATTCCGTTTAATTGTGTTTGCAAAATAGGTGTGGACGTTATTTTAGTTGATATAAAAGTCGATAATGATTCACGTCAGAGAAGGAATAAACCTAATAAGAACAATAGATTTGATTATGCAGACATAATAGCACTTAATAATAAACAAAATAATGTTAGTGCAGAAAATCCAGTTAATACCCAAAGTATAGAAATAACACCAAAAATTATCAATAAATGAACGGAAAAAGAATTAGTAGAGCTAATTCTTTTTCTATATTTAGTGGTAGAATTTAATAAAATACAAAACATATTGAAAAATATTTTATAATTTATATTAAATTTGTTTGATAATTTTGTCGAAATATGCGATAATAAATGTATTAGGAGGTAATCACTTTGAAGTGCATATTTTGCGGTAATAGCGATAGTAAGGTGGTAGATAGTCGTTATCTTAAAGATACAAGTATACGTCGTAGGCGCGAGTGTTTGCGCTGTGGTAAACGTTTCACAACATATGAGACAGTTGAAACTAATCCGATGATTGTGACAAATGTAGATAATATGCGCGAGCCTTTTAAATTCGAAAAATTGTTAGAGAGCATTAAGTATGCTACATATTGTGTTGATATGGACAAGACTAACGACGAAATTGCGTCTAAGATAGAGAGCAGACTCTTATCTTTGCAACAACAAGAGATTAGTACGAAAGATATAGTCAAAATTGCGTTAGATGTATTGCTTGAAGTTAGTGCTATGGCTTGCCTTGTTTACTATACTCAACATACTGATTGTGACAATTTCGACGGTATTCGCAGATTTATTAATAGATAATTAGTGGCAATGAAGTGGTAATGCCACTTTTTTATCTATTGACAAAATTAAATGCATAAAGTAATATAGCATTAATAACATATAATTAGATACAATAACAATTAGAGGAGAGTATGATAAAATATAGCCAATTAAATGATAGTAAATTAGAGAGTAATAAAACGGATAGTCTAATAGAAAAGAAGATTAAGTCTTATTCACGAACAACTGCATTTTTGTCCAAACCTAAGAAAGCAATTCAAGAGCAAACAATAATTTCAACAAGGAAGGGTCAAGTAGAAATTAACAATAATCTAAATGCTATCGAAGTTGATAGAAATAATGCAAGTTTAAATATTTAGATTAAAGGGTTTATTGCCCTTTTTTATTTACAAAAGATTAAAAATAGTGTATAATTATGCCTATGAGTAAAGAAAAACGTATTAAACTTATAATTGCGATTTGCGTTTGTGTAGTTTTAGCATTGTCTTTTTTAACTATGCTTATTTTAGTCGCGTGCGGTCACGAATTTAAAATTGATAATCTTAATGAAATTTTCTATAATGGTCGCAATAGTTTTTGGACAGGCTTTTTTAAGATTATAACACACGCAGGTTCAGTTTATTTCTTAATTCTTGTTGTTATACTTCTATTTATGATTACGCGTAAGAAATATTATGGATTTATAGGTATAATTTGCTTAATCGGTGCAGGAGCGGTCAATACTGTTGTAAAATATATAATTAGACGCGATAGACCATTAGACGTAGCATTAATTAGCGAAATGGGGTATAGTTTTCCGTCTGGACATTCAATGCTCTCAATGGCAGTATTTGGCTTGATAATCTATTTTGTAATTAAGTATAGTAAAAATCTTGCCTTTAAAATTACAATGACATCAATTTTATCTATTCTAATTTTATTAATTGGACTTAGTAGAGTATATTTAGGTGTTCATTATTTTAGTGACGTTTTAGCAGGTTGGTTGTTAGGTGCTACGTTCACGCTCGCAATGATGATAGTCGTGCGAATAATATATCATCATAGAAAGAAACTAAAAAATCAGGCGACCACAGAGAAAGAAGCAAAATCAAGTGTTAGTAAGGAGAATTTATGATAACAGTCAGTAATGTAGCGGTACAATTCGGTAGCAGAAAATTATTTGAAGATGTAAATTTAAAGTTTACAAAAGGTAATTGCTACGGTGTAATTGGTGCTAATGGTGCAGGGAAATCAACTTTTATGAAAGTACTTTCAGGCGAACTAGAACCCAATAAGGGTGAAGTGATAATACCACCTAAAGAGCGATTGTCCGTTTTAGAGCAAAACCAAGAGAAATATAACGAATATACAGTGCTTCGTACTGTCCTTATGGGGCATAAACGTTTAGTCGAGATTATGGACGAAAAAGAAATGTACTATCAAAAGGCAGATTTCACCGAAGAAGATGGCATAAAATTAGGCGAACTCGAGTCCGAATTTATGGAATTAAACGGTTGGGACGCAGAGAGCGAAGCAGAAAATCTTTTGAACTCACTCGATATTCCTAAAGAACTCCATAATGAGTTAATGGCGAACGTGGATAGTAAAATTAAAGTTAAAGTATTGCTTGCACAAGCACTTTTCTCTAACCCAGACAACTTAATACTAGACGAACCTACTAACAACCTTGACGTTAAGACAATTCGTTGGTTGGAAGATTTTATTTTAAATTTCGAAAATACAATAATCGTTGTCAGCCATAATAGACATTTCCTAAATAAGATATGTACACATATTTGCGATATTGACTATAATAAAATCAATTTGTATTTAGGTAATTACGATTTTTGGTACGAAACAAGTCAGTTAGCACTTAAACAGCAAAAAGACCAAAATAAAAAGGCAGAACAAAGAGCAAAGGAATTGCAAGAATTTATTGCGCGATTCTCAGCTAATGCTTCTAAATCAAAGCAAGCGACAAGTAGAAAGAAAGAACTTGAGCGCCTAACAATCGAAGACATTAAACCGTCTAGTAGGAAATATCCTTATATTGATTTTAAATTTGAACAACGTATAGGTAATGATATCTTGTTCGTTAAGAATTTAACTAAGAAAGGACTTTTCGAAAACGTTTCATTTACAGTTCGCCCAGATAATAAAATTGCGATTATGTCCGATAATAGTAATGTCGTCACGGCACTATTCGAAATCCTAGCGGGCAAAGACACAGATTATAAAGGCGAAGTTAAATGGGGTAAAACTATAACCGCGACTTACTTGCCACAGAACAATAACGAATATTTCGAAAATTGTGATTTGTCGCTCGTTCAATGGATAGGTCAGTTCACGAAAGAAAATGACGAAACATTCCTTCGTAGTTGGTTAGGTCGTATGCTATTCAGTGGGGAAGAAGCGGACAAAAAGGCAAAAGTCATTTCAGGTGGAGAGAAAGTTCGCTGTATGTTAGCGCGTATGATGTTGCAGTCAGGGAATTTCTTACTTCTCGATGAACCTACTAACCACTTAGACCTTGAATCAATAACTGCATTAAATAAAGGAATGGAAAGGTTTGAGGGTTGTATGATATTTGCGACACACGACGAAGAAATAATCTCGACAGTTGCAAATAGAATTATCCGCATAAATTCAACCCTTGAATATGATAAAGAAATTGACTACGACACTTACGTAGAAACCCAAATGAAAAAATAAAGTTATAACAAAACACTTTAATAGTATAGCTTTAATTTGTTAACATCTAAAGAGACTTAGTGTGCTTTTTATTTTTTACTTATGCACAATTAAACATCAATTCGATGATTTTTAAATTCTTAACTTAATAAATTTTTATAATCTATAAATGAATTTTATTAGAATATAAAATTCTATATTATTTTTTAGTTTGTTATTAAAAACGTATTTTTATTAATAAATCGAATAGAACTTTCGTCATCATATTATCTGAATTTTAATCATATATTTTAATATGAGTATGTTGGACGAAATTGAAAAGTTAATGCAGAGCGTAGGCACGTCTTACAATTATCGCATAGTTAATTTAGGCGGTAAAAGTGTTTATATCGAAGGAATAAAATCGGTCATTTTTTTAAGTATAGATGAGATGCAGTTTCAGTTAAAAGAAAGTTCGTTAAGTATAATAGGTAAACAACTATCAATCAAATATCTAGATAAAAATAGTGCAGTAATTACAGGCGGGATTATCACGGTAGGGGTTAAATGAAATTTGATTTAAAAGGCTACAATATTGACAATCTACTTAAAACTCTATATTCAAAGAAAGTGACTTTGTACAATCTATGTCGTCCAGAACATAATCATATAATTTTTGAGGTCGCGGATTCGGACGAAAAGAAAGTAAAGAAATATATTAATAATTATAAATCTACTACTACATTATCGCTAAAACGAAAGTTCCCTAAAATTTTACTTATGAATCTAGGGCTAATTATTGCTATATTTTTTGGAAGCATATTCTTCATTTTTGCTAGCGCATACACGTGGCAAATTAGAGTTTATGGTACTGAAGAATTGTCCGAAGGCGAAGTATTATCTGTCCTTTATAATAACGGCGTAAAGGTGGGTAAAATTAATTTATGTTCAAGCGAAGATATTGAAAAAATTTTACTAAAAAATTACGATAGAATAGCGCAAGTTTCTGTGATTAAAGAAGGTACTGCAATTATTATCAATATCAGCGAAAAGTTAGTTTATAACGCAGGGGAGTACGAACCGATAGTCGCAAAATACAATGGAATTATAACTGATATTAATTTAGTGACAGGGACTTTAAACGTAAAAGTAGGCGACTATGTTAATGTTGGAGAAATTTTAGTCCTACCGTTTAATTTAGATAATACAAATACTAAAATACCTGTAAAACCTATGGCGGAAATTTATGCAGATATATTAGTAATATCTAGTTTAAGCCTAGAAAGAGAGGAGACTAAACTTAAGCGTACAGGTAGAAAAACAATATGCTATGATTATAAAATTTTTAATCATCACCTTTTTTATGGCAAAAACAAAAATTCGTTTGCGCTTTTTGAGATTGAAGTGTATAATGAAAGTATAAGCGATTTGTTGCTCCTTAGTCGAGACGTACTTTGTTTTTATGAACTTGACTATACCATAGTCAATCATAATTTCGAAAGTGAACGTGATGAACTTGTTAAGGCTAGCGAAGCGCGAGCATATGTTGACTTACCTAAAAATGTTGAAATTTTGTCACAAACGACAGAAACAACCATAATAGAAGATACAATGTATGCGACGACAACTATCAAAGTGCATGGTGTAATTAATGCTTAAAATTTATAATTCTAACTTATTTAATAGTGAATTAAATGCGGTTTATGACTATATCGTAAAACGTTTTTCTTTGCCTAAAGAAATATGCGTAAATCTTAATTTCATAAGCGCAGAAGAAATTCGTTCGCTAAATAAATCTACACGCAATATTGATAAAGTGACAGATGTTTTAACTTATCCATATATTAATATTAAAGTGGGCGAAAAACTTAATTTAAACGACTATTTATTAGATATCGACCCAGAAGAAAAAACACTTACTATCGGTGATATTTATATATGCCTAGAGCGCGCAAAGGAGCAAGCACAAGAGTACGGGCATAGCCTAAAACGCGAAATTTGTTTCCTATTTTGCCACGGAATGTTGCACATATTAGGTTATGACCATATTGAAAAAGCAGACGAACAGCAAATGATAGAAATGCAAAACAATATTATGCGCGACCTTAAAATAGATAGAGTTTTATTTAAGTCTGGCTTTGTGACAATTATAGGTGACACAAATGTCGGTAAGAGTACCCTTATCAATCAGTTAGTCGGAGAAAAAGTTGCGATAGTGAGTCCAAAATCACAAACTACGCGCGAAAACATAGTAGGAATTTATAATGACGAGAATACTCAAATTGTTTTCTTAGACACTCCGGGCTATCATAAGCGCGAATACAAAATTGATGACGCAATGGATAAGCAGATAGAAAATGCGACATTAGATACAGAAATTATCTTAATGTTGATTAGCGCTAAACGTCCGCTTGTTAAACAATATAATGAGTTAATTAAAAAGATTAATTCGAGCGCAAAGAAGATTTTACTAATTAATAAAATTGACGAAGTCAGCTACGAAAAGTTATACCCAGAGTTAAAGGATTTGAGTGAAGTAGCAAAAGTAGATGAAATCTTGCCTATATCAGCGCTTAAAGGAAAGAATTGTGACGTACTTATGGATATGATAAAGAAATATCTTCCAGAATATGACCACGAAATGCGATATTATCCTATTGATGAATACACAGATAAAGATTTGCGCCATATATGCGCCGAGATTATTAGAGAAAAGGCTCTTATGGCTCTAGATGACGAAATACCGCACGGAATTCACGTAGTTGTGACCGATTATAAAGAAAGTACCAATCCGGTTGAAATTTATGCTGAACTATATTGCGAAAGGGAAAATCATAAATCAATTATTTTAGGTAAAAACGGTAGCAAAATTAAAGAAATTTCCACAAAATCGCGATTAGCAATAGAAAAATTAATAGAGAATAAAGTTAATTTACAAATTTTCGTAAAAGTAAAACCAAATTGGAGAGATGACGATAAGGCTATTTCAGATTTTGGATTTTCCATTGATGAATAATTTAAAATGCTAAACATAGAATAAATAAAAGGAGTGAAATATGAAAAAGAAAAATGTTGACGAATTAAAACCATTAATTAATAGTTATTTTGCGCTAGCATACGAAACTGGTAATCCTATCTTTTATGTCATATCGAAACATATTGAACGCACAAATGAACCGCTCCTTTTATTAGCCAACGAGAAAACGGACGAATTATCGCTTTAATATACTAAAACAAAAGATATGAATGAAATCAAAGTTAAAGGTATAGTACTAAAATTAACTGACTATAAAGACGCGGATAAACTCGCGTCAATTTTTACATTAGAAGAGGGTAAAATTTTAGCGAAATTCGTAGGAGTAAAACGCGAAAAAGCAAAATTAAAATCGGTTGCACAACCGTTTGTTTTAGCAGAATTTAACATTAATATAAAAGCAAATAAAAGGACAATTACGTCCGCATATATGCTTGACGCTTTTCCTCAGATTACGAGCGATTACGCGCGTACTATGAATGCCTTTATTGTTCTAGATATAATAAACAGTATTTTGCCCGAGTCTAAAGTAGAAAAAGAGTTGTTTGTTTTAACAGTCAATGCCCTTAAAAATATTGAAACGAAAAATCCTTATGTCGCAACTATAGATTTTATAATAAATTTTTTATCATTTAATGGGGTAGAGATTTCTTTTCTAAATTCAAAGCAAGTTTATTTTGATAAAATGAATGGAGAATTTACTGACAAAAAGGATACATTTTCTCAACCGCTAGATATGAAAGTCTATTCGTGCCTATATAATATCGCGAAATTTGGTCAATCTAATATAGATATCGATGAGCGAGTATTAAAACAAGCTTTAAGGTTATTGCACAACGTAATTTTTATAAAAATGGGGGAAGATATTAAGTCTTTTCAATATATTTAATCAGTTAATATAATCATTTTTTTGAGTGTGAAAAATTTAATCGTTTGAATATGATAAATCATCAATGCAAGCGAAAAACCAAAATATAAATTTTAGAAACATATTAAATAGATAAGTAATAGATAACACGTAATGGTTAAGAATGTAAATTATAGTCTATTTTATAGAAAGAGCAATTAATTAGTTGCTTTTTTTCTTGTCATTTTGTAAACTCTATATGTATTTCTTTTAAAGGGGAGAAGTTATGAAAAAATATGTTTATCAATTTAGTGAAGGTAGTGCAAATATGCGTGAACTTCTCGGCGGTAAAGGTGCTAACTTAGCGGAAATGACTAAGATTGGTTTGCCTGTACCACAAGGCTTTACAATCAGTACTGAGGCTTGTACTCAATACTACGAAGATGGCCGTCAAATCAACGATTCTATTAAGGCAGAAATTATTGAAAATATTGCTAAAATGGAAAAAATTACTGGTAAGAAATTTGGAGATAAAGAAAATCCACTTTTAGTGTCTGTTCGTTCAGGTGCTAGAGCTAGTATGCCTGGTATGATGGATACAATTTTGAACTTAGGTCTAAATGAATCTGTAGTTGAAACATTAGCAAAAAAGAGCGGTAATCCACGTTGGGCTTGGGACTGCTATCGCCGTTTTATTCAAATGTTCTCTGACGTCGTAATGGAAGTGGGCAAAAAGTACTTTGAAAAGCTTATTGACCAAATGAAAGAGAAAAAAGGCGTCACATACGACGTAGAATTGACAGCAGAAGATTTAAAAGAGCTTGCTAATCAATTTAAAGCAGAGTATAAAAAACAATTAGGTAAAGATTTCCCATCTGACCCTAAAGAACAATTATTTGAAGCAATTAAGGCAGTGTTCCGTTCTTGGGATAACCCACGTGCTAATATCTATCGTATGGACCACGATATTCCTTATTCTTGGGGTACAGCAGTTAATGTTCAAATGATGGTATTCGGTAATATGGGCGAAACGAGCGGTACAGGTGTTGCATTTACTCGTAATCCAGCAACTGGAGAAAAGGGCTTAATGGGAGAATTCCTATTAAACGCGCAAGGTGAAGACGTTGTTGCTGGTGTTCGTACTCCAATGCCTATTTCTAAAATGGCAGAAGTTATGCCAGAAGTTTATGAACAATTTAATAAAATTTGTAATATTCTAGAAAAACATTATCGTGATATGCAAGATATGGAGTTCACTATAGAGAATAAGAAACTTTATATGCTTCAAACACGTAATGGTAAACGTACAGCAGCCGCTGCTATTAAAATTGCTTGCGACCTTATAGATGAAGGAATGATTAGCGAACAAGAAGCATTAATGCAAATTGATGCTAAATCTTTGGATATGCTACTTCATCCAACATTCGACGTTGAATCATTGAAAAATGCAGATAAAAACAATGTGGTAGGTAAAGGTATTCCAGCAAGCCCTGGTGCTGCAACTGGTAGCATTGTTTTCACAGCTGAAGACTCAGTTGTTGAAGGTAAGAAAGGTAAGAAAGTCGTTCTAGTTCGTCTTGAAACTAGCCCTGAAGATATTGAGGGTATGAAATACGCACAAGGTATTTTGACTGTTCGTGGCGGTCAAACATCACACGCAGCCGTTGTTGCGCGTGGTATGGGTACTTGCTGTGTATCTGGTTGTGGCGACATTAAAATGGACGAAGAAAATAAGTGCTTTACTTTAGCAGGTAAGACATATCACGAAGGCGACGCAATTTCGCTTGATGGTTCAACAGGTAAAATCTATAATTGCGAGATTAAGACTGTTCCTGCTGACCCTAATAGCGGATATTTCGGTAGAATTATGCGCCTTGCAGATAAATATAAAGCATTAGACGTAAGGACAAATTCAGATACTCCTACTGATGCAAAACGTGCTATAGAGTTAGGTGCACAAGGTATAGGATTATGCCGTACAGAGCATATGTTCTTTGACCCAGATAGAATCGGTGCATTCCGCGAAATGATATGCGCTGATACTCTTGAAGAAAGAGAAGTAGCATTAAATAAAATCGAACCAATGCAACAAAAAGATTTCGAAGGATTAATGGAAGCTATGAAAGGAATGCCTGTCACTATTCGTTTCCTAGACCCACCTTTACACGAATTTGTTCCTACTACTGAAGAAGATATTGCAGTTCTTGCAAAAGTTCAAGGTAAAACAGTTGCTCAAATTAAGCAAATAATTGCAGATTTGCACGAGTTTAACCCTATGATGGGACACCGTGGATGTAGATTAACAGTCACTTACCCTGAAATCGCTGTAATGCAAACTAAAGCAATAATTAAAGCAGCTATCGACGTACAAAATAGACACCCTGACTGGAATGTTCAACCTGAAATTATGATTCCGCTTGTTGGCGAAGTTAAGGAATTAGAATTCGTTAAGAAAATCGTCGTAGAAACTGCTGATAAGTTAATCAAAGAAGCAAAATCAAAAGTTAAATACGAAGTTGGTACTATGATAGAAATTCCACGTGCAGCATTAACTGCTGACGAGATTGCTAAACAAGCTGAATTCTTCTGCTTTGGTACTAATGACTTAACACAAATGACATTTGGATTTAGCCGTGATGACGCAGGTAAATTCTTACCTTCATACTATACTAATAAGATTTATGAGAGTGACCCATTTGCGCGCCTTGACACAGTAGGTGTTGGCAAACTTATGGAAATGGCTATAAAGCTTGGTAAATCTACTAGACCAAATCTTCACGCCGGAATATGTGGCGAACACGGTGGAGACCCATCATCAATCGAATTCTGTCATAAGATTGGACTTGATTATGTGTCTTGCTCACCATATCGCGTGCCTATCGCCCGTTTAGCCGCCGCTCAAGCTAATATTAAATTTCCACGTAAGTAAATAGAGCAAGGCTAAACGTAAAGGGGACCTCGGCACAACGTTAGAGTTGTGAAAGGGGAAAAGGAACAACCGCAGAGAAGGTCAATGATTGCGAAAGCAATCTAACAAAAGCGCGAGTTGTGACGCGCTACAACTTTAGACTAAGCGTATATTTGCTGTTATATGTTAATTATATTATTATTGATAATAAATCATATGGTAGTAATTTTATTACGAAAATTTATTATTTTGATAAATATGAAACGAAACTCAATTTAGAGCTTCGTTTTTTAATAACTAAAAATGAATCTTGGTATAAATAGCAACAACATATTATAATTTTAATAAAAAGCGAAAAAAAATTAAAAATCTCTTGACAAAATTATTGTAATAGAGTAAAATAGCAAAAGTTAAATAAGAATTCGTGCCTTAGACCATAGGTGCTTTTAGCCTAACATTTGCCTATGCAGGATAGAAGAAATTATGTCGATTATATTCCTTTTGTCTATCGCAAGAGGAATTTTTATTTAAAAAGCATAAAGGAGGATAAAGTGTCAGCAAATCTAGAAGCTAAGAAAAATGCGGTAGAGGAAATTAAGAACTTAATCAATAATTCAAAATCTGTTGTTCTAGTTGATTATCGTGGAATCACTGTTAGTCAAGATACTGCTTTTCGTAAGACTTTAAGAGAAAACAATGTTGTTTATAAAGTTATTAAGAACACTATATTCAAGAAAGCTTGTGAACAACTTGGAATTACAGGTTTAGACGAATCATTGAATGGTACGACAGCATTTGCTTTCGGTCTAGAAGATGAGACAACTGCTCCACGTATGGTTAAGAAAGCTACTAAAGATTATTCAACTTTAACAATCAAAGCTGGATTGTCTAACGGTAAAGCACTTAGCGAAAGCGAAGTAAACGTGCTTGCTTCTATACCAGGAAAGGAACAACTTGTTGCTCAATTACTATATGTCCTCAATGCACCGGTTGCAAGTCTTGCTCGTGCATTCAAAGCAATCGCAGAGAAATAATTGTATTTCTATTAGACTTATATCTGGCTGTGGTCAAGTCAGGTATTAAAATGACCAACGTTTAAAATATAAAGGAGAAGAAAATGACAGTACAAGAAATCGTAGAAGAAATCAAAACTAAAACAGTTGTTGAACTTAACGAATTAGTTAAGGCATTAGAAGAAGAATTTGGTGTTAGTGCTGCTGCAGCAGTTGTTGCAGGTCCTGCAGCTACTAGTGCTGCTCCAGCTGAAGAGGAGAAGACAGAATTCACAGTTGTATTAAAAGAATGTGGCGCTAACAAAATCGCAGTCATCAAAGCTGTTCGTGAGGCTACTGGCCTTGGCTTGATGGAAGCAAAAGCCCTTGTTGAAGGAGCTCCTGCAAAGGTTAAAGAAAACGTTTCTAAAGAAGACGCTGAAGCACTTAAGAAAGCTCTTGAAGCTGCTGGTGCTACTGTTGAACTTAAATAATTCTTTATGCTGTAAAAAAGACTCTTTGTGGGTCTTTTTTTTATAAAATTTTAAAATTGTTTTAGGAATTTAAGGATATATATTGTATTAAGTAATGAAGAGAGAATATGTATAAATAAATTAACGTTCGTTTTTTTAATTTTTTCTATAAATTTTACTATTTTTTTAGGATTAAGGGATTGTATGTTGTATTTTTTTAACATTAGGAGTTGCACGTAAGATGAAAGGTGGATTTGATAGCTCGTTTCTAGATTATTTAAGGTCCAAGATTGATATAGTTGATTACATATCTAAATATATGATACTTACGAAGCGTGGAGCAAATTATTGGGCTTGTTGTCCCTTTCATAATGAGAAAACTCCGTCATTTGCCGTTAACCCTGAACATCAATATTATAAATGCTTTGGATGTGGAGAGAGCGGAAATATCTTTAATTTTGTTATGAAAATGGAAAATATAGATTTTCTTTCAGCAGTTCAGTTGATTGCTAAAGAAAGCGGAGTTCCGCTTCCAAGTCACGAAGAATCGGACGAAATGCGCAAACGTAAGCGAGATAGAGATGTAGCATATTCTATTTTAAAAGCGACGACAGAATTTTATCATAAAAATTTAATTGATAACCCAAATAGTGAACAAGCTAAGTATTTGAGTAAAAGAAAAATTTCAACAGGAATGATTGAGAAGTTTCAAATAGGCGCTTCACTAAATTATGAAGATTTACCAAAACATTTAATAAAACTTGGCTACACTGCAAATGATTTGCTTATGGCAGGAGTAGTAGGTAAAGGAGATTGGGGATTATATGACTTCTATGGTAAGCGATTAATTTTCCCAATATTTAACGGTTTTGGTGATGTTGTCGCTTATTCAGGGAGAAGTATTGAAGAAAATCCAGAACACACGAAATATAAAAATTCTCCACAAAGTATAATCTTTAATAAAAGTGAAATTTTGTTCGGATATAATTTCGTAAGAGATGAAAAAAAGAAAAATAATTTATTAGATACTATTATTATAGTTGAAGGGCATATTGACGTAATAGCTTGTCACCAAGTTGGTATTACTAATACAATAGGTTGTATGGGTACAGCATTAACTACACAACATTCAAAGAAAATAAAACAACTCGTATCTAATGTAATTTTGTGTCTAGACGGAGATAATGCAGGGAAATCTGCCACTTATAAGGCAATAGATATTTTAAAAGACGCAGGGTTGAATGTCCGAGTTGTTAGATTACAAGGAGCAAAAGACCCAGACGAATATATAAAGAAATTTGGTAAAGATGCATTCGTAGATGTGCTATCAAAAGCGATAGATTGTGTTGACTTTATCTTGAATGATACAGCTAAAAAATACAATCTAGAACAAAATGCAGATAAATCGCGCTATATGTCTGAAGCCCTTAATTACATATCAAAGTTTTCATCACCAGCAGATAAAGAATTATATTTGTCTTTAGTGCAAAAATTAGTTAAGATTCCTATTGATGCACTGAGAAAAAGTTTGAATATGATAGAAAACGGCAATACTAAGACTATATCAGAAGCTAAGCAAATAGGGCAGGAAATGACGAGTGATAATTTTGTTTTAGAGAGTAAAATTATGCTGTTAGCATCAATGCTTTATAAAAAGATTACGGATTTGACGAGTATAGAAGAACTCTTTAGTGAGAAAGATGAGTTGAGCGAATTATATTCTTTCTTAAAAGAAAAAACAACAAATGGACAAAATTATAATGCTTCAACATTATTTGATAATTTCGATATAGATAAAAATTCGTTAATTGATAGAGTTATAAATTACGATTTCCCAACTGATGATGTTTATCCAGTATTCCTTTCGGAAACGATAGCACGAGTACGATTATATTCGTTGCAAAAAGAACGAAATCGTATTCAAAAAGAATTAGATAGTGCAAAAACTGACCAAGAAATTGTCGACGGTCTAAAGAAATTACAAGAGATAACAGAACGTATCAATAAGGAGCGAAAGTGATAAAAATAGACAAAACGGACAAGCTATATAAATATCTTTTAGGATTAAAAGTAGATGATATTGATAAAAAATATATAGAGTTAGCATCAAATGGACGATATAATCACGATGATATTGTGGCATATATATCAGCGCGATTTCGACCCAGTGTCAATTATGATTTTGACGAAAAAGAATTAGAAAAAATTTTAGATTATTATGTAGATATAAAAAAATTAAAACACGTAAATAAAAAGCAATTAAGCGAAATGTTAAAAAATTATTTTACTTCGCACGATTTAACTTTACGCAACGAGATATTGAATACGCAGTTGAAAGACGTTTTGCATTTATGCTTAAACTATAAATCGTTTCACGAGGACATAGACTTGCAAGATTTAGTCCAAATCGCGAATTTAGGGCTGATGAAAGCTATAGATAAATATGACCCAAATAGCAGAATAGATTTTAAAGAATTTGTAATTTATTATATAGGTGAGTACATTAAAGAGGAATTTGAGGAGAAGAAAAATGGTTAATTTAGAAGAAATTGAACAAAAATTGTTAGAACAATTTAAGTCTAATCATCAAAAATCTATATCAGAAGACAGACTATGTTCTAAATTGATAGGCAAATATGAAGATATAAACGCAGAAGAAGTAGAAACTGTTAAACAATTCTTAATTTCGAATGGTATAACAGTCACAGATTCTGTAAGCGATGTGCCTGTTGATGATAAAGAATTTCAAAACATTATTAGTCAGATAAGTCGTAATGACCCTGTTAAAATGTATCTAAATGAAATTGGAAATATTCCTCTTTTATCCGCTGAGGAAGAGTGCGAACTAAGCCGTCAACTTAAAGAAGAACACAGTATTTACGCGCGTAATAAATTATGGGAATCAAATTTAAGATTGGTTGTAAGCATTGCTAAACACTACCAAAACAAATTACCTTTTTTGGATTTAATTCAAGAAGGAAATATCGGATTGTCTAAGGCGGTTGAAAAATTTGACTATACGAAAGGATACAAATTTTCGACTTATGGTACTTGGTGGATTCGTCAATCAATTACACGTGCTATTTCAGACCAAGCACGTTTAATGAGAGTCCCTGTCCATATGGTTGAAACTATTCATAAACAAAACATAGCGATTCGCGATTTGTTGCAAGAACTTGGTAGAGACCCAACAGTTGAAGAAATTGCAGAGCGACTTAACACAACAGTAGATAAGGTCGTTGAAGTCCAACGTATTTCGCAAGACCCAATTTCGCTTGAAAGTAAGATGGGTCATGAGGAAGAAAGCAAAATCGGAGATATCATTCCAGATGAAAATGCACTTTCTCCTCAAGATATAGCACAACAAAATATGTTGAAGGAACAGCTTATGAGCGTTCTTGAAACATTGACTCCGCGTGAACAAAAAGTTATTAGATTGAGATACGGACTAGATGATGCCCACCCACGAACACTAGAAGAAGTTGGTAGAGAATTCTCTGTGACGCGTGAACGTATAAGGCAGATTGAAGCAAAAGCCTTAAGGAAACTCCGTCACCCAAGTAAATTAAAGAAACTTCGCGATGACATTGCGGACGAAGATGATGATAAAGGGAGAAACAGTAAATAATGAAAACAATTTTAGAAATACAACGAATTGATAGGCAAATTCGAGCTTTAGAGCGCGAAGTGGAGAAGTGTCCTGCTAGTATTGATTTTAAAAATTATAAAAAGTTATTACAAGACGGCCGTGCGCGTTTCGAACAACTAGAGGCGCAAGCTAGCGAATTAATCAAACAATACAATATAGAATTGTCTAAGTATAATAAACTAAAAGGTACAAGTGAGATAGTACACAAACGCAATACTGATAGCATAGACTTAGATAATATCGAAAGTCTGATAACCGATGCAAATTCACTTGTTGGTGACTTAAGCGAAGAGAATAGGAAAATAGACGATTTAGTGCGCAAGTCTGAAGAAATTGTTAGAAAAAGCGCAGAGCTATCTAATAAACTAACGGAAGCAAAGAAACGTTCAACCGTGATTAAAGCAAGAATTGAGCAAAAGAAACAAGAGGTCGCACCGAAAATCGCTGAATTGCAAAAACAAATTCAAAAATTAGAGCAATCTGTAGTTGATAAAGACAAATATGAAAAATATAAGACAATGAAAGCAAACGGAATTTTCCCTGTATTTGTTCCTCTTGAGGGTGATTTTTGTGGCGGTTGCAAGGTAGAACTCTCTTTGAATTTTATAGAGAAGTTGAAGCACTCTAAAATGCTTACTTGTGAGCACTGCGGAAGAATAATTATGATTAATCAGTAATTATTGCATTATTTTAAGAAATCTTTCATATAAATTTATATGAGAGGTGGAAAAATATGGTCCACTGTCGTGGACTATTTTTTAGTGTTAAGCGCTATTATAGGTGTGGGATTTGCTTCGGGTAAAGAGATATGCGTCTTCTTTTTTGACTTCGGAGGGGCATCAATTGTTGGATTAATCGCTTTTGGCCTGCTATATGTATATTTATTTTTAGTTGTAGAATATGTAAGGAAAAAATTAGAACTAAATACTTTTAATGAATTTAATGCTAAAATCTTTGGAAAACTTCATAAATTATCAAAATTTGTACTTATAGTAAACTTTGCAATTACTAGTGCAGGTATGTTAGCAGGGGCTGATTATTTATTTTCTACATTTTTTGGACTCAAATATAATATTGTATCAACCATATTATCTGTAATTACAGTAATACTCCTTATAGGCGGTATATCAAAAATTAAGCTTGTTGCAAATCTCATAATACCGATTATGATTGCTGTAATTATAATAAATTCTATAGGCAACATAACACCAGAAAATGTTAATTTACCTATAATAGATAAGAATATGTCAATGGCTCTATTTTATGGATTGTTGTTCGGAGTTAATAACTTTGTAGCGGCATTACCCGTTTTATTTGAAACGAAGCTAAAGACAAAAGGAAGACTCTTTGTAATAGCTAGTATTTGCTTAATTATATTATTAAATATTTTAGTATTTGCTAGCAATACTTTTTCAACAAATATGCCTATGTTTGAACTCAGTGCAAACATTAATGCAAGTTTCTATTACATATATTTTATAACCTTAATTTTAGCTTTATTTTCAACTCTTATCATTTGTAGCTTTAATATGTATAAAATGCTAACTAAGTCAAATAAATCATTAATTGTAGCATTGTTAGTTGTCATATTTAATTTAATGCTATCGTGTGTCGGATATTCGTACATAGTAAAATATTTGTATGTAGTATCTGGAATTATTAGTGGAGTATATGTTGTCATACTTGTTGTCGGAATGCTAATTTGTTTATTAAAATATAAAATGAGTAAGAAGAAAATCAAAAGTAAAATAAAGAGATTTAAAACAAATTTGAAAATAAAAACATCAGATTTAAAATTCAATATTAGAGGTAAGAAAAGGTAAAATTTGAAAATTTTTATATATACTAGAACAAATGTTTATTCTGCAATTCAACAAATAAATTTATATAATTTAATAAAAATAGCGAAAAAAAAGAAATTTTAATCAAAATTAATAAATTTTTTGATAAAATTTCAAATTTTTTTTAATTTTTACAATATAATCGCGCGTTTCTTTATAAGGTATTGAGCTTAAAGTTATACCATCAAGCGAATATTGTTTATCAGAAAGCCAAACACGCACGCGAGTTTCTCCAGCATTGTATGAAGCTAGTGCGGTATATTTATCTTCAAATTTATTCATCAAATATCTTAGGTACAAACAACCAAAATATAAATTCTTGTCTGCATTCATTAGTTCATCAGAACTTATCGTTTCATTAAGTTTATAATAATCTATTAAATATTCTGTGGTTGAAAGTTTTATTTGCATAAGCCCGATTGCAGACTTATTTGATATAACTTGTTCGCGATAAGAACTTTCTACATTTATAAGGCTTGCTACAATCGCTGGGTCAAGGGAAAATTCGTTTGAATAATGTACAATTTCATCTCTATATTTTATTGGGTGAGAGGCAACAATTAATAAATTATATCCTGCCAATGCGAAGCATATAATACTAGTTATGATAATTAAACTTGCCCCAACTTTCATACTTATATATTATACGCATTTAGAATGATTTATAATCTTTTGCTAAATTTATGCTATTTTCTCCGTATTTATCTTTGATTTTATCAATGGCGAAACATAAATTTTCATTTTTTATATTAGTAAAGATATTTACTTGCTCTTTTTCTTGTCCATTCGTTAAATTACTTGTACATATTCGCAATGCACGCACAGGAGGGAATTTGTCTCCAGCGAGAGATAAAAATATTTCATATGCAAATTTAAATACGTCCTGTTCATTGCTGAAATAATGGCTATGAGTGTGCTGAGCGGACGAATAGGTGAAATCGCTATATTTTATGCTTAGGTGCAACGTCTTAGCGCGGAAATTGTGCGCACGTAATCGCTTAGATACCTTCAATGCTAAATCGTGTAAAAATGCTTTAATCTCATCTAGACTTGTCATATCGTGAACGGCGGTTGCACCGTTTCCAACACTTTTAACATCTTCGTCCTTAGGGGTTATGAGTTTGTCATCATCTATTCCAGATACTGCATTATGCAAATATAACCCTATAATTCCAAAGTGTTTTTTTAGAAATTCAACGGGTTGTAAATATAGGTCATATAAAGTGTTTATATTCATTGTACGCATCTTCTTTGAAGTATGTTTTCCAATCATAATCATATCTTCAATTTTTAACTTTTTTAGTATATCTATATGGTTAGAACTATCTATCACAGTAAGACCGAGAGGTTTTTTCATATCGCTACCAAGTTTTGCTAAAGTTTTGCCGAAAGAAACGCCTATAGAAACGGTTAGACCAAGTTCGTTTAATATTTGATTTTGTATTTTTATCGCTAATTCACGTGCGGTGCAATTAAATAATTTCAGACTGTCAGTGACGTCGAGCCAACATTCGTCTATTCCAAAAGGTTCAATTAAATCGGTATATTGGTAATAAATCGTATGCGCACGTCTGCTAAATTCAAGATATTTATCAAAATGCGGTGCAACGGTAATAAGAGAAGGGCACTTCTGCTTTGCTTCCCAAATAGCTTCGCCCGTTTTAACTCCATAGACTTTAGCAAGATAATTTTTAGCAAGGATTATTCCAGTGCGCTTGTTGGGGTCACCAGCAACTGCTACCGCATAATTTTTTAGACTTGGATTAAGTAAACATTCGGTGGAGGCATAAAAGTTATTCATATCTATATGTAGAATCGCTCTCATAAAATTCCCTCGTAATTAATTATTATATTATAGAACATATGTTCGATAAAGTCAAGACAATTACAAAAATAATCAAAATCTTTTCTAATGCATAAATTTGACAATATGATTAAGATATGATAAAATAAAACAATGAGATTTATTAATACAAATTTTATTAAAAGTGCCAGTGCCCGCGACGGATTTATATTTGATGAATTGCCACAAATTGCAATAGTGGGGCGAAGTAATGTAGGCAAGAGTAGTTTAATTAATATGCTTACTAATAATAAAAAAATGGCAAAAACGAGCGCTACACCCGGAAGAACGCGTCTAGTTAATTATTTCAAAGTAAATAATGAATTTTATTTAGTTGATTTGCCCGGATATGGATACAATCGCGCATCAAAGAGTACGTCTGATAGTTGGGATATGGTATTAAACGAATATTTTACTGATAATTCACAGTTAAAAGTAGTACTTTTGCTGTTAGATAGTAGAATGTCTGCTACCGAATTAGATAAAAAAATGTTAGATTATTTAGCGGACCTTGAGATTCCTGCGATTATAATATTAACAAAAACGGACAAAATCACGCGTAGTCAATTAAATGATAGAGTAAATAAAATTGCGTCCGAATTGAGATTCAATAAAATAAGAATTATTCCTACAAGTGCAAATAAAAAAATAGGGGTAGAATCAATCGGAGATATTTTAGAAAACTATATTAATAAAAAGTAAAAAAGGTAAATACATTAATAGCAAATTTTCAAAGTCTTGATTTTCTTTAATAATGAAACCACTAGAATTTAGTCTAGTGGTTTTTTAATTTTACATTTTTAGTACAATATAGGTGCAAATCTAAAAATCTATTTATATAAAAAAAGATAGTGAATTTATTATCACTATCTTTTTGGGGGATAACTAACGAAAATATAATTTTATTATCTTGCGTTAGTTGATTGCGGACTTACAGCAGTTGGGTATAGCGGTAAGTCGAACACTCCTGGGCAGACGTCATCGCCAGTGTAAGGAGTGCAAGGTGGAATAGGACAATATCCATAACTTGGAACTAATACGTCAACAGTAGCAACAACTTTTAATATTGTAGTCACACAGGCACTAATATCAAAAGCTCCGGTCGATGTATTATACACTCCAGAAGAAATCACTACACTACCAAATGCAACAACGTCGATAGGTGTAAGTGAAGGTTGTGGGACATATAAAACTACATCTTGAGCTAATGAAATCGTGCCAGTAGCAGTACCGGGAACATTGGTAGCATCAGTGTATGTAATTGTCACAGGGATATTAATTACAGCCTGCACACGTGCAAAATTTGGTCTATCTTCGAAACGAGTTATATTAAGACCACTAACCGTCGCAGTAGAGCCAAGAGAATTTCCACTAACAAAAGTCAATGGAGTAGTTGGACTAGACGGATTAAAATCAGTCAATGTAAGTGAATAGTTGTCTATTTGACTTTGATTCATACACGCGTCAAAAACCTTTGTCGTTTGTATGCAAATTCTTTCGCAAAGTCCATTCAATACATTGTTTGTCTGCCCAGGGAATATGCCTGGTCGTGAATCTGTATAGAAAGACATTTTTACCTCCTAAGTTTTCTATACTATATGTATATTCAATAATGAAAAATTTTGTTAATCACAATTTTTTGGGAAAATATTTGAATTTTTAATGAAATTTCGCAAAAATTCTGTCGTTTTTATATAATTTTTAAAATTTTTATTAAAATTTAATTTTAAAATTTTTATTTGACAGGGAGCACTAATAATGTTATAATATGATAAAGAATAAGAATATGTGCTTTAAAATTTTAACTGTAGTTGCAGTATTAATATCTTGTTTGCTCGCTGTATTTGTAGGCGTGCCTTATTTTAACATAACTGAAGGTTATGCTATGCAGAAAGTCCTTATCTCATTAATTGTAGTGATAGGGGTAAACGTTTTGTTCGCTAGTTTGACCAGATTGCTTTTACCTAAAAATGTAAATCCATATGCAAAGATTTTCAAAGTGCATAAATGGGAAACAAAGTTGTATTTGTTTTTAGGTGTAAGGAAATGGAAAGATAAAATTCCAGAGTTAGGGAAATTATTAGTAGGTTTTGATAAATCGAAAATTGCTAATACTCACGATAACGACCTTATTATGAAATTTATGCAGGAAACAATTTATGCGGAAGTTATGCATTCGCTTAGCGCAATCTTTTCTATAACGGCGCTATTTACAGATATTAAATTATGTTTTTTGTTTTCGCTACCTATGGTTATTGCAAGTCTAATCATTAATGTTATGCCAATAATTATTCAACGTTATAACCGTCCGAAATTAATGCTTTTGTATGATAGGAACAAGAGAATAGAAGAGAAAAGAAAAGAAGAATCAGTAAAATCATAAAGCAGGTAAAATTTAACCTGTTTTTTAATATAAAAAACAAAATGCGTTAGGAATTTTGTATAATTAATTTAACCGAAAAGATTTCTAAATAATATTGTTAGTTTGTCTAAGAAAGATAGTTCTTGGTCGTCATCGCTATAATCACGTGGCTCATTTAGAGTGATTGTGATATCTTCACCAGCAGGAGGAGCATCTGGAGTCGTTTGATTTTCATAAATAGTGACTGCTTGAGTTTGCGCATCGATAGTATTTGCATTTGAATTTATATCACGATTAAGAATTGCAAGTGTTATTAAATTTATACCAACAAATGCAAATAGTAAAGACGCAACAGCAATATAAACTCCGGTCAGTACCTTTACACGTCGCTTAATTAAATCCTTTTTTTTGTCACTTTTCTTAGTAAAGGTTTTATTTTCTACGTGATTTAAATCTTCAGCACTTTTCAATCCCTTTAAGGTTGGAGTAGTAGTCGCTTTAATCTCTTGCTCGCTCTTTAAAAGGTCATTAACGTCGGGCAAATCATTAAGCAAGCTTTCTTTTTTAATAACTTGCTCGCTTTCAGTAATAGTATTGGTATTAGTTTCTTTTTCTCTTTCTAAATCCATAACTTATAATTTTTCCGCTATTCTTAATTTTGCGCTAGCGCTACGCGAATTATTACTAATTTCATCATCGCTTGGAGCAATAGGGTGCTTAGTTATAAGCTTAATATCTGCCTTGTGACCGCAAATACATTTAGGAATTTTTGGCGGACAAATGCAGTCAGTAGAGTGTAGTTTAAATTGAGATTTAACAATTCTATCTTCAAGCGGATGAAATGTTATTATGCATATTCTACCATTTTTTTTAAGTTTTGACAACATTTTTTCTATTGATAGCTCTAAATCGTTAAGTTCGTTATTTACTTCTATACGTATAGCCTGAAAGACTTTATTAGGTAAAGTCGTTTTATTTTGAAATTTAGGCGGATAACTAGATTTAACTATATCACGTAATTCAAAAGTAGTTTCAATCGGCTTCTTTTCACGCAATTTAACGATTTTTCTAGCAATTTGTCGTGAGTTTTTTTCTTCTCCGTATTGAAACATTATTCGCGCTAGCTCGTCTTCACTGTAAGTATTAACAACTTCGTAAGCGGAGAGTGGTTGCGCCTTATTCATTCGCATATCTAACCTATAATTATGCATAAAACTGAATCCGCGCTCAGCGGTATCAATTTGATAACTACTAACACCAAGGTCGGCTAAAATTCCATCAACGTAATCAATATGTAAAGCATTTAAAATATTGTCAATATTAGCGAAGTTATCGTTAACGAATGTAATTTTATCTATATAATCTTTTAGCCTTATTTTTGCGCTTGAAAGTGCGTCAGTATCTTTGTCTATACAAATTAATCTGCCGTTTTCCAATTTTTTTGCAATCTCTAGCGAGTGACCGCCACCGCCTGTAGTACAATCTACGTAAATACCATTAGGATTAATGTTTAATCCGTCAATCGCCTCATTTTTTAATACTGAAATGTGTTTGAATTCCATAATACTCCATTTATCTTAAATAATTTCAACTAATTTATTTTTTACTGCGTCGCAACTAGTTAGATAGTACTTAACATTGTTTAACTCGTTATATAACATTTTAGGATTTACATATCCGTGCAGGTGCGCAAAAATGACTGCAGAAACTCCAAAACTTTCTATAGTTCGAGTGTACTCATTTTCTTCAATTTTATTATTAAAAGGAGGGAAGTGCGTTATATAGATTATTTTTTCATTGTTTGTCTGTAATTTTTTAGCACTTTGCAAGGACAAATTAAGTCTAATCAATTCGCGTGCGTAAATGCGCTCGTTTTCTTCTGATTTAAATTTTCCTTCTGGAATTAACCAACCGCGATTTCCGCAAAAAATATAATCACCTATTTTAATAGCGTCGTTTTGCAAAGCATAGCAATTTTTAGGTAATTTTTCTCGAACTTTGCTAACACTGCTCCACCAATAGTCGTGATTACCGCGGATAATGATTTTCTTTCCTTTAAGCGAATTAAGGAGTTCAAAATCTGGTACAACATCGTCTAATTTCATTGCCCAAGAGTAATCGCCGGCGAGAATTACGACATCGTCATCCGAAACTCTATCATTCCAATCCGCTTTAATTTTATCTAAATGACCGTGCCAAATAGGGCCGAATATATCCATCGGCTTGGTATTATTTATATCAAGATGTAAATCACTAATAGAAAATATTTTCATTTAATTAATTTTAGCAAATAAGATAAATTTAGTCAAGTGCTAGTTAAAACACTAGAAATATTAAACTTCAATTAATTTTAATAATCTTCAATAATAATCTACATAAATAACGTTAGATTAAGAAAAACAAATAAGGGAAGATAATAATTTATTCTAAACAAGCTAAAAAGATAATAGAATTAAATATGAAAAAGTTTAAAACATTTTACAACCTATTTTCACTTCAAAGGCGCTTTGTCGCAGTAATTATAATCATAATAGTTTTATTTTTTGCACTTCTAAGCCGAATCTTTTATCTTCAAATTTTAAATGGAAAAAATTTACAAGTATTAGCGGCAGAACAATGGTTAAGAGATTTGCCCCTGTCTAGCAAAAGGGGTGAAATTTTTGATAGTTCAGGTGTAAGTCTTGCAACTACAGTGACCACGTATGATGTGTATGTGCGTGCACGTAATGTGACTGAACCGGTAGCGCTTGCTAATGCTATAAACGAATTATTAAATGTTGATTATGATACCGCATATACTAAGGTGATAAATACTGCGTTTAGTGAAATACTTGTAAAAATGCAGGTAGAAGAAGAAAAAGCATTAAAATTAACCGAATATGATGGAATCTACTTGTCGCAAAATGTTAAGAGAGTATATCCGTATTCAAGTTCGCTTACACAAGTGTTGGGCTATTGCACTATAGATAATATTGGGCAGGCAGGGTTAGAGAGTTATTACGATAAGTACTTAAAAGGAATTGACGGAAAAAGTTTAACACAGACTAATGCTAGAGGAGAAGAAATAGAAAATTCATTAGGTTATTATATTCCGAGCGTAGCAGGTGCAAACATATACACAACGTTAGATATACAAATGCAGAATATATTAGAGCAAGAATTAATGAACGCATATGTCGAACATAAAGCAATGGGGGTTAGCGGTATAATTTTAGATGCACAATCAGGCGGAATAAAAGCAATGAGTTGCATACCGAATTTCGACTTAAATAATGTTCCGCGTGATGATATATCTGCACTTCAACAAATGACAAAGAATTCTACCGTAGTTGACGTATATGAGCCGGGAAGTACCTTTAAATTAATAACATTAGCTGCCGCGCTAAATGAAGGGCTTACTAATATTGAGGAAACATTTTTTTGTCCCGGACATATAACAGTTGACGGAGAAACTATAAAATGTTGGAAGACTACCGGGCACGGCAGACTAACACTTTTAGACGCATTTAAGAATAGTTGCAACTGCGTATTTGTTAATCTAGCATTGCGCCTCGGAGTAGATAAGATGTATGAATATTTAGATTATTTCGGCATAGGCGAAAAGACAGGGGTTGACATTGCAAGCGAATCTAGCGGAATAGTTATGAATAAAGAGAGTGTACGTACAGTTGACCTAGCGCGAATTGGATTTGGGCACGCAGTCGCGGTCACACAATTACAAATGGCTTCAACATATGCAAAAATAACTACAGGTTATGATACAACTCCGCATTTACTCGACTATATGGAGATTGACGGAGAAAAAATTTATGAAAATGCTATTACAAAGACAAAAATTAACTTGAAAGACGAAACTATCGCAACAATAAATATGATGCTAGCAAACAATGTTAATAGTGAAGGCAATTTTACTTTTATCGCAGGATATGACGTCGGCGGTAAGACAGGAACAGCACAAAAATACGATGAAAATGGACAGATAGCGAGCGGTAAATATATATCAAGTTTTATTGGGACATATCCTGCGACAAATCCGCAATATGTGATAATCATATGTGTGAACGAGCCGTCTAATGGTGTTTATTACGGCGGTGTTGTTGCTAAACCGATTGGTCAAAATGTGTTAAACAAGATATTTACACTTAAAGCATTTGAGCCGAACGATTATACTCAGTTAGAAAATCAGCCTAATATTATAATGCCTTATTTAGTAGGTAAGTCGCTTGCAGAAGCGTGCGCTGAGTTAAAGAAATTAGGGTTAAATGTAATGTTTGATGGCGAAGGGGAATATGTTATCGCACAACTTCCAGAAGAAAATACCTTGCTGTATTTGGGAGAAATAGTATATTTAATCACAAATTAAAAGTTTTTGTCTTATTTTGTAGCCAAGGATAAATATTGATTATTTTATGCTAAATTACGTTCAAGAGGTGGAGTATGAAATTATATGATATAATCTCAAATTTAAAATTTATAGGAATAAAGAATTATCGAGATATAGATATAGATTCACTAACTTGCAATAGTAATGAAAAGGTTTCAAACGGCATTTATTTTTGCATAAAAGGACTTAAGAATGATGGTCACGACTATGCTCAAGATAGCATTGATAACGGCGCTGTTTGCTTAGTCGTAGAGCGATTTTTAGATTATGCTGTACCACAAATTTTAGTAGAAAATGTACGTGCTACAATGTCGTATATTTGCTCAATTTTCTTTGGTACATATAAATCGAAAATGAAGTTTATAGGTATCACTGGTACGAACGGAAAAACTACTACAACTTTTCTAATACGCGAAATTTTAATGAATATGGGTAAGAATGTTGGGCTAATAGGGACAGAAGGTGTAGTTATTAACAATTTAGTATTACCTAACGAGCTAACCACGCCAGACCCTATTGAGTTGCATAGGTTGATTCGCGATATGGAAGACAATAAGTGCGAATACGTCGTTATGGAAGTAAGCGCGCACGCGATTGCACTAAATAAAATTGATAATATTCATTTTGATGTAGTTGGTCTAACAAATATTACAAAAGACCACTTAGACTTCTTTATCAATATGGATAACTATATAAAATGTAAGATGAGTTTATTTGATTACAAGCACGCGAAATGCGGTGTAGTAAATTTAGACGCAAAATCAAATAAAGATTTGTTAAAAAAATCTAATATAGAAATAACGACTTTTGGAAAAGAAGGTCAATTAAAACTAATTTCATCTACTCAAACATTAAATGGTAGCGATTTTAAAATAGAGTACAACGGAAAAACATACTCTGGGCATACTAATTTAATGGGCGAATATAATCTATCAAATGTATTAATGGCAATAACAATTTTATCTAAACTAAATTTCCAATTAAAAGACATTTTAAAGGTTATAAATAGCACGGAGATTAAAGTCCCTGGCAGATTTAACGTATTGAACGTAGATGCAAATTATCACGTAATAATTGATTATGCTCATACTCCAGACGGTATTGCTAATGTTTTAAGTACGTTAAAGAAACTTCCAATATCACGTTTAATAACAGTATTTGGGTGCGGAGGGAATAGAGATAAAACAAAACGAAGTGAGATGTGCACGGTGGCGGTAAATTATAGTGATTTTGTTGTGGTGACTAGCGACAATCCGCGTGATGAAAATCCAGATATGATTATAGATGACATCATTAGAAATTGCGATGGCAAAAATTTAGTTAGGATAACTGATAGAACTTCGGCTATTGAATATGCTTTGAGTATAGCAAAGGCAAATGATGTAGTAGCGATTTTGGGTAAAGGAGCGGAAAATTATCAAGAGATTAAGGGAGTTAAATATAGCTATAGCGATTATAAGGTAGTAGAGAATTATTTCAAGTACAATACTAAATTAAGCGAGATAAATGTATGATAAAACTCTTGCTCGCGTTTTTATTAAGCTTTATTCTTTCCATCATTTTAATGCCGATAATAAAGCGAATATATCGCAATATGCACGCATCACAAACGATTTTAAAATACGTCGAGAATCATAAAGATAAAAATGGAACTCTTACTATGGGTGGGGTAGTATTTATTATATCTACGCTAGCGCTAGCATTTTTATTTTTAGATTATGACACGTCTTGGTTTATGTGTTTGCTTGTTAGTATATTTTTTGGTGTACTTGGTTTTATGGACGATTTCATAAAGATAAAATACAAACAAAATTTAGGATTAAAGCCTTATCAAAAAATCATTGGACAAGTCGGCATTGCAATTATATTTTCGCTCTATATATATTTTTCAAATGTAGGTGGTCAATTATTTATACCTTTTTTAACTAATACTTTTGATATAGGATTTTTTATTGTTCCGCTGATTATAATACTACTTTTAGCGACAACTAATAGTGTAAATTTGACGGACGGACTTGACGGACTAGCTGGAACGGTAAGTTTGATTTATTTAATTTCCTTTACAATTATAACAAATATTATTGGGACTACTCTATATAACGACGGCGAAACAGGTGCGATAATAAACAACATACAAAATATATCAGTCTTGAGTATGCTGTTCGTAGGTGCGATACTCGGTTTTCTTATGTTCAATACATTTAAGGCTTCTATATTTATGGGCGATGTAGGTTCGCTTTGCTTAGGTGGATATATTGGGACAAGTGCGTGCTTGCTTGGACAAGAATTTTTAGTTCCTATATTAGGGGTGTGCTTTGTAATATCTGCTGTGTCTGTTATATTGCAAGTTTTCGTTTATAAACTTAAGAAAAAACGAATATTTAAAATGGCTCCTTTTCATCATCACTTGCAACTTTCAGGTATTAGTGAACCAAAAGTAGTAGCCATATATTCAGCTACAACAATTATAACCGCAGTAATTTGTATTATTTTATACCTTTTGTAATAAAAATTTTTATGGATAATATGATTAAGTATGAAGAATAATTTTAAGCACAAGAATGCACTCGTTTACGGAGTGTCAATCTCTGGGGAATGGGTCGCAAATCTTTTAAATAAATTAAAAGTAAACGTCTATATTTTTGACGACAATGAAGAAAAATTAAAAAATGTTAAATTAAAAAATGTGTATTTAGTTTATGACTTAAATGAACAGTTAATAAGTCAGTTTGATTTTTTAATTCTATCTCCAGCGATTACTCTGGATAATCCTTATGTGAAATTAGCTAACAAACTAAATAAACGAATTTATAGTGAAGTTGAGTTCGCTAGTCAGTTTTCTAAAAATCTCGTCGCGATAACAGGTACTAACGGCAAGACGACCACTGTAGAATTAACCGCTAAAATATTAAGTAAAAAGTATAAATCAGTAGCCTGCGGAAACAATGGCTATCCTTTGTCGCGCGCAGTTTTAGAGCATAAAAATGCTATTCACGTGACCGAAATTAGTAGTTTTATGCTAGAACATTGCGATAGTTTTTCCCCACACGTGGCGACAATAACAAATATTGAACCTGACCATTTAATTAGACATAAGACAATGAAAGAATATACAAATTTAAAATATTCTATATTCAAAAATTTAAAACAAAATGATTATGCAATAATCAATTTAGATGATAAAATACATTGTACGCGCGATTGCATAACAGTCACTTATTCACAAAAACGCGTGGCAGATATTTATCTCAAAAATGGGTACATATATATTCACCAACATAAAATCATTGCACTTAACGAATTAAAATTAAAAGGAAAGCATAATGTTTACAATGTAATGTGCGCACTAGCTTTTGCGTATATTTATCGCGTACCTGTACTAAAAATTATTGAGGCATTAAAAGAATTTGAACTGAGCGCATATAGGGTGCAAAAGGTAGCGACAGTAAACGATATTACTTTCATAAACGATAGCAAATCAACGAATATAGCATCAACTTTAGCGTGTGTGGAGAGTATAAAAACATCAATAATCTTGCTTTTAGGTGGGCAAGAAAAAGGATTAGATTACACTAAACTATTTTCAAAATTACCTAAACGAGTTAAACATATAATAGCATTCGGTCAAATTGCAGATAAACTCATTGAAGAAAATACAGATTTTGAAATAACTAAGACATCTGACCTTAATTCTGCTTTTAATTTAGCGGTGAGTTTAGTAAATCCCTTAGATGCTATTGTTTTGTCGCCTGCAAGTGCTAGCTATGACCAATTCCCTAATTATATTGCACGCGGAAAAGCTTTTAATAAAATGGTGTATGAGTATGAAAAAAACTTTAAACAAAGATAGTTTAATTATAATCATATGCACGTTAGCACTAGTCATATTTGGTTGTATAATGGTATATAGTGCAAGTAAATATTCAGCGTTAGTTAATTATTCGGACGAGTTTTTCTATCTAAAAAAGCAAATCATAGGCGTAGCAATTGGGTTAATAGGGCTAATTGTTTGTACATTTATAAATAATAGAATTTACAAAAAATTTTATTGGATATTTTTTATTGTTGGCATAGTTTTTCTTGTGCTTGTGTTTGTCCCTGGACTCTCGCGTACAAGTTATGGTGCTACGCGTTGGATAGGAATAGGGAGCTTTACCATTCAACCGAGCGAAATCGCTAAATTTTGCCTAGTTTTTTTCCTTGCTGGTTATTTGTCAGACGGAGATAAGTTAGGAGAAGTTAAACACGTATTATTGACATTATCACTAGGCGGGATTTATTGCTTACTTATAATGTTAGAACCGAATATGTCCATTACAATGTGCGTCGCTTTTACACTGATTTTTATGCTCTTTATAGGCGGTATGCGATTAAAAGTGTTTGGACTAATGATTGTCCCAGCAATAGCACTTGTCGTTGTACTCATTATGATAGAACCGTATCGATTAAGTCGTATAATAGCATTTATTGACCCGTGGCAAAATCCGCTAGAAGAAGGTTATCAACTCATTCAATCATTGTACGCAATCGGAAGTGGCGGACTTTGGGGTGTAGGGCTATTCAATAGCAGACAAGCAGAGCTATTTTTGCCGTTTAGTGAAAGTGATTTCATTTTTTCGATTATTGCGGAAGAATTAGGTTTTGTTGGTTGTTTGATAGTTGTCCTTGTTTTCATAACTTTGATAATTAGTATATTCCGCGTAGGTATGCGCGCAAATAACAAGTTTTCTGCATTTTTATGTTTTGGAATAGGGGCGATAATAAGCATACAAGTAATATTAAATATTGCAGTTGTATCAGGTAGTATTCCGCCGACAGGTCTTCCACTGCCATTCATCAGTGCAGGCAGTACGTCGCTATTTGTTTTTATGTCCGCTATCGGCGTTGTGTTGAATATAGCGAAACAAGATAAAAAACTTTTATAAATTAATTGATTTTTTGTTTTTATATTATATAATAAATATATTAATAACAAACAATTTTCGTAATATTTATTAAGTTAGAAAATTTTAATTAAATAATAAATAATAAAGGACTGATATGGAAACAAAATATTTAAAGACTAAAAGATTAACATTAAAGAAAATGACGATGCGTGATTTAGATGATTTTATTGAGTATAAGGGAGATCCAAATTATTATGAATTTCAGCCCGGTAGTCCAATGACAAGTCAAAAGTGTAAAGAGAAACTTGAAAATATAATAGAAAGATATAACAACAAAGATAAACCTTTTCTTATGTGGGGAATATATTTCAATAATAAATTAATTGGGACTATTTCTTAAATGGATATAATGATATTTGTAAATCTTGTAGTCTTGCATATGGAATAAATAAAAAATTTCAAAGACAAGGTTTTGCGTTTGAAGTGTCAAGTTATATAATTGATTTTATTTTTAGTACAACGGATATAAATAGGATAGATTTAGCAGTTTGGGATGGAAATATAGCTAGTCAGAATTTAGCAAATAAGCTTGGATTTATACAAGAAGGAGTGGAAAGACAAGCAAGAGTTAAAAATGACAAATTTTTTGATGTCTATCATTATGGACTTTTCAGGGAAGATTGGGAGAATTTAAAAAATAAAAATAGTATAATATCAACAAAATAATTTTGCAAGAATTATCAGTAAGTACATTAATAATCTAAAAGTTAATTTTATTTTATTTAAATGATTTTTTAATTAAAATGTAAATGTTTTGTTAATTTGTGATAAGGATAAATAATGATAAGTATAGATGAAATTAAAACTGAACGCTTAGTGTTAAGAAAATTTGTAAAAACAGATTTGGATAGTTTTATTGAGTGGAATGCGCAAAAATCATATTTTGATTTCATATCTGGAGATGTTAAATCGAAGGAGGAATCTAAAAATATATTATACAATTATATTGACAAGTATGGACAACAAAATCAAACTTTAATTTGGGCAATTGCATTAAAAGAAAATGGACAAATCATAGGTAGTTTAAATATAAGTAAACTATCTACACGAAATAAATGTTGTGAAATAGGTTGGGGTTTAAATTTAAATTACCAAAAGCACGGGTATGCATTAGAAGCATCAAAAGCTTTTATCAATTATATATTTAACAATTTAAATATGAATAAGATTGCAGTTAGTATTTGGGACGAAAATATTTCGAGCATAAAATTAGCGGAGCAGTTAAGATTTCAACTTGAGGGGAGAGAAAGAGAATGTCGCATAAAAGAAAGTAAAATTTATGACGTGCTTCATTATGGGCTTCTAAAAAGAGAGTTTAATATTTAAATAAATTTTGTCGGCAAACAATAAATTTTCATACAATGTAATATGAGAAGTAGTTTTGTTGACAAATTTTTTATTCACGGAGGAAATCGTTTAAATGGTACTATCGAAATTCAGACGTCTAAAAATGCAGTCCTACCTATATTGTCCGCTAGCATAATGGCTAGTTCACCTGTGACGATAGAAAAAGTGCCTGACATATTAGATTGCGATAATATGCTAAGAATTTTAGATAAATTAGGCGCTAAGATAAACGTTGCAAATTCGAATGTGACTATTGACCCACGAACAATAGGAGATATAAAAATTGATTGTAAACTTAGTAGAACTATGCGCTCATCGGTTTTTCTTTTGGGCGCTATGCTTGCACGTTTTGATAATGCTTGCATAAGTATGCCGGGCGGTTGCAATATCGGAAATCGTCCTATTGATATACATATTGACGCGTTTAAAAAGTTAGGTGTAAGAGTCGAACAAGAGGGAGATGAGATACATTTTAGAGTCGAAAAATTTTGTCCTACAAAGATAAAATTAAAAATTCCGAGTGTAGGAGCAACCGAGAATATAATCGAATTTGCCTGCTTAAGACGTGGTAAAACTACGATATTAAACCCTGCGCGCGAACCTGAGATTGTAGATTTATGCAATTTTTTGGCATCAATGGGCGCAAAAATATATGGCGCTGGTTCAAAAAAAATAACTATATATGGTGTAGATAGGCTCGACGGCATACGATACAAGCCTATTAGTGATAGAATAGTGGCTGGAACGATTATGTGCGCGACGGCTATGTGTGGCGGTGATGTCACCTTATTAAATGCTATTCCCGAACATAATCATAGTTTAATAAAAAAACTTATTAAAATGGGTTGTCAAATTAAGTCGAATAGTGATATAATTCATATTAGGAGTGATTCTAGACTAAATTCTATAAGTAAGTTATCTACTGGATATTATCCTAAGTTCCCTACCGATTTGCAGTCAATGATACTTGCTCTTAGCACAACCGCTTCAGGGCGCACTAGCATAAAAGAAAATATATTCAGCAATCGATTTAATACGGCGAATGAGTTAAAATCATTATGTGCGAATATTGACATTATTTCATCTAGTAATGTAATTGTTAACGGAGTAAAAGAATTACACGGCAGTGAAGTCAATTCACAAGATTTACGCGGTGGAGCAAGTTTAGTTCTGGCGGGGTTAGTGGCTAAAGGCGAAACAATAGTCAACAATGTTCATTACATAGATAGGGGATATGAATATTTAGAAAATAGTCTAAGCAAACTAGGTGCAGACATAAAACGCATACGATGAGTAAAAAGAAATTTATAATCTTAACGACTGTATTATTATCAGTTTTAGCGCTGATAATACTTTTGTTTGGCGCTGTATTTTGTTTGAGAAAGCAAAACGTTGTAATTGTCGATGGTGCATCTATTCCTTATTCATCGCAAGAAATCATAGATACGGCAAAGTTAAAAAACGGAAAATCTATATTTGCATTGGACAAACAGAGCGCAATAGATAGAATAGAAACTACATATCCAGAAATTAAGGTAGTTCAAATTAAAACCACTAGTGTTATTGCTATAGAAATACGTATTCGCTTAAGAATAGCAATGTATTATTCAATACAAAATGATAATTATTACATTTTAGATGAAGAGTTAAAGATTCTTGAAGTGACGAAAGAGGATAGTTCTATTCAAAAGCTCATTAAAATAAACAACGGTTTAGAAATTAATTCTACCGCTAAAGTTGGAGAATTTATTGGAACAACAGATTTTTCTAGTTTAACAGACAACCTTTTTACAGCAATGTTTACGCAAGTAGATACTATTGAAGGAGAGAATGCTGACCGCGATGATATAAAAGAGATAATCGACAGCATTGAATTAACCGATGTAGGTTATGACGTTTTAACTATTAATACTAGAGCAGGTGTTGTAATTAAAATCGGTAAACCAAACGAAAATATAAATTATAAAATTAATGTTTGTTTTGTTATATACAACAAACTTGCACTAGGAGAGATTGCAAACGGCGATAATACTCACGGAACAATAAAATATTTATTCGATAGTGAAGGCTTGGAAATAATTGGTTATCAAGCATAATTTGGTAGGAGTCACCTACCTTTTTTATATAAATAAACCATATGTCAACAATAAAATATAGCCACAAGATATTGTATATTTTTTTATTAGGGAAAAATCATTTGTGTACTTAATAAATACCATATACTACATATTGTGTTATTCTAAATAACAAATATAAAATTTAACTAAAACACTATAAAATATTTTAATTTATAATTAAAACATTTGACTAAAAATATCAAAAAATATACAATTATAATAGTTTTGTGGGGGTAAAATTGCTAAATAAATTAAACTATATACTAGATATAGGGTCATCTAAATTAACATTACTCGCCATATCGCGTTTTGCTGGTAAAGTACATATAGTCACGAAGGAAGACATTTTGTACGACGGATATATGGACGGAGAGTTTTTGTCACTAGACGACTTAGCAGATACGTTATCACAATTAATTGGTAAGATGTCGAATAAGTTGCGTAAGCCTATCACAAAAATTCTTGTGGGAGCGCCGAGCGAATTTTGTAAATGCGTATGCAAACGTATTTCGCGCTCATTCGTTGATTTACATAAAATTAGTCAAAACGACATTTTAGATTTGTATAACGTCAATGCTGATTTCGGAGATAGCGAAGAATATTCAGTAATAAATTATAGTCCAATGCAATTTATATTAGACGACAATTTGAAGACATTATCACCGTTAGGTAAGAAAACCAGGACTTTAACTTTAGATGCAAGTTATATATTAGTTAATAAATCATTCTTAAATATAATAACTGAGAATTTAAAAACTGCTGGCGTAAACAATTTTGAGTTCTTATCTACGGCATTAGGTCAAGCAATGGTCTGCGCTAAACAATTCGACGTGAAACGTCCTATTGCAGTAGTAGATGTTGGGCACATTTCTACGAGTATTTGTGTTTACAAAGGTGAAGGGTTAGCATTCTTAAGTACTTTGCCGATTGGTGGCGGACATATATCAAGCGATATTATGCAAATTTTAGGTTTAAGTTTTAAAGATTCTGAACTGATTAAGCGCAAAGTAATATTGACGATTGAAACTAACAAAAATGAATATTATGAAATATGTTCTAAAGGTAGTTTAATTAAAGCACCTATCAATATTACTAATCAAATCGTAAAAAGTAGGATTGAAATTATAGCAAAGTCTATAGGCGATATGCTATCAATAGATGATGTCTTCAAAGATATTGATATATATCTTACTGGGGACGGAATTGCAAACTTTAAAGGAGTAAAGAACATTTTTAAAGATGTGACTGGACTTGACGTGTATGAATTTAAAAATCAATTTGATACAACTTTAGACAAGTTCCAAACTTCACAGACTGGTTTAGTAGAATTGTCGCAGGTGGTTATTTAGGAGGTTATTTATGGATTTACAAAACACAATATGTAATATTAAAGTTGTCGGAGTAGGCGGTGGCGGTAATAATGCTGTTAATCGTATGGTTGCAGCGGGAATCACTGGTGTACATTTTGTTGCAGTTAATACTGATAAACAAGACTTGATGATGTCAAACGCAGATGAAATAATTCAGATAGGAGAGCAACTAACTAAAGGTCTAGGCGCAGGCGCCAATCCTGAAGTAGGTAAAGCTGCCGCTGAAGAAAGTCAAGAAGAATTGAAAAAGATGCTAGCTGGGACTAATCTTTTGTTTATCACTACAGGTATGGGTGGCGGAACAGGTAATGGAGCTGCGCCAGTTATTGCTAGACTTGCGAAAGAAATGGGAATTTTAACAATCGGTGTTGTGACTAAACCTTTTAGATTCGAAGGGCCTAAACGTGCATCAAATGCAGATCAAGGCATTGAGGAAATGAAAAAGTACGTTGATTCGCTAGTTATAATACCTAACGAAAAATTATATACTATTTTAAAGAAAGACGTTCCATTTATGGACGCATTTAGATATGCTGACGATGTGCTTAGACAAGCAATTCAAGGTGTAAGCGAACTTATCGCAGTACCGGGACTTATTAACTTAGACTTCGCCGATGTTTCAACAATTATGAAAGGTAAAGGCATTGCACATATGGGTGTAGGTAAAGGTAGAGGCGCTAACAAAACGATTGAAGCAGTTAGACAAGCCGTCACTAGTCAATTATTAGAAACGAGTATTGAAGGTGCTACTGGTATATTGATAAACGTGACAGGTGGACGTGATATTACATTGTCTGAAGTGTATGAAGCAGTTGATTTAGTGCGTGATGTTGCAGACAAGAATTGTAATGTTATATTTGGCGCAAGAATTAATAATGATATGAATGGAGAAACAGCAATTACAGTTATTGCTACAGGATTTGATGATAATAAAAAAGAAAATACTTTAACTCCAGAATTTAAAGACAATCGTGCGGACTTTAAACCTTTCGTTGCAAATAATCAAGAAGAAATTAAGGAAAATCCAGAGCCAGATTTAGAAATGGAACAACCTAATGTAGAACCACAAAAGGAAGAACAATCTACAGATAAAGTGGAAGATATATCTATCAAAGCAAAGAAACCATTTTTAGATGATGACGATTTACCACCTTTCCTAAGAAAACTTAGAAAATAATAAATTAGAGATTAGATAGAATTTACAATAACTAATCAATTATTAATTTGATATTGACAAGTATCTAATTGTGAATTATAATAACTCTCGCTGGAGGAAGATGATGAAAAAAACAAAATTAGATACTAAATTAGAAGGACGTAAACTTCTTTGCAAATCACGAGCAAAGGAGCGTAATCATATAAAATTTTTAGAAACGGCTAAAGTCATCGTTAAAGATTATGGTCTTAACTATAGTGATTTTTGTGAATTTGCAAGGAATGACTTGCATCAGATTGCCTTTGTTTTGCATCATTATTTAGATTTTGAAATTGACCAAATTATTGATACAATGTTAAGTCACCCTGAATTATTAGAAAACATTATGTACTTGTCAAGTTGCGGTAAAAGGGTAGATTTAAGCGCGGATAGTGTATTAGTTTCATTTGTCGGTTTAAAGAAATTAGAAGCGGTCTATCTAATAAGAGATAAAGATAGAGTTAGCAATATCGGTCTAAATTAACAGTCTATAAATAACACTTACAAAGACATAAAACACATTTATATAGTGATTAGTAAAAAGTTATTATGTATTTAAAAATCTTTAATTAATCTTTTTATTAAGTTTTATTAAGTTATTGTGATATAAAAATAAAATCATTATGAGATATGGTATTTCTTTTAATTTTAATATTTTTAATTCATAAAAAAAGACGAGATATAAGGGCTAACACTTTTGAAACTAGCGAAAAAGACTAAGTTTTTTACTTAGTCTTTTTTATAAATTAATATGAATCACCTTTATTTTTGTTACATCTCCTACAAAGCGTTTGTAAATTATCATATGTGCTTTTCCCGCCTTTTGCGATAGGTTTTATATGATCAATTTCCAAATAATCAGCATCTTCACTTCTTCCACAATAACAACATCTATAACCATCTCTTTTATAAATGGCGAATCTCATTTTATTTGAAACCCTTCCTCTTTCAACTCTACATAATGCAGCCCAAATTCCTTTATCATTATAAAATTCATAATTTTTATTATTTAATCGTTTTATTAATGTTTCAACTTCTTCTGTTGTAAAGATTTGTTCTTTTTTAGCATAAATATATCCATTAATTTTTGAACAATATAAAACAATCTGTATATATAGAACTCTTTTGGGATTTAATACTTTTTGCTTAAATAGTTTCTTTTCTAGTTTTAGTAAATATGCCACATTTAATTTTTCTTCATCTTTATATTTGCCAAAATCACTTATTTTTGTTAACTCATTAATATATTTTTCATATAAAGTGATGTTATACTTAATGCTTTTTATTGCATTTTCTATTTCAAATTTTTTGAATTGTAATTGATATATAAGGTAATCTTCGCAAGAAATATTATTAAAAAATGTTTCATTATCATATGTGTGGGTGTCAAAAAAGTCATTTGATATATTAACAAATTTAAAATTATCATTTAATTTTAATAATTTGTTTAAAGCAAAACTATTATTTAAAAGGTATCTAATGTATTTACTTTGTCTAACTTTGAATATGATGAAAATTGTACTAACAATTAACACTAATCCTAAAAATATAAAAATTCCCACAAATTTCTCCTTTAATAGAAATATTATAGCACATATTTTATAAAAAAGTTGAAAATATACAAAAATTTCTAAAAAATATTAAATGGCATTTAAACGTGTGCTTGTCTTGATACAAGTGTTCTCGCTTCGCTCGAACAGACAAGCACACGCCTATAAACTAAATAAAACAGACAAAAAGCGAAAGCGTTGGTGAACGAAACACACTTTCGCTTTTTGCTGTATATATAATGGCTAATTTATTCCATGCTGTACTTGACAAGAGTTTCTGAAATGAGTTTTTCTTTTGCTGGTTAAGACAGAGAAACGATTTTTGTGCTTACACACTTTGTTTGTCCGTTTCTCTGCCTTTTTGTATTGTGTTTTCATTTCTTCTCTTGTCAAGTACCTTTCACGGCATAAAATAGCCTTTAAAAAAAGAATTGAGATATTTCTATCTCAACTCTTAATTATTACACTAGTTTCAAAATGCAGTGACTAAACCCCGTCTTTTTTATTTATATAAAGCGCTAAGAATGATAAACTTTATTCATAAGTTTTTCGAATAATGCAACGATGAAGTACATAGCGGAAGCAAGTACGCAAAGTATTACAGTCGAAGTCATAACTAAATTAAGATTAAACACTTGCCCGCCATATATCAATAGATATCCAAGTCCTGCTTTGCTGACTAGATATTCTCCCATTATTGAGCCAATCCAACTTAAACCAACATTGATTTTAAGTGTAGATACTATGTCTTTTAGTGAGTTGGGGAGTATTAATTTTATGAATATTTGGAATTTATTAGCGCCTAATGATTTTGCGAGTGCTATTAATTGTTTATCACAACTTGTAAATGAATTTAGTATATTCATTATCGTGACGATTATTATGATTAATATGCACATAAATATAATAGCTTTACTGCCTGCGCCGAACCATATAATTATGATAGGGCCTAAGGCAATTTTTGGTAGTGAGTTTAATACGACGAGATAAGGTTCGCTCACGCGCCTTAAGAAGTCGCAATACCACAACACAAACGCTACCAAGAAGCCTATTCCAGTAGCAATAACAAATCCAATCAGAGTTTCGCTTAAAGTGATTTTTGCGTGATAGAACAATTCTCCGCTAGAATATAGTTCGCCAATTGTCTTTATTATTTTAGATGGACTGGAAAAGAAGAAAGAACTTACCACTTCATATTTAGTTAATAGTTCCCAAGAAAGTAAGAATATAACTAAAATTAGAATTTGAGTAAAACTTATTAGTAGTTTTCTTGTGCGGAATTTTTTTAGGTAATCGAAATGCGCTTTGCTAAACATTTGTTTAGGATTACGCAATCTTTTATTATAATTTATCGTCTTTTTCATTTTGTATTTCCTGCCAAATAATGTCAAACATCTGTTTAGCTTCTTCTGTATTGCGCCTGTTAAAAGGTGTTAAATCTGGTTTAAATTCAAGTTTGTGAATTGCTTTAATCTCAGCCGGTCTTGCGGTTAAAACTATAATTCTATCCGCCATACTTATCGCTTCTTGAATATCGTGTGTGACTAAAATCGCTGTCTTTTTTTCATTTTTTATTATTTTAAATATATCATCGCATAATTTTAAACGCGTCTGATAGTCAAGAGCAGAGAAAGGTTCGTCGAGAAGTAGCAATTCAGGTTTTAAACTAAGAGTGCGGATTAATGCTACACGTTGTCGCATACCGCCACTTAATTCATTAGGGTGTTTTTTTAAGAAATCTTTTAGCCCATATTTTTCAGCTAAATTTAGAGCATACTGCTGATTATCTTTAGTATTTTTGTGCTTTAATTCAAGCCCAAAATATATATTTTTTTCAATAGTGCGCCAAGGGAGTAAATTGTCACGTTGGAACATATACGCGCACAGATTTGATTTAAGATTAGGGACTTTATCTAATATTTTTATTTCACCCGTTGTTGGTTTAATCAAGCCTGCTATTAGAGATAATATAGTAGTTTTGCCACAACCAGAAGGCCCAACTATTGCTATAAATTCTTCTTTTTCAATTTCTAGATTTATATTTTTTAATGCAGTTGTTTCGCTGTCAATACTTTGGTAAATTAAACTAAGATTTTCTATTGAAACAAGTTTATTCATTATAATTGTACTTTTGAAGCAAAACTTGTATTGACCGCATCGTTATATGCAACACGTGAAGTTAATTCTCCAGCATTATCGATAATATCTAGAAGATTATTCCAAGAACTTTCTTTTAAGACAAAACTATCAGCATAAGCTCCAATTCGTATATAGTTTTTTACAGAAGCAAGAATTAGTGCGTCGCTTGTAGTAGAGAAAGAAGGTTTTAGTGCACTTAAGATTTGTTCGTCGTTAGCAGAAATTATATAGTCATAACCTTTTTTCAATGCTGACATAAATTTGTCTAATTTTTTACTGTTATTATTAAGATAGTTTTGTGTAGCCACAAAGCAAGTGTATGGAACGTCACTTACTTCTTCTCCTAGCGCCGCAACAATTACACCTGTACCGTCTAATTCACATTGACTAGCGGTAGGGTCAAACATAGTACAGTAGTCACCAGTACCAGCAACAAATGAAGATGCTGTAAGGTTAAATGCAATAGATGTGTCTAAAACTGTATCAATACCATTTCCAGCCTCAGAGCCAGTCGTAAAGCCATAATTATTTTCTAGAATATATTGTAGTGTCATAGCAGGCATACCGCCTTTACGACCTGCAATTATGTGCTTTCCTTTCAAATCTGACCAAGTAAAATCTTCATTTTCATCCGTTCTGCCGACTAAGAACGAACCATCACAAGCAGTTAGTTGAGCGAAGATAATAGGAGCATTTGTCATACCGTTGTTTCTAACATAAACTACAGATTCAGGGCCCATTAGTCCTACGTCTGCGCTGTTAGAGATGAGTGAAGACATAACCGTGTCACTACCGCCTGCATTTGTAAGTTCAATTTCTAGACCTTCATCGCTGAAGTATCCATTATTTATTGCAACATACATAGGGGCATAGAATAGTGAATGAGTCACTTCGCTGATTCGAATAGTGTTGTTATCCTTGTCTTTACCGCAAGCGGATAGCATTACGGAGCACACACAGATAAAAACTGCTAATAAAATTGAAAATTTTTTCATTCATTCTCCTTATATGGAAGGTTTATAGTGGTTTAATTCTTCCATAATTCATAATATGTACAAAGATAATTTTTGTTAAAATATAAAAATTAAGTAAAATTTGTTTGTAAAATGTAAATAATTTTGATAGAATAAACAGGAAAAGAAGGAATTTTACTTATGACTACTAAAAATGATATACTTTATAAAATGTTGTTTGCTATTGAGTTAGCGCTTATACCATTAGTTATTTTTGCTAATATATTCTTACCTAATTATGGGCTAAGTCTATTTATTGCTGGTATTTTGCTTGTAAAAATATGGATAGAACTTTTTAAAGATAGATTAAGTTTTTCGCACGCGATTATTGACGCAATAGGAAGTGTCGCTGTATTTACCACATTAATTTCATTATTGATTTATAACGATAAAGTAAATATTGGCTTTGGAATAACAGTAATCGTGCTTATTTGGGTTTATTATATTATAAATTTGTCAATGTACAAAAAGAGTATGCCAGAGTTAATCGATGCAGTTGAATTTAGTTATATGCTTTTTGAGTGTTTTGCGCTAGTTGCTTTCGCTTTAGCTCCATATTTTACTACAATAACAAATATCTCTTTAATAGCAATAATTTTAACTACGGCTGTGTCAATTTTATATAGAATTTATTTCTTATTTAAATATACTTCTGCGGGCAATATGTTTAGAAAAAGAAAATAACTATTGACAAAAAGCAATGCTTGTGATAAACTATACTTAAGGAGAAATTATGAGTACAATTTTATCATTCGAAAATCCAATGGAGTTTTTACTTAGATATACTGTAATAATAGGAATTATATTAATGATTATCGGTGTTGCAATTTTGTTTTCAGCTAAAAAAATCACTATGGTAAAGCGCGGAACGGACAGCATTGATAAGCAAGACAAATTATATTTAACTTTGTTTATCGTTGGTATTTGTTTGTTATTAATCGGAATGATAGTTATGGCGATAGATATACCATATGGTTTCTATCGTGCTTAAGGAGAGTATGCAACATTATTTTATTGATAAACCACATAACGCGGAAGATTATTTTGAATTTCGCGATAGTGTGCTTGGATATGAACTATGCTTTCGCAGTTGCGATAGCATTTTTTCAAAAGATAAAATTGACGATGGCACGCGTGCGCTTTTGAATGCTATAAAAAAACAAATAAATCTAGAGGGATATGGATTAGATTTAGGTTGTGGGTTGGGAGTAATAGGCATAGCACTAATAAAAACATTCCACGTAAAAATGGATATGATTGATATAAATAAAACGGCAGTTCGCCTTACCAATGAAAACTTAATAAAGAACAACGTGCAACATAGCGCAAAAGCATACTTTAGCGACGGATTTGAAAATGTTAACGACAGATATGATTTTATTATCTCAAATCCGCCTATTAAGTCTGGAAAGACAATGCTTTTTAACCTTATGAAAGAGACATATAATCACCTTAAAGACAATGGTCAACTAATTCTAGTCATACGAAAAAATCACGGAATGGAAAGCTTAAAGAAATATTTAATTTCTATATATTCAAATTGTGAAATTATTCACGTGATAAGGGCTATTATATATTAAAATCTCTTAAAATAAATTAAAGAAAATATTATTGAAATTATTGTTCCTGCTGTTTCTGTTTCTTCTATTGTTTGGGTTATAAAATGTGTGACACGAGCAATTATCTTGAACGTAATTGCAAAAAACTCTAGAAGAAAAATCTTCAACTCTGAGATTCGAAATATTTACACAGTCATAACAACCTGTTCTATAGTAAAAATAATACATTTTATTCCTTTTAAGACGCGCAAGCGTCCTTTTTTAATACATAGTATGAAATATGCTATTCTTTAGTTCAAATTCAGGTTTCAAATTATTATATTTTTTGCCAAAATTTTTATGAGTAAAATCGTAGTTTATGCATATATTACATTAGAGGTATTTATGAGAGAAATTGCCCTAGCGGTCGGGGTGCGAAATAGGGAAATAATAGAATTTTTGCACGCTAATATTAAGTCAAAGATAGATTTTTGTAAGACAATTTTGACAAGTTATAGTGACAACAACTTTGTTTATCTTCTGTTTGCTTGCGATAAAGAGTTCGTAGAGCCGTGTGAAACGATTTTGCGCGATATAATTATTGATTATATTGAGTCTATTTATAAAATCAATTATTTAAAAAAGAGAATTAAGAATCCGCTATGTGATTCGTTGACATTTAATGCATACATAAAAGTATTGGCATTATTTGATAGAAACAGCGATGAAAGTTCTCTAAATAAAATAATATTGTTTAATCAAACTTTTTTCTTAGATAGTTTCATTGAATTTAGATTGTCCCCGCTTAAACGACATTGGGATAATCTAGCTGAATTGTCGAGCGACAATTTAACACTTTTTAATTCAGGCACTTTTTTAGATGTGATTAGATTTCTCATAAATACTATGGATAATTTAGTCTATAAAGTAAAAGTGGTATGCAATGGCGAAAATTTTAGTGTTTACAATATGAAAAATAAAAATGCTAGAATAAAGAAAATAGCAGAATGCCATAATGACTTAGATTTAATTATTAATGTTTTAAATTCTTGTCCTAATTATATTGATATATATGTGAATCAGGGCGAACCGTATGAAGCAGTAAGCTTTTTAAGCAATATATTTGCAAATAGATTAAAAATTTATATGAAAAATTGATTTGATATTGACATATACACCCTTTAATGATATACTACACTAAGGAGAGCATATGATAAAATATCCAAACCTATCACAAGCAGAAGTGCTAATGGTATTATATAATAACGCGACAAGTTATGACGGGTACGAGGCATTTACAATTCCTGATTTAGAGTTAGGGGAGAAAATGGATATAAAACAGGCTTTTCGAGCGATTGATTATATGCGTTTGCATTTTGGACACGTGTATTTTCGAACACTTAATAAGAAAATATTAGATATAGACCTAACTGACGATAAAAAGTTTGAAGAAAAGGGATACAATGAACTCAACGGCTTAATCGCTTTAACCGAAGGTGAGAACTTTGCTAAAAACTGCCTAGAAGAATATTGGATAGAAGAAAGGTTAAAAAGAGATGGCTGGCAAATATAAAACGTATAAATTTAGTTGCAAAATTTTTAAATAAGTACTATAATAAGTATAACTTAATAGATTATTGATCGGACAAGTAGATTATTTGTCAATGTTTACAGAGAGTGCCTGCCGGCTGAGATTGGCGCAATATACTTATAATTGAAACCACCGATTAGGTCAATGCGGGTGAATTCCCGTTAAATGAGTTGGACACTTTTGTGCCAAATTGGGTGGAACCGCGGTAATATATCGTCCCTATGTTTAGGGATTTTTTTATTTTTTAGGAGGAAATATGTTAGAAGAAAATGAAAAACAACAAATGTATCGCCATAGTATGAGTCACGTTCTCGCTAAGGCAATTAAGGAATTATATCCTAATGTAAAATTAGCTATTGGCCCAGCAATAGACAATGGATTTTATTATGACTTTGATAATTTAACAATTTCACAAGAAGATTTTCCAAAAATTGAAGAAAAGATGAAAGAAATTATCGCACGCAATGAAGATTTTACGCGTGATGAGGTTAGCCGTGAAACTGCACTTGAATTGTTTAAAGACGAACCTTATAAGGTTGAGTTAATTAAAGATTTACCTAATGATGCAGTTATATCAGTATATCATACAGGCAGTGATTTCTATGATTTGTGTAGGGGTCCACACGTAGATAATACAAAATTTTTGCGTGGATTTAGTTTTAAATTAAATAGAGTTAATGGTGCATATTGGCGCGGTAGCGAGAAGAACAAAATGCTTACACGTATTTACGTCTATGGCTTTTTAAATAAGGACGATTTAAAAGAATGTCTTAGATTGGAAGAAGAGGCTAAAGAGCGTGACCATAGAAAGTTGGGTAAAGACTTAAATATCTTTATGTTTAACGAACTTATCGGCAAAGGCTTGCCTGTATATTTGCCTAATGGGTTTACAATTCGTAAAGCACTAAGCGACTATATTGTTGATAAAGAGTTGGCGCAAGGATATCAGCACGTAATTACTCCATCTTTAGGCAATGTAAATTTATATAAAACTTCAGGACATTGGGACCACTACAAAGAATATATGTTTCCAGCTATGGAGTTAGACGACGAAGCGTATGTTTTGCGTCCTATGAATTGTCCACATCATATGCTAATTTATAAAAATTTCCAACATTCTTATCGCGACTTACCTTTGAGAATTGCAGAAATCGCAAACGATTTTAGATTTGAAACTAGTGGTACACTATGCGGACTTGAACGCGTGCGCGCATTTACGCAAAATGATAGTCATATTTTCTGCCGTCCTGACCAAATAAAAGAAGAAGTTGAAGGTGTTATAAAATTAATTCTTGATGTCTATAAAGATTTTGGCTTAAAAAATTATAAATTTAGGTTGTCTTTACGTGATAAAAATAATGCCGAAAAATATTTTGGCAACGATGGATTGTGGGAAAAGAGTGAAAGTGCATTACGTGAGATTTTATCAAATAGTGGTGCAGAATATTACGAGGCAGAGGGTGAGGCTGCATTCTATGGTCCAAAGATTGACGTGCAAGTTAAATCTGCAATCGGTCACGATATAACGCTATCAACAGTGCAACTAGATTATCAATTACCTGAGAAATTTGAACTAGAATATATTGACGAACATAATGAGCGCGTGCGTCCTGTAGTTATTCACCGCGCAATTTTAGGCTCATTAGATAGGTCATTAGCATTTATATTGGAAGAAACTAAGGGAATTTTGCCTGTTTGGTTAAGCCCTGTTCAAGTGAAAATACTGACAGTTAGTGAAAAGAATGATGATTACGCAAAATCAGTTTATACTAACTTAAAATTATCAAAAATCCGCGCTGAATTAGATTTATCTAATGAAAGCGTCGGTAAGAAAATTCGCTCTGCTGTCCTAAACAAAATTCCATATATTTTAGTACTTGGGGACAAGGAAATGGCTGAAAATACTATTGCCGTTCGTGAACGCGGTAGTAAAGATACAACGACTATGGAATTATCCGAATTCAAACAAAAAGTTTTAAAACAAATTGAAAATAAAAATCTTTAAGAAAATAAAAATCTTTAAAATATATTTAATTATTAAAAAATGTTTAGACCACGGAAGTGGTCTTTTTCAACAAAATTATCAACAAGTGTTCATAATTAAAATAAATTTTATAAATTTTCATAATTTAAAATTTTTTTGATTGACACTTGTTTTTTTATTTTTTAGACTTGAATTGTAAAACAAAAGGGGAACATATGAATTTATTTAAAAAATTTTATTGTAGGGCATATCAAACAGTTTTTAAAATAATGATTCCGCTATTGCCATATCGCGAACCAAAGATTTTAAAATCAAATGATGATGTTGTAAACATACTTAAATCAAACAATAAACATAAAGTTTTGTTAGTGACTGATAAAGGTATAAATTCGTTAGGGCTTACAAAATCGTTAGAGAATTCGATATTGGACGCGAATATTGGAGTAGTTGTTTATGACGAAACAGTTGCTAATCCTACAACGGATAACGTCGAAAGTGCTAGAGAAATGTATTTATCTAATGGCTGTGATTCTATTATTGCATTCGGCGGAGGTTCAGCAATGGATTGTGCTAAGGCAACAGGTGCAAGAATTGCACGACCTAATAAAAGTTTAAACAAGATGAAGGGAGTGTTAAAGGTATTAAAGAAAATACCGCTTTTAATTGCTGTACCAACAACTGCGGGCACGGGTAGTGAAACTACACTCGCCGCAGTAATAACAGATTCAAAAACGCGCCATAAATATGCAATTAACGATTTTCCGCTTATACCAAGTTATGCACTTTTAGACCCAACACTTACTATAGGACTACCAAAATTCGTGACTGCGACTACAGGTATGGACGCATTAACACATTCTATCGAAGCTTATATAGGAAGAAGTACAACGAGAAAGACACGTGATTGCGCGCTTAAATCAATTAAATTAATATTTGAAAATTTGTTGACTGCATATGAAGATGGAGGGAATTTGCAAGCACGAGAAAATATGCTACACGCGTCATATTTAGCAGGAGTTGCTTTTACAGTATCATATGTAGGATATGTACACGCCATTGCACATTCTTTAGGTGGTAAATACAATACTGCGCACGGATTTGCTAATGCTGTAATTTTGCCGTATGTGTTAAAAAAATACGGTCGTTCAATTTACAAAAAATTATATGAGATGGGAGTCTATGCAGGTTTGTTTGATAAATCGATATCACACGAAGTAGGCGCAAAATTATTTATAGAGAAAATCGAAGAATTAAACGATAAACTCAATATTCCTAATCATATTGACGACATTAAGCGAGAAGATATATCTGAACTTGCTAAAACGGCGGAGAAAGAGGCTAATCCACTTTATCCAGTTCCTGTCTTATTTACTAGCAAAGAGTTAGAAAAAATTTACTACGAGGTGAAAGGTGAATAATATTGAAATCAATGGAAAGATTGAACTTCAACACGAATATTTTGCTAATAATAGACCTAGTGTTGAAACGCGAATAAAAGCATTAAAATTATTATATAAAAACATAAAATTAATGGCTCCTAAAATTTGTGAAGCATTAAAATTAGACCTTAACAAAAGTGACACGGAAGCTTATATGTCTGAAATAGGCATTGTTTTAGACGAAATCTCATATATGCTTAAGCACATAAAGCAATATGCTCACATTCAGCCTGAATCTACACCGCTGTCAAATTTCCCTGCTAAAAGTTATACAATGCCGTGCGCGTATGGAGTAGTATTGATTATTAGTCCGTGGAATTATCCTTTTATGCTAGCGATTGAACCACTAGTTGACGCAATTAGCGCTGGAAACACAGCAATTATTAAACCTAGTGAGTTTTCACCAAATACGTCGGCAGTAATTCAAGAATTAATTAGTAAAACTTTTTCTAAAGAATATGTTGACGTCGTTATAGGTGGGGTAGAAGAATGCACCTATCTTTTAGACCAAGATTTTGATTACATATTTTTCACAGGTAGTACGCGTGTAGGTAAAATCGTTATGCAAAAAGCTGCTGAACATTTTACACCTGTGACGCTAGAAATGGGTGGTAAAAGTCCGTGCATTGTTGATGATAGTGCGGATATAAAACTTACAGCAAAGCGCATAGTTTTCGGAAAATTCCTTAACGCAGGACAAACGTGTGTTGCGCCTGATTATCTATATTGTAGTGAGAAAATAAAAGACAAATTATTGTATGAGTTAGGACGACAAATAGTTTTGCAATACTCTGTTGATGCTTTAGGTAATGAGAACTATCCAAGAATTATAAACGAAAAACAATATAATAGATTAGTTAATCTTCTAGATAAAAATTCAATTTTGTTTGGCGGGAAATTTAACGATAAGACATTAAAAATTGAACCCACTATTTTAGATGCAAACTTTGATTCTGAAATTATGCAAAATGAAATATTTGGGCCATTGCTTCCGATACTAACATTTAAAACTATTGATGAAGCAATAAAAAATGTAAATAAACATAATAAACCACTTGCTTTATACATATTCTCGAATGATAAAAAGACACAAGAAAAAGTTTTGAATAATTGTGATTTTGGTGGTGGTTGTATTAACGATACTATTATGCATATTGCTAACCATAATTTGCCATTTGGTGGAATAAAACAGAGCGGAATAGGTGCATATCACGGCAAGCACGGATTCGACACATTTACGCATTATAAGAGTATCGTCCATAAATATAATTGGCTTGACCTTCCTATGCGTTATCAACCATTTACGAAATTAAAAGAAAAATTAATAAAAATGTTTTTAAAATAATAAAAACATTAAAAATACAAAAATTTAGTGTTAATTTTTGGAAATTTATGAAATTTTTTAAATAAAAACTTATTAGAACAAGCAAATGTTAATAAAAAAATCTTAAATGATAAGATATTAATATTAAAATTTGAAATTAATATTTCTTTTTCTAAAATATAAAGTAAAAAGTGAAAAATTTTAATAAAATCGATAAAATTTTAAGAAAAATACATATTTTTTAACAAAATTAATAAAATTTTAAATTTTTATGTAGGTATAAATGGAGGAATTATGAATAAAAACAAATTATTTATCGTAATCAATTTAATGTTTTTTATCTTAATATCAATTTGTAATATTTTACTGATAACTCTCGACGGACTTTTGTTGAAAGGAATCACAAGCGGACTATTTGTTATCCTTGGAATAATAAATTTAATTTTCGTATTAAAAAATTCAAGTAGAGATAAACGTTTTCCAATAATTATGATGATAGGATTATTCTTTGCCTTTTTAGGTGACATTGTATTGGAACTTAATTTCATTGGTGGGGCAGTATTATTTGCTGTTGGACATATACTTTTCTTTGTTTCATACTGCTTTATTGAAAAATTTAATTTTAAAGATTTAATTATTGGTGCATTCATCTTTGTTGCTTCTACACTTTTAATAACTTTAGCGCCTTGCTTTGAATTTAGTAGTGTTTTATTAGAAGTTGTTGCTGTAATCTATGCTCTAATAATTTCATTAATGTTAGGCAAATCCATAACGAACTTAATTCGTAATACGTCAATTTTAAATTTGCTTATTGTCGTAGGTAGTGTATTATTCTTTTTCTCAGACTTAATGCTTTTATTCAATGTATTTAGTGTTATTGAAAGTGCTGTGTTTGGAATATTGTGTTTAGCTACATATTATCCTGCTGAATATTTGTTAGCATACTCAATTTATGAATCTAAGGACGAGGAATAAATAGGTGAGAACTATGATAAAAAATCGTACAACACAAATTATATTTCAAACTATATATATCGTTTTAGGCATCATCGGAGTAATGCACAGTTTAGGTTATTTCAGTAAATCTTTTAATTATGACTTTTATCTATATTATACTAACTTATCTAACTATATTTGCTTGGGAATGATGATTGCCATATTTGTTTCAACTTTGAAATTTGCCAACAAAAAGGAGGACGGATTCATTACTCTTGCGCCTAAGTTCAAACTTATGTGCGTAATAATGATATTAGTGACAGGGCTAGTATATAATATACTTTTAGCAAAAGAAAATACAGTGTTCGAATATTTTACATCAATAGGAAATTTAATTCTTCACGTAATATTACCGATAATGTTCGTATTAGATTGGATTTTATTTTATGAGCACGGAAAAACAAAGTGGTATTATCCTTTGCTTTGTACAATTATGCCTTTGATTTACGTATTCTTCATACTTATTCGCTCAGCAATAATAAATGCTACAATAGGTGCTAGTTATACAGGTCTATTATATCCATATTTCTTCTTAAATCTAGGAGTATTAGGTTGGGGCGGACTGATAGCTTGGGTATTCGGTTTGTTAGTTGCGTTCATTGCAATAGGATATATATTCTACGCACTAGATAATATCTCAAAATGGAAACATATATTTAAAATAAATCACGTACACGCAAATAGTAAATAAAAGTTTAAACTAATAAAAAATTCATTCTATTGATTATTAAAATCACATTAAAATATATCAGTTAAAATATATTAGTATTAATATGAAATACCAATATTATAAGAAACAAATAACCCTTGCAAACTAAGTGATTTACGAACAAAATAATTATATTTGTTATTAAAAAATATTTTCAAAATTTAAGTAAAAAGCATTGACAAAGTAAAAATTATCTGATAAAATAATTCACGTAAAGTAGGAGTACCACTTCTCACCTTGAAGCAATTTTAGCGACAATGGTTATAAAAATTGTATTTTAATTTACGTAAATTTTGCGTGAATTATTTGATTTTTATAGAGTAAGAGTGGGCACTTTACATAAAGAAGCCCATTTTTCTTTGGGTAGGAGGGAATTTGAAAGAATCACTTAAAAATGAACAAATTGTTTTAGCTGAGGTTCGTCTTATAGGACCTAATTCAGAACAACTAGGCATAATGTCTAGCGACAAAGCGAACGAGATTGCGCACTCGTATGACCTTGACCTTGTCCTTATTGCGCCAGATGCAAAGCCACCTGTATGCAAAGTTATGGACTATGGCAAATACCGCTTTGATGAATTAAAGAAACTTAAAGACCAAAAGAAAAATCAAAAGGTTGCTAAACTAAAAGAAATGCCACTTAGTATGACTATTAGCGACCACGACCTTGAGGTTAAAGCAAAACAAGTTTGTAAATTTTTAGCTGACGGCAGTAAAGTTAGAGTGTATATCCGTATGCGCGGTAGATTGCAGGATAGACCGCAACTTGGATTTGATGTTATGGCTAAATTTGCTGACCTATGCTCAAGTGTAGGACAAATCGAAAAACCTTCTGTGATTAATGGGAAAAATATCTTTATGTTTTTAGCCCCTATTTCCACAAAAAAATAAATTATAAGGAGTAAATTATGCCAAAAATGAAAACTAGAAAGGCAGTTGCTGCTCGTTTTAGTACTACTGGTACAGGTAAAATTAAGATGATGCACGACGGCAAAGGTCACATTTTGACCAAAAAATCAAGAAAAAGAAAAAGAAATTTAAGAAAAACCGGTTATGTTTCTAAACAATATGAAAAGAACATAAAGGAAATGATATAGGAGGCGCATTATGAGAATTAAAAGAGCTGTAAATGGCGTAAAAAAGCGCCGTTCTATCTTAAAACAAGCAAAGGGCTACCGTGGTGCTAAATCTAAATTATATAGAGTAGCACGTGAAGCAGTTATGAAGTCTGGTCAATACGCATACGTTGGACGTAAATTAAGAAAACGTGATATGCGTTCATTATGGATTACACGTATCAATGCTGCTTGCCACGAAAATGGAATCAGTTATAGTGTATTCATTAACGGATTAAAGAAAGCTAAAATTGACCTTAACCGTAAAGTACTTGCTGACCTTGCTGTTAGCGATAAAACTGCATTTGCTAAGCTTGTTGAAACTGCAAAGAAATCAGTTGCATAGTAAAATTAAAGCCGTGATTAACTATCACGACTTTTTTCTTTTTATTTATAATTATTAATTTTTATTTACAATTATAATTATTATTGTTTTTTAGATATTAAGTTATATTTGCATATATATCTTTACTAACTAAAGGAAATTAATCTTTTTTTAGTGAACTATCTTCGACTTTGTTTGATAGATTATTTTTATCATCTTTCTTTTGTCTAGGATTAAATACAAAATTAATATCATTTAATAACTTAATCCTCTCTTGACTTAATTCACCTTTTCTATAGAAATATCTTTGTTTATTTACCCATTTTGCCAAAGCGTTGATTTCAGGGTCAGTAGTTTTTTTGGACGGATATTTGCCATTATGTTCATTCAGATATTTCTTTAATTTTTTGCGATTTTCTAACCATTTTTCGTCTGCGTTTAATGGTTCGAATACAAAGTTAATTTTATTTAATAAATCAATTTTCTCTTGACTTAATTTGTTGTTTTTATATAAATCTCTTTGTCTAATTAACCAAATAGATAAAAATTTAATTTCAGGGTCAACACTGTATTGTGACGGATACTTACCATTATGTTCTTCAAGATAGTTTACAAAATTTTTATAATTTTTTAACCATTTTTTATCTGAGTCTAATGGTTCAAATACAAAGTTAATTTTACTTAGTAAATCAATTTTCTCTTGACTTAATTTGTTGTTTCTATATAAATCTCTTTGTTCTTGTACCCATCGTGCCAAAGCTTTTATTTCAGGGTCAGTACTATTTCGTGTAGGATATTCGCCGTTATGTTCTTCAAGATATTTAATAAATTTTTTATAATTTGCTAACCACAAATAAAATTTTTGGTCAAATATAAAATTAATTTTATTAAGTAAATCAATTCGCTCTTTACTTAATTTATTATTTTTATATAAATATCTTTGCATTGTTATCCATCGTGCTAAAGCTTTTATTTCAGGGTCGGTACTAGTAGTTGACGGATATTTGCCATTATGTATTTCAAGATATTTTATAAATTTTCTATAATTTGCTAACCATATATATTCTTGTTGGTCAAAAACAAAATTAATTTTATTAAGTAAATTAATTTTTTCTTGAGTTAATTTATCATTTTTATATAGAGTTCTTTGTTTACTTACCCATTGTGCCAAAGTTTTAATTTCAGGGTCAGTACTATAGTGTGACGGATATTCGCCATTATGTTCTTCTAGATATTTAATGAATTGATTGTAGCGAAGTAGCCAGTTATCTAATTTGTCACTTATTTGCATTAATTTATTTAATAAATCAATTTGTTTAATGTCTAAACCAAAATTAAATGACGGCAAATCTCTATCTAATGTGCCATTTTCTCCATTGCTAGCGTAGCGCTCGCGAATTCGATAACCGATTTCATTAGACAGATCTAAGATAAAGTCAATATTTCCAGATAGGTCAATACAAAGTGGAGTAGAAGAATTGCTTACCGATAGCGCGCGCCCTAACTGCTCATAGAATACAATATCTGATTGCGTACTTCTACCCATAATAACAGTATCTACACCTTTTGCGTGTACACCTTCGTTATACTGATTAATAGCGACCATAATTCGCAAACTTTTACTTACATCGTTGCCGTTTAAGTCTTTATCGTTATAGAATGCTTCACGATTTTTCTCGCCGTCTTTATCATCGCTAGTAGTAGAGTATATGACAGCATTTGGGAAGATATTTTTTAACTCGTTTTTTGCATTTTCAATATTTCGTTTTCCGTCCGTTTTTCCAGTAGGTACAAAATATATACATTTTGAATTAGGTTTAATGTTTTTAGTTAAAATTTGTTTTGTTTCATCTGACAATATTAAGTTTGCTTTAATGCTATCTAGTTCTTTTAAATAGGTCTCTTTTTCTTTAGCAGTTGAGTTGCCATTTATGACTTTATCTTCCAAATCTTTTAAATAGGCATACAATTTAATATCACTCGCGATGTATTTAGGTTCTTTTAAAACTCCGTCTATTAGTGCATCCGCTAAATCATATTTATAGACTATACTATTAGCAAAAATAGGGAGTTCTTCGTCTTCATCGACTGATTCGTCCGTCATTTGTTCAATAATAGTAGGAGCGATGTCCATAGCATAAGCAGTACCTTTATCACGAATAGTATATGCAGACATTCCTAGCACGAAGGAATGTCCGTGAGTATTAATTAAATCAGTTATTCTTTGACCCCAAATAGGTGCGCCAGAGTGGTGAAATTCGTCAACAACAAGATAATCAAATTTAATATTTTTAATATCTGTAATAGACTTATTAATGAATGATTGATAAGTCGCGAATTCAATATTTACAGATTTTTCAAGTCCATATTCTTTTATGGTTTCTTGTACGTGTTCAATAATTGCATTAGTAGGAGCGACAAATAACATTTTTTTAGGGTAAATATCTTTTGCAAGATTAATTGCTACAAATGTCTTTCCAGTACCGGTTGCTTGAACGATTGATGCAATATTTTGACCATTTTCAAATGCAGATTTTATAGCTTCATATGACTGTTTGTTATGAGTATATAATTCAAAGCGCTTCATTATTTCACCACCTTAATAGCAATAGGATTTTTGCTTTTAGTTGGGTCAAAAATTAGGGCAACTCTGTCACCTTTATAGATTTTAACATTTTCTTTATTTTGTTTTTGTTCGAATTTAATTATCTCTCCATTAACATTAACTTCAAATCCTATGTTAGACTTATATAAATCTAAAACCGATTCACCATTTACATATTCTTCAGGTAAATATACTTTTTTTACCACACCTACAAGTTGTTTCATAATTTTCTCCGATAAATTATTATATCAAATTTATAATAAATAGTCAATATAAGATTTGTTAATCTCCTACACATAAAAAATATGATTATTTTTATGCAGTTATTTTACAATGACTTTGTAATTGAATGGGTTGTAATATAAATAATAATGTAGATATGATATTTTTTGATTTGCTTTTTTAAGTGCTAAGAAATTGAATAAAAAATATTAAAGTAAAGTTAAACTATCTTAAAGCTAACAGAATATAGAAAAAGCAACTTATGTTTAAAAAGTCTTTTTATTAGTTTTAAAATAATAGATAAAACAGCAATTAAAAGTAATGATTATTAATAGAGATTAAACTATTTACTATCAAACAAGAATTGACTAATAAAAATAAATATGGTAGTATGAAATTATGGAATTAACTAAAAACACAATTAAAAATCTAAAGGATAAAAAATATAGAAAAGAGCAAGGAATTTTCTTCGTTGAAGGAGAAAAATTTTGTTTAGATTTACTTTCTACTGATATAGAAATTATTATGACTATTGGAGCACGTGATTATAATGAATTTCCTAACTTTTGCAAGGTAGATAAAAAAGTAATCGAACAATTAGCAAACACTGTCACCCCACAAGATATTTTATGCGTATGCAGAGCTAAGTTTTATAATATTGATTCGACCAATAATTCATTAATTTTAGATAACTTGCAAGACCCCGGAAATGTAGGGACATTGATTCGTTCAGCAGTGGCATTTGGATTTAATGATATATATTTAGTTAATTGCGCCGACCCATATAGCGAAAAGGTCGTTCGTTCGTCTGCAGGGAACATTATAAAAGCGCGAATACACAAAGTCACTTATACTGATGTCGCAAAAAACAAAGATAAAATCGCGGATAAATTCATTGTTGCCGATATGTTGGGTACGCCGATAGGTAAAATTCATTTGCCAAAATCTAAAATTGCTGTTATAATAGGTAATGAAGGTAGCGGTGTGAGTGCAGATTTTCTTGCGCTCGCTGACACTAAAATTTCCATACCTATGCTTAACGGTGTCGAAAGTTTGAATGCAGGGGTAGCGGGTAGTATTATTATGCAAAAAATAAGTGAGGTTTAAATGTCAGGACATAGTAAATGGAATAATATTAAGGGAAGAAAAGAAAAATCAGACGCAGAACGTAGTAAAATTTTTACTAAAATAGGTCGTGAGATTATGGTCGCAGTAAAAGAGGGCGGACCAAGCATTGATTCTAATAGTAAATTAAAAATGGCAATTGCAAAGGCACGTCAATATAATATGCCAAATGATAGAATTAATAACATTATTAAAAAGAACAGCGAAATAGATAGCAGTGCTTTCGTTGAGCAGACTTATGAGGGTTATGGCGTAGGCGGAGTCGCGGTAGTCGTTAAATGTTATACGGATAATAAGAATCGAACGAGTAGTGACGTTAGATATGCTTTCGATAAATATGGTGGTAGTCTAGGGTCAACCGGTTGTGTATCATATATGTTTGATAATAAAGGTGTGGTCGTAGTAGAGAAGAACGATAAATTTGACTCAGATAGCGCTATGGAACTAGCAATTAATATGAACGCAATAGATTGCGAAGATGACGAAGTATTTACGGTTTACACTGAGGCAAACGCAAACGCAGTTAATGACCTTGTGACCGCTTTTGAGCAAGCTGGCTGTACTATTCTATCATCTGGGGTTGAAATGGTACCGCAAAATTATGTTAAACTTAGCGAATCTCAATGCGAAACATTTAATAAAATGGTAGATAAATTGAACGAAAGTGACGACGTAATTGATGTCATTCACAATCTCGAGGAAAGCGATGAGTAATATAGATACATTGAATGGAATTATTGATAAATTAAATTCTAATCGTAGCGAATTGTCTGCGCTTTTTTCGCTTTATAATGCGTCATTAATTACTGCAGAGGATTATCGCGCTAATTTAACCGAATATTTCCAAAAATTAATTGATTGTAAGAATGATTTATCCGCGCTTACTCAAGATATTTCAAAATTGAAAAAGAGTGAACGTGAAAAGGCTTTTAACAGTCAAAAATCACGTATTAAGCGCATCAATGACGAAATTGTTAGTCTAAATAAAGATTTTAATTCAACTTGCGACAATTATAAGGTTGCATTAAAAGAATGTGGCTCTTTAAAAACAGAATACAAACAATCGTTTATGTCGTTAAGGAAAGAATTTAAATCATTAATTGACGAAGAAACACCTGAAATCATTTTAAAAATGTATAAACGACAGGTACATAATATTAAGACAATTCTCGACCGCATAGAAAGTCTAATAAGTGATTATAACGTAAAAAGAAATATGGTTGACGAGAATAGTACTAAATTTGGTGAATTGTATTCATTAACGAGTTCGCTTGTAGAAAGGTTAAAAGAAATAGCATAGGCAGATTATGATAATTTTAGGTATTGACCCGGGGTACAATATTATAGGATATGGAGTTATTGACACAAATGGGTGCAAGGTTATAGATTATGGAGTTATTACTACACCTAAATCTATGTCTATAAGTTCAAGACTACACACTATTTATCGAGCTACTTGCGAATTGATAGAAACTTTTAAACCCGAGCAGGTTGCATTCGAGGAATTGTTCTTTAATACAAACAATACAACCGCAATTCCTGTAGCAGAGGCACGTGGAGTGCTTATAGTCGCCTGTAAGCAATATATTGATAAATTATTTGAATATACTCCGCTTCAGATAAAACAGGCGCTTACTGGGAATGGACGTGCGGAAAAGAAACAGGTTCAATTTATGGTAAAGAGTATTTTAGGGCTATCGAGTGTACCTAAGCCAGATGATGCCGCGGACGCACTCGCAGTCGCCATATGTCATATGCAGACTAATAGTTTTATGACAGATAACTCTATATAGGTGAAAAATGATTGCTTTTATAAAAGGTATTTTACGTGAAAAAGATTATGATAATGTGGTTGTAGAATCTAACGGAATAGGATTCCAAATTTTTGTCACAAATAGTTGTATGGCGAATATGCCTAATATTGATGAAGAGGTTAAAATCTATACATATATGCACGTTCGCGAAGACGAAATGACTTTGTATGGATTTGTTAGTCCAGAAGAAAAACGACTTTTTATGCAACTTATTACAGTTAGCGGTATAGGTAGTAAAACTGCAATTCAAATATTGTCTGCTGAACGTATGGGCGCGATAATTAATAGTATTATAAACGAAGATACGTCAGTGATTGCTAGATGCAAGGGCATAGGTAAAAAGAGCGCGGAACGTATAGTCCTTGAATTAAAAGATAAGATTAAACCGTTCGATTACATTTTACCTAATGAAACAATTCATATAGGTGTTAATCAGAATTTGGAAGATGCCGTCGTCGTTTTAACGAGCTTAGGGCTTACTAAAAATGACGCGATGAAGCGCGCGCGCGACGTTGCAAAAGACAGCGATAACGCAGAGCAAATTGTAGCTAAAGTTTTACACGATTTAGGCAACGAATAGGAGAGTTATGGAAGAAAGAGATAGATTTATTTCTAGCACGAAGAATATGAGCGATGTGGAGGTCGAGAATAAACTTAGACCACTTTCTTTCGACGAATATATTGGGCAAGAAAAAATCAAGTCTAATCTTAAAGTTTATATTTCAGCAGCAAAGAAAAGGAAAGAAGCACTTGACCACGTGCTATTATATGGACCGCCCGGCTTGGGTAAAACAACACTTAGCCATATTATAGCGAACGAAATCGGTTCACAAATAAAATTAACTAGCGGGCCAAGTATTGAAAATGCGGCAGATTTAGCAGCAATTTTAACTAACTTAAACGCAAATGATGTCTTATTTATAGACGAAATACATAGAATTTCAAAATCGGTTGAAGAAATTTTATATCCAGCTATGGAAGATTACGCACTTGACTTTATTGTAGGTAAAGGCCCTAGCGCACGTAGTATGCGACTCAAGATTCAACCTTTTACGCTAATAGGTGCGACTACTAAGGCTGGAAATCTTTCAAGTCCGCTTAGAGATAGATTTGGAATTTCGTGCCGACTAGAGTTATATTCAGTTGACGAAATTGCGCGAATATTGACGCGTTCAGCTGGTATTTTAGGGGTTGAGATTGAAAAAGATGCAACAACTGAAATAGCAAAACGTAGTCGCGGTACTCCACGTATAGCAAATAGACTATTAAAACGTGTACGAGATTTCGTTCAAGTTGAAGATAAAAATATTATCAATGTAGAAGATGCTAAAAAAGCATTAAATTTAATGGATATAGATGATTTGGGCTTGGATTATGTAGATAAACGTATCCTTAGAGCGATGATAGAGAAATTTGATGGCGGACCGGTTGGACTTGAAACTCTTTCGGCGACGACGAATGAAGAAGTCTCTACTATTGAAGATGTTGTTGAGCCGTATCTTTTACAATTAGGGTTCATTATTCGTACAAACAGGGGACGAATGGTCACAAAACTCGCTTATCAACATTTTAATTTGCCAGTGCCTAAACATCTTTTGTCTAACGAAGACATACAAGAGGATAAAGATGGGCAAGACGATTAATTATAATGACTTAGAATCTTACGATTATTATCTTCCTCAAGAATTGATAGCGCAAACTCCACTTGATAAGCGCGATGAGAGTAGGCTATTAGTTTTTGATAGAAATAATAGCGAAATATATAATAGACATTTTAAAGACATAACACAATTTTTACGCAAAGGTGATGTACTTGTAATAAATAATACACGCGTTTTACCGGCACGTTTAACAGCGCGTAAAGATACAGGTGCTAATGTTGAAATTTTACTTTTAAAAAGAAAGAGCTTAACTGATTGGGAAGTGTTATTAAAGCCAGCAAAACGCGTAAAGATAGGGACAATACTAACAATAAGCGATGACCTAAAATGCGAGTTATTAGAAATTTTGCCAGACGGAAATAGAATAGTTAGATTTATTTTTAATGGTGTTTTTGAAGATATTTTAAATAGAGTAGGCAGTATGCCTTTGCCTCATTATATTCACGAAAAATTAAAAGATAAGGAGCGCTATCAGACCGTTTATAACAAAGTTGAAGGTAGCGCAGCAGCGCCAACCGCAGGCTTACACTTTACACGTGAATTGTTGCAAAAGATACAAGATATGGGGGTTGAAATACTAGAACTTACCTTAGATGTAGGATTAGGAACATTCAGACCTTGTAAAGAAAAAGACATTCGAAAACACGATATGCACACAGAGCATTATTCTTTGTCGCAAGAAGTCGCAGAACGCATTAACCTTGCTAAACGTGAAAATAGACGCGTTATTGCTGTCGGTACGACTACTGTTAGAACTTTGGAAAGTGTTGCACAATATGGTGTACCTTTGCAGGCTATGGAAGGAGATACAAATATATTCATATATCCGCCGTATAAATTTAAAGTAGTAGATGCACTAATTACTAATTTCCATTTACCTAAGAGTACATTAATTATGCTAGTTTGTGCATTTGCTGGTTATGATAATACTATGAAACTATATGAAACAGCAGTTGAAAATCAGTATAGATTTTTTAGTTTCGGCGATAGTATGTTTATAATGTAATTTAGAGAGAAATTTATGGACAAATTCAGTTTCGAAGTTTTACATATAGATAAGAACAGTGGGGCACGCACTGGTATTTTGCATACCCCACACGGTGACATTTACACACCTATTTATATGCCTGTTGGAACACTCGCAACTGTTAAATCACTAACGAACGACGACTTATATGATGTAGGAGCACAGATAATTCTTGCTAATACTTATCACTTACATATTCGTCCGGGCGATGAGCTGATTAAGGAAGCGGGCGGAATACATAAGTTTATGAACTTTAAACGTCCGATGCTTACTGATTCAGGCGGATTTCAAGTATTTTCACTGGCAGATATTAGGAAAATAACGGACGAAGGTGTAGAATTTAAGAATCATTTGTCAGGCGCAAAAATGTTTTTTAGCCCAGAGAAGGCAATAGAGATCGAAAATAATTTAGGCGCAGACATTATTATGGCGTTTGACGTGTGTAGCAATTATGGTATATCGCACGAAGAAGCAGAAAAGGCAATGACGCGCACACTTGATTGGCTTGACCGTTGTGTTAAGGCACACAAAAATGACAATCAAATGTTGTTCCCTATTGTCCAAGGCAATTTCTATAAAGATTTGAGATTAAGAAGTCTAGAAGAAACTAAAAAATATTGCAAATGTGGAATTGCTATCGGTGGACTTTCAGTAGGTGAACCTAAAGACGTGATGATAGAGATGTTGGATACCCTTAAATCACATTACCCTGAAAATATGCCGAGATATTTAATGGGTGTAGGTACACCTGATTATATTTTCGAGAGTGTTGAACGTGGAATTGATATGTTTGACTGCGTATTGCAGACGCGTGTAGCGCGTAATGGACTTGCTATGACTTCACACGGGAAAGTGGTATTGAAAAATGCTAAATATAAAAAAGATTTTTCAGCACTAGATGATGAATGTGATTGTTATTGTTGTAAAAATCATACTAAAGTATATCTTCATCATTTAGTTAAATGTAATGAAATACTTGCAGCGCGATTATTGAGTTTACATAATATACGTTTTACCCTAAAGATGATGGAAAATATGCGTGAAGCGATAAATAATGATAGATTCTTAGAGTTTAAAGACGAATTTTATAAAAAATATGGTATTGAATAAAAAATGTAAAAATTTTAGAAAAGTTTTAGAAAATTAATCATTTTTGACATAAAAAAACATTTTTTACTAAAAAATTTAATTATTCTTAATTTAATTATTAAAAAAATTATATATTTAATTTGACTTTATCTTATCATTTTGTTAATATGTATTCATATTTAAAAGGGGAAAAATATGGGAGAAATTATTATTGTTGTTATTTTACTAGTCCTTGTAATTGCACTTTTTGTAGTAAGTTATATGAAGAAAAAGAAGTTCAATACCGAATTAGGTCAAATGAGAAACGATTTAAAAATCGGGGACAAAGTTATGACTGATACTGGAGTCGTTGGCGAAGTAGTTGATTCTTACGTTGAGGAAGAATATAAATACTTTGTTCTTAAAACAGGTCGTGGACAAAATGTCGGATATTTTACAGTTCACGCGAACGCAATTTATTACGTCTATAATAAGGACAATAATCTTCAAGAGAAGAAAACAGTAGTCAAAGTTGCACCGAAAGAAGAAAAGACTGAGGAAGTAAAAGAAGTCGAGACTCCTGCTGAAACAAAGGTAAGTGAAGTAAAAGAAGACGCGGACAATAAAGAGAAGAAGACAAACGTAAAGACTAAGTCTAAATCTAAAAAGGCAAACTAGTTCTAATCGACATAAACTATTAAAATAGACTGAAAAAGTCTATTTTTTTTCTTTATTTTAAGTATTAGTTTTTTATCTATAAAATAGATTAGAGTAAGGAGGGAATATGCAGAAATTAAAATCATTAAATTCGTCACATACTTTAGCAATTATAAAAGCTTGCTTACTCGCAATAGTTATTACATTAATAGGTGTTGTGATACTGGCACTAATACTAAAATTTACCGATTTATCAAGCAATTTTATCGGCTACATAAACGACGTTATAAAAGCACTTTCTATCTTTGTAATGGTACTTTTTATAAAAAAATGGACGGAAGGAAATTTGTTAATTAAGTCTATTATCGGTGGGCTTTTGTATGCTATTTTAAGTTTCGTAATTTTTTCTATCTTAAATGGTGGATTTGCCTTCAATATGTCTTTTGTCTATGATTTATTGTTCTCATTAATCGCGTCTATGATAGTTGCAGTGATTTTTAATATTATTGGACGTAAAAATGTCTAATTTATAAATTTTGGTCGATAATTTCTATAAAGATTTTTAGTTATCCGCTGTTTTATTTGACATAAAATAAAAGTTAAGGTATAATAAATCTTGAATTTAGGAGAAATTATGACTAAAAAGCGTTCTAGATTTTTATTTGCTTTATTCACAATTATTTTAGTTGTATTGCTAGTAGCTACATTTGTTAATTTTACTTATCCTTTTTCTATAAATGGCAGATATTACACTTATAGCAGTTTTGTAAGTAATATTAAGTTGGGTGAAGATATAAGCGATTCATACAGGTTTGTGTATAGAGCGGAGTTGCCTGATAGCAATACTGCTAGCAGTAATTACGATGAATTAAAACAATCTACTATGAATAGTCTAGCAGACATCGTGAGTTCAGAAGGTTATCGCGACGTCACTGTTAGCCAATATTCACAAGGAGAAGAAGATTATATAGTTGTCACAGTTGGAAATATTTTAACTATTGATGACGAAAATTCAATAAAGAATTTGATAGGCAATCCTGCTACGATTAGTTTTTCTATGTCTGAAAACATAGAAGATTCTTTCGCCGGGGCTCAAGATGTGGCGAATGTAGGTTCAGGCAGTCAATACGACAGTTCTACAGGCGAAACTTATAATTATATTTCTATTGAATTTAAAGACGCAAATAAAATCGCTGAAGCAACAGAAGGCGGTGGTACTCTTTATATATTCTTAGGAGATAGTTTAGCATTCGGGAATGGTATTACAATTGAAAGCGCAATAACAAACGGATATATTGCAATAAATCTAGGTTCTAGTGAGAATGCAGACGGTTCAACTTATAATCCTACTTTGGAAGATGCAAAAACTTATGCTAACCAAATTAGAGTTGGACTTTTACCTTTAAGCTTAACGCAAGTTGACGGTGCTAGTATAACCGCTAGCTATGGAGTGGGTAGCGACTTATTGTTATATATCGCTATAATAATCTTCGTCATTGCGACTTTTGTGTATTTAATTGTTAAATATAAAGAAATGGGACTTGTTGCTTGCTTTAACTTGTTATTCTTTATAACATTATCAATGTTCTTATTGCAATCAATACCATATGTTCACATTAATTTTGCCGGTATAATTGGTATAGTGTTAGCATATATCGTCACAGTGGAATCACTAATATCTATTTTAGAGAGAGCAAAGGCACATTATTTAAATGACAATAAATTATATATAGCATTTAGACTAGCACAAAAAGAATCTTTAGCTCGCACTTTTATGATTAATTTATTATTTGTAGTAGCTGGATTCATTTGCTTATTTATGCCATCAATGGGAATACAATCTTTTGGTTGGGCTATATTTGTACTTCCTTTTGTCGGTGTACTTTGTTCACTTGCTATTATGCGTCTATTTATTAAGATGTATTTAGCATTCAACAATACTGACGCGAAAAAATTAAACTTCCATAAAGGAGGTAAAAATGCATAGAGATTTTACTAAGTCAAACAAAGAATATTTTAAAAAGAACAAAATTGCCATTATAGTATTATCAGTATTCTTGATTGTAGGAATTTTAATCGGCTCAATATTCGGATTTAAAGAGAACTTTGAGTTCGCAGGATATAGCGAATTTACTGTAAAAGTTGGTAGTGAAGCAGATAATAATGCTATTATCAAAAATATAACGCAAATTGTAAACGATTATGGCGGAGATTTTGATACTGCATCTATCTATGACGTTGGAGATAATACACGTATTGTAATAAGATATTCTAATCAATTAAACGAAGACAAGCAAAACGAAATTACAACGGCAATAATTACTAAATTAAATATAGAAGAAAGTGCAGTCAGCGAACACGTTAACGTTTCTCCAATAGTTAGCACGAAAGACTATGTCTATACCGCGTGTGCTATATTAATTCTAATTGTTTTAGTTAGCATATTTGCTTACTTTAGATATAATGGAGCTAGCGCATTATCAATAATTATTTCTTCAATTATTGGTACATTGTCTTTCTTATCAATAGGTGCTATACTTAGATTGACAATCGGTGCAAGTTATTTTGCTATGATTGTTGCATTAAACGTGTTAATTATGTATTCAAATATCGCAATATTTGAAGAAATAAAATCTACAAATTGGTTAAGTAATAGCGATTATGCTAGTGCTATTAATCACGGAGTTAAGAATTCTAAATTCAAATTGTGTGCATTGAATATAGCTGTCTTAATAATGGGATTATTGTTTGTATTATTTGCGCCATCTGCCTTAAAATATGTATCATTAAATATAATGTTCATCGCAGTAGTTGCGTTAGCAGTAGCACTTTATGTAGTTCCATTTGTTTGGTCTGTATTTATCACTCATTGCAAAAAGCCAAAACTTTCTGTTAAAGTGAGTGGAGAAAAAGATAGTTCAGTAGATAATAATCAATTAGATAAATAATTACAGCCTTTCTATGAAAGGCTTTTTAGTATAATTTGATATGAAATATATTTGTTCAATTAATCAAAATATTAATGAAAATTTTGTTAGCGAGATGTCAAAACTTTACAATTTAGACGAGAATCTCGTACGTCTTTTATATTCTCGCGGTATTGACGACAAAGATAAATTGCAAAAATATTTAAATCCAAATATATCTGACCTTAATGACCCGTTTTTGTTTGAAAATATGAGCAGTGCGGTCGAATTAATACAACAACATATATCTAGAAACGGAAAGATTTTAATTTTTGGCGACTATGACGTTGATGGTATTTCTGCTAGTGCTATCTTAATTAAATATTTTAGGTCGGTTGGAGTTAATGTATCTAACTTTATGCCTAACAGGTATGAGGACGGATATGGCCTTACTATTCAAACTTTAAATAAGATTTTTAGTGAAAATAAGCCTGACTTAATAATTACGGTTGATTGTGGTATAACCGCAGTAGAGGAAACTGAGTTTATAAAGTCTAATGGTGTGGACATTATTATCACTGACCACCACGAACGAGCCGAGATTTTACCTAATGCTATTATTATTAATCCAAAGGTTAGCAAGACTTATCCTTTTCACTCTTTGTGCGGAGCAGGAGTCGCGCTTAAATTAGTTCAAGCATTAGCAGGTATAAGTATAGCAAGTCAGTATTTACCTATATGCGCAATAGCTACAATTGCCGATATTGTTGAACTATTAGACGAGAACAGAGCAATAGTTCAGTTGGGGCTTAATAATTTACAAAAATTACCTGCAGGCGTATTAAAATTAATGCAAGAATGCGGACTTAATGTTAATTGCAAAGCAAGTGATATAGCATTCAAATTAGCTCCTAAAATAAATGCAAGCGGACGTATGGGCTCAGCTGAAACAAGCCTAAATTTATATTTGGAAGAAAATCCAAATGAGATTAAGAAATTATGCGTGCAAATTTTAGATTATAATACGAATCGTCAGCAGTTGTGTGATAAAGTCTATCAAGATGTAAAATCGTATTTAGAGACACAAGACATTTTCAAAATAAGCGCCATTATTATGTCGTCACCAGAATGGGATAGTGGAATATTAGGCATAGTTTGCGCGCGTATTGCGGACGAATACCATAGACCTACTTTCTTATTTAGTCAAGTAAAAGATGAATTAGTAGGTTCGTGTAGAAGTGTTAATGGAGTAAATGTACATACACTTTTAAGCAGTATGAGCGAATTGTTAACAAAATTCGGCGGACATCCAATGGCAGCAGGATTAACACTAAAAGTTGACAAATTTGACGAATTTATTAGAAAAACAAATGCATACGTAAAAGAGCATTTAGATAAAGCTGACTTTTTGCCGACAAAGATTTACGACTTTGAATTAGATGAAAGTGAGATAAATATAAAGTTAGTTGAAGATATAGACCGTATGGAACCTTGCGGACATATGAATGCAAGACCAATATTTAATTTTAAGTTAAAAAATGCGCTCATAACCAGTTTGCCACGTCATCCACAACATTTAGTTTTAGCATACCCTAATTTTAATTTATTGGCTTTTAACTCTAGCAATAAGTATTTCATATTGTCAGGTAATACATCGTGCAATGTACTAGCCGACCTAAATATTGATACTTTCAGAAATACTAAAAAAATATCAGGGATAGTTAAGTCAATAGACTACGAAGACATTTATAGACCGATAGATGAAGAAATTATTCAAGCAGAATATATTAAACAAATAATATATCCGCTCGATGGTACGTATTCATTTAATAATTACAATCGTGACCAACTAATTCGACTTCTAGTAGATATGGAGAAGACTGTATATGGTACATTAATTATAGCGAACGACTATAATACCTATATTAATTTTAAAGCGGTTTACGATAGCAATAATATATTTATTAATAGAGTATTCGAAATTAATGATGAAACAGGTTTAAATACCATTTTATTGGCGCCTACAAATTTCGAATCGTTTAACACATTCAGTAGAATCATATTTTTAGACCCTATAATTAATATGGGCTATTTAAGCGAACTAAAGAAACATACAAAATCTACTATTTATTTACCACATATGCCATCTACGTCAATGTCAATGTTAAAGAAAATAGACCTTTCTAGGCAAACATTTGGCAAATATTTTAGATTGATGCAATTTGCATACGAAAATAAAATTAAAGGTTATTATTGTTATCATTTATTTACTAATATTTTAAAGAAGATAAAGACCAAAGACAATTACTCATATTTGCAATTTTATGTGTGTATGCAAGTGTTTAAAGAATTAGGAATAATAATAACGAATGATACAGAAAGCGAAATAATTACCATTACAGATAAAAAGAACCCATTAAATTCAAGCGCTTTTTACAATAGACTTAATACTATGAAAATTAGCTAATGTTAAAAACATTAGCTTTTATTTTTATATAAATATCTTATATTTAGTATTGATTTAATATAATATACCTAATATTTAGTGTTAATAAATACTTGATAAAGAAGCATATTTTTGATATAATTATATAAGTGTTGTACTATATTCTATTTAACAATTATAATTCGCCTGAGCAAGCAGTAATATTATTTTTAATTACCGTAGTTGTGTTTTTCATATCGCTTACTGCACACGAATTTGCACACGCTTTAACTGCTTACAAAATGGGTGACAACACTGCAAAATTAGCAGGGAGATTAACACTAAATCCATTTAAGCACTTATCCTTTTTAGGCTTTATCTTCTTCCTATTATTTGGAATAGGTTGGGCAAAGCCTACACCTGTAAATCCGCTTAATTTTAAAAAGTACAGGCAGGGTATAAGGATTGTTTCATCATCTGGAGTTATAGCTAATTTTATTTTAGGTTTAATCGCATCAGTCATATATGCCATTTTAATGAACACAGTAGGTACAGTTAATTTAGCAATGGATTATATCTTTATAATTCTAGAATATTTTATGATAGTTAATAGTTTCCTAGCACTGTTTAATATCTTGCCTATTTATCCTTTAGACGGATTTAAGTTTGTCACTTCATTTATGCGTGCGGACAATAAATTCATACATTTTAGTATTAAAAATAGTAATATAATTATCCTTTTAATATTAGCACTATCGTTAATTATAGAAGCATTTACGAATTTCAGTATTCTTAGTTGGTATCTATCAATTATTTATAATTATATTTATATTCCTTTAGCACTTTTAGGAGTTTGATTTGGAAGACATTGAATTAGAAGAAGAATTATCTTCACACTTAACATTCAAGTTAGATGGCTTTGAAGGGCCATTGGATCTTTTATTGCACCTAATAAAAGAAAAAAATATGACAATTCAAACAGTAAAAATTGCCTCAATCACAGACCAATATATGAAATATATGGAAAATATAAACGAATTAAATATGGACGAAGCTACCGAATTTTTAAATATGGTAAGCGTGTTGTTGGAAATAAAGTCGCGTTCGCTTCTACCAGTTGAGCAGTTTGAGGAAGATGAAGAGGAAATCGACCCAGAAACTAAATTAAAGATGCAACTAGAAGAATATCAATTATTTAAAGAAGCATCTATAAATTTACAGAAACACGAAAATGTTGATAGACTTTATAAACAACCAGATAAGTCTGTTGGTGATGTCCGTGTTGTATTTAATCAGTTCAATTTAGATAAACTTCTTGACGCATTTGCTTTTATCTTAATGCGTACAAAAGATAGAGATAATCCGCAAGAGAAAAAGATTAATCGAGATAGATGGACAGTCGCAGACAAAATCGCATTTTTAACAAATATTTTAAAAGATAACAAAGAAATAAATTTCTTTAGTCTATTCGACGACAGTTATTCAAAGCTTGAAGTTATTACCGTATTTATGGCAATTTTGGAATTATTAAAGTTCCAAAAAATCGAGGTCGTACAAACTGAAAGGTATGCAGATATTCTTATAAGACGTAAGGAGGTAAAAGATGAAAATTAACGAAATTGCACAAATAATAGAAGCAGTTTTGTTTGTTTCAGGCGAGGGTGTCGAGATAGACGAGTTTAAATCAAAATTTGATATGAATGATAGAGAATTCAATAAGTGCTTAGATATTTTGAAAGAAAAATACAACGAGAATAGCGGAATTAATATTATTCAATTTAAGAATAAGGTTCAACTCTGTTCTAATCCAAAAATTGTAGATGCCGTTGCAGAAATATTAAATCCAATAAGAGAGAGAAGCTTAACTAAAGCAGCAATGGAAACAGCGGCAATTATCGCATACAAACAACCAATTACGCGCCTAGAAATTGAAAACATTAGAGGTGTGAACAGCGATTATGCTATTCAGTTATTGCAATCTAATAATCTAATTGAAGTGGTAGGGCGTAAGGATACAGTTGGTAAACCTGTCTTATTTGGTACAACAGATAATTTCCTAAAAAGGTTTGAACTAACTTCTATTCAAGATTTGCCTGATTATAACGCATTGCTTGATAGGATTCGTGTTATACATAGTGAAGGAGATTCGCTTTATAGAGAATTTACTATTCCAGATGAAGATAGCGAAGATAAAGAAAATAACGTAAGTCCTATTAACACTAACGATAAAGAAATCACGGACAATCTTAACAATACAACTACTACCGAAGAAAAAGAAAATATTAAACTTGAAGCTAGTGATATAGAACCTAAAAATGAATAATTCATTTAGGTATAATTAATATCAAAAGATAGATACTAAATTTATGATGTATCTATTTTTTTTATTATTAGTGATTATTATTTTATTGATTTATCCTTTTTTAATAAAGATTGATATAAGGTTCAATATTTTACGTTTAAAAGGTGTTGTTATTTTAACGTTATTTAATAAGTTTAAATTCGAATTTAGGATACGTATAAAAAACGGCTACATTTATATCAATCACAAAAACAAACTACGAAAAGAGAAAATTACTACAACAAATTTCAATGTAATATTTGCAACAAAATTAATAACTCAATTATATTTTAGAGAACAGTTTTTAGAGATAGGTATGCACTCGAATTTTGGTTATGTGCTTGACTCACGTATTACAGCAGTTGGGTGCGGATATATTGACGTAATTGCGAAATGTATTTTATCAAAAATTAAAAACAATAAAAAATCATCACATATTTTTGTAGAAGTTGAACCAAAATATAATCAAGATGTGTTGAATATCCGCTTGCAAAATCAAATTCGAATATCGATAGGCGATTTTCTTTACGCGATATTTTACACAATAATTTATTCGTGGAGAGATTATGAAAAAAGTAGAAAGTGTGACATTAAAGAATAACAAAATTGAATCATTAATAGATATCTCGCTAGATAAAATTCGTTCAATGATAGACGTAAATTGTGTTATAGGTAGTGCTATCAGTATGCCGGACAATAGCGTAATAATTCCAATATCCAAGGTGAGTATTGGTTTTGTCGCTGGTGGCGGAGAATACAATGATTTAAATGCTAAAAGGAATTCAGCAGACTTCCCTATGGCAGGCGGTACAGGTGGAGGATTCACCGTTTCACCTATAGGATTTTTCGTAGTAAACAAAGATAAGTTTAAGATTGTCCACGCAGATAAATCAACGGCATATTTAGGTCTTATTAAAAACGCAACCGACGTATTAAAGAAATTTGCGGAGAAATTAAAATGAGAAAGATTAAATTAATATGTCTTGCTATTATTCCTGTAATGTTTTTGAATGTATTTGCTTTGTTATTCTTAACGAATAGTTATGATTTTAACTCATATGCGGTTAGTTCTAGCGCTAAAGGTATGTGCGTATTAGACAAAGATACAAAACGAGTTCTTTATAGCAAGGATATGGATAGAAAATTGTCTATGGCTTCAACAACTAAGGTAGTCACTGCAATAACGGTCCTTAATAATTGCACTGATTTAAACGAAGAAATTCAAGTAGCGGACGAAAGTATAGGGATAGAAGGTACTTCAATTTATTTAAGAAAAGGTGAGATTATAAAAGTTAAAGATCTTTTGTATGGATTAATGTTAAGAAGTGGTAATGATAGCGCAGTAGCACTTGCTATTCACGTTGGCGGTTCAGTTGAAGGATTTGCTAAACTTATGAATGAATTAGCAAATGAAATTGGAGCTAAGAATTCACATTTTATGAATCCTCACGGACTAGACAATCCTGAGCATTACACTACTGCTTATGATTTGGCGCTTATTGCAAGTTATGCACTTAATAACCCTATATTTAAAGAAATTGTTTCAACTAAAAATCACGTTATCGAAGCAACAAATAAAAGTGAAAAACGTTATTTAACCAACAAAAATCGACTTTTATCTAGTCTTGACGGATGCTGTGGAGTAAAAACTGGATTCACTAGCAAGGCTGGCAGATGTCTAGTGAGTGCGTGTGAACGTGACGGAAGAACGAGTGTCGCAGTAGTCCTTAATTGCGGGCCAATGTTCGAAGAAAGTTCTAGTATGCTTGAATCAAGTTTTACTGATTACGAATATACAAAAATCATTGATAAAAACAAAGAAATTTATAACGAATATATTATAGATGAAATTGAAGGGAAATTAAGTCTTTATGCTGGCGAAGATTTCTATTATCCACTGCTAGATTTAGAGAAAGATAAGTTGAGAATTCAATATTCAGTCAACCTTGATGATGCAAAATCTGGCGATGAAGTAGGAGAAATTAATATATTATTAGATAATTGCTTGCTAAAAATGATAAAATTATATACAATGAATAAGATTGATAAATTAATTGATAATAAAACATTAACAATTAGTGAAATACTTTGGGAAGAATAAAATGAGAATTAATAAATATTTAGCAACTGCAGGTCTTGCAGGTAGAAGAAAATCAGAAGAATTCATAATAAACGGAAAAGTAAAAGTTAACGGCAAGATTGTTCGCGATCTATCCACAGATATAAAAGATACCGATATTGTAGCAGTAAATGGTAAGGTTATACGACCTGTCGTATCGTATGAATATTATAAACTTCATAAGCCAAAAGGCTACGTTTCAACTGTTAGCGACGATAAGGGTAGGAAAACGATAATGGATTTAATGCGTGGAGTTCACACGCGAATCTTCCCTGTGGGTCGCTTAGATTACGATACAGAAGGGTTAATTCTTCTAACAAACGATGGAGAGGTTGCTAATATTTTAACAAAACCAAATAGCGAAATTGAAAAACGTTATGTTGTTAATATAGAAGGAAATATTACACCAGACGAAATAAAAAAACTTTCAAGTGGGGTAGATATTGGAGATTATACGACAAAGCCTTGTAGTGTACAACTTCTATCATCATCAGATAAAGCTTCAAGATTAGCTGTGACGATTAAAGAAGGGAAAAATAGACAAATACGTCGTATGTTTGAATCTATTGGCAAAGTAGTCACTTTCTTAAAACGTACGGATATAGGCGATATTCATTTAGGTGGATTATCACGCGGGGAGTATTCGCCATTAAATACAAAAGAAATCAGGTATTTAAATAATTTAAAAAAATAACTATGAATATGTTTTAATAGGTATGAAAATACCTATTTTTTGTTTCTCTTAACATTAGACAAAAAATTAAATATGTGTTATCATAAACATATGATATATGATGTTATAATAATCGGCGGCGGAGCTAGTGGAATGATGTCCGCAATTATCGCAAGCAAAAGGGGCTTGAATTGCCTTATAATAGACCATAACGAAAAATTAGGTAAAAAGTTATATATTACGGGAAAGGGTAGATGCAATTTAACCAACAATAGCAGTATAGAAAATCATCTTAATAATATCATTTCAAATTCAAAATTTATGTATAGTGCGCTCAATAGTTTTTCGCCGAAAGATACTATGGAATTTTTCTCTAATGCAGGTTTAGAGCTTAAAACTGAACGTGGGAATAGGGTTTTCCCTAAAAGTGACAAATCAAGCGATGTAATAAAAACCCTTACAACTTTACTTAAAATTAATAAAGTTAATGTAGAACTAAATAAGACAATTTTAGACATAAATAAAAATAATGATTTATTCTATATAAAGTGTGAAAACAATAATACATACACTAGTAGAAGTATAATTATTGCTACAGGCGGATTGTCGTATTCAGGCACGGGTGCTTCAGATTTAGGATATAAAATTGCTATAAAGTTCGGTCATAAAATAGTCGAAGTAAAAAGTGCGCTTTGCCCAATCATAATAAAAGATGATATAAGTGTACTTAATGGGCTTAGTTTAAAGAATGTGACATTATCTATTAAAGTTGGGAACAAGATTATAAAAAGTGAAATAGGAGAGATGCTATTTACTTATAATTCACTAACAGGTCCACTAGCTTTAACTATGTCTAGTAAAATTAATAGGCTAAATTTAGAAAATTCAAGCGCTATAATTGATTTTAAACCAGCATTAACTGATGAAGAATTAAAAGAAAAATTTACTAGAGAATTCGCCGAGTATGCTAAAAAAGATTTAAGGACTTATCTTTTGACGCTTTTGCCACGAAGTATAGTAGATTATTTTATTTGTCACGTTAAGATACAAAATAAGAAAATTGCAGATATTAATAAAGAAGATAAATTAAAATTAATAAATGGACTAAAAAGATTTGACTTGAAAATCAAATCATTAGATAATATAAATGTAGGTATTGTGACTGCCGGCGGAGTTGACGTAAAAGAAATTAATTCAAAGACGTGTGAAAGTAAACTAATAAAAAATTTGTATTTCGTGGGTGAAGTATTAGATTTAGATGCACTTACAGGCGGATTTAATTTGCAAATCGCGTGGTCAACCGGTTATCTAGCTGGCAAAAATGTATTAGGTTAGTGAGGTTAAAATGGTGTTTTTTATCGCGTTTATAATTCTTTATATACCACTATCAATAATTTTTCCTATTAAAATTGTTGGTAAAAAACATATAAAAAATTTAAAAAAATCAAAAGAAAATTTTATAATATCTTGTAATCATATGTCTAACAATGATGGTGTTATGTTAGACATAAAGTTTGCTACAAAATTTCGATATTTAGCTAAGAAAGAATTATTTAAAACAAAATTTTCATCTTGGTTAATGCGCAAGTTAGGTGCTGTCCCTGTAGATAGAACAACGGCTGACACACGCGCCGTTAAAGAGATTTTTTCACTATTAAATAAGAAAAAAAATGTATGTATATTTCCTCAGGGCACGAGAGTGAAAACTCCTTTAATTGAAGGAGAAACGGCAAAAGAAGGTGTCGCTATGTTTGCGATAAGGACTGGTACACCTGTCTTACCTATGATGTTCGATAGAAAATTACGACCTTTCCATAAAACATATCTTTATATAGGAAAACCTATATATCCCGATATTGAAAGGAAAAAAGATAAAGTCTATCTTGATGAATTTTCTAATCAAATTATTGATAAAATGAACAACCTATTAATCGAAAATACACCGAAACTAAATACTACTAAAAGATTAGAGATAGGAGAGAAAAATGAGAATGAAAGATTTTGATATTCGTATGACTCAATACAATCGCGGGGATATTATTACAGGCACTATTGTAATGATTGGAGAAACTGAGGTTGTAGTTGCATTAGGTGGTCTTAAAGAAGGTGTTTTTCCACGAAAAGAACTAGACCCCGCTTTTAAAATAGGTGATGCAATACTTGTCCTCGTCACTGGTGAAATAGACGATAAAGGTTGCCTAGTTTTAACGCACGATGGTGTTAATAAATATTTAGAAGAAAAAGAAAAGCTTAAATCATTAAAAGTCGGCAGTGAGTTAACTTTTACTATCAGCGGAATAAACAATTCCGGACTGACCGGTGAATATATGGGCTATAAAGTATTTTTACCATTTTCACAATGTACAAACATAGATTATGTTAATAGGGAAGGATTAGTAAATCGAGAAGTTAACGCAATAGTTATTGAACTAAACAATATGAAAAAATCTATTGTTTGTAGTACTAAACTACTTAATAATACAAATGTTGAACCGGTAGAAATAGGCGATATAATTGCGGGTACAGTTGTAAAGCTTGAAGATAAATATGCTATTGTTATTTTAAAGAATGGCGCAAAAGCAAAATTATCTATATCAGATGCAACTTATGAGCACATTGATAGTCTAAAAAGTATCATAAAAGAAAATGAAGAATATGAATTTATGATTATTGACTTTAATGCTGATTATTCACGAATTTCAGTAGGGTTAAAGCAGTTAAGAGCTAATCCAATAGATGCTCAATTTGATAAGTTAGCTGTTGGAGATAAGGTAGAAGGAGTTGTTGTTAAAGTACTTCCAGCTGGCGCTGTAATTAAATTAGATAATGGCTTATCCGCATTCGCTGTGACGAAAGAAAATAGCGATAGGGCGAATGTTGCTACACATTATTTATATAAATTAAACAATCGCATACAAGGCGAAATTTCGTATATAAATAAGCAAACACATAAAATCAATCTTATTACACATAAAAAGCAAGATAAAAATTAAAAAAATTTTAAAATATTCGACATATTTCGACAATTTAATTGCCAAAAAATGGTAAATTATATAAAATTAAATTTGTGAAGAAAAAGTCGATATTTTTTGCTATATATTGCACTGCAATAATCGTGTTTTTGACGTTATTCTTAATTTTTTATGTACCTAATTCTAAGGGAGCTAATAACAATTATACGGATAACGTTCAGACAAATGAACAAACTAAACCAGGCGATGAAGATAGTACTGAAAATGATTCGGATTCGGAATTAAGCGATGGTCAAGCCAGTAATACAAATGATGAAAAACCTAATGACAATAATGAAGGTTCGATAGGTTCAGATGATTCCGACAATGAGAATAATAACACAAACCCTGATGGTAGCAATATTGAAACTAATAAACCAAATACTGATAATACAGAGAATAAAGATGAAGCAGATGATGATTCTGATTCCAGCATAGGAGACAGTTCCACAGTGGGAGAAGATGATACGGAGATTGAAGACCCAAATGCTAATAATAACGATAACGAACAATCGCCACCTACTACAACTGAAGATAATAATTCGACGGATTCGGATAACGAAAATAATCAAACAACACCAGAGAGTCCTGACTCGTCTGATAGCAATTTAGATGACAATCAAGACAAAAATGAATCTAATGACGATGGTGAAAATCAATCCAGCGGAAATGGAAATAATTCTTCGTTAGAGCAAAACATATTTTTGTATGACTCTAATGGAAATTTATTCGAAGATGATGTAATTTACACCAACAACAAATCTTTTTCATTTTCTTTTAAAATAAAATCAACAGACGGCGAATCTATTATTCAAGAAGTAGAGTGTGAACTATATTCAGATAATGCAAGTTTAGTTTTAAATACTCCGCCTTTCTTAATTCTATATTTTCACGATTATGGAAGTATAACATTAAAAATAACTTCATTATATGACGATAATATTAGTCGAGTTATTACAATAATTTACCAATAAATGATATGTAATAAAACGATGTAAAAATAAAACTAAAAGATATTGATTAAAAAATAATGTTTATAGACATTCATTAATAAAACAAAAAAATCCCTAAATAAAGGGATTTGGAGCTTGTGGGCGGGCTCGAACCGCCGACCTGTTGATTACGAATCAACTGCTCTACCTGCTGAGCCACACAAGCATAAGGATATATTAGCATAAATAATTTAGATTTTCAATCATTTTTTAGCATTTTTATCAATATTGGTTTACATATTTAAGTTTTAATAAGAATCATTTGAAGTTAATTCACAATTCACTTGCAATAAACACAATAATTTGTTAAGATAATAACGTGTTAGCTCTTAGGATAATTTTAGCTATTATATTAATTTTATTATATATAGTCATGGTATCAGTCATGATTATTTTTGAGCGCGATAAGCCGAGAAATATGATTGTATGGTCGATAATATTCTTGTTTACATCTATAATAGGATATATTGTCTATATTTCATTTAGAATCGCGTATTTTAAAAATAAACAAGCATTATTAATAAAACAACAAGAAGATATAATTTATAAAAACCTTATAAATGACAAATTATCTAAAGAACAAGCAAGTGAGTATGATGAATTGTATCTATTTAATAAATTGGGATATAATGCGCGCTTAACTGAACACAATTTAATTGATGTTTATAACGACTTAGGTAAATTTACTTCAGCTTTCATTAAGGAAATAAATCAGGCGAGTAAATATATTTTATTTGAACTTACATCTGTTAATGTAAAACAATTTGAAGAAATAAAATTAGCATTAATTTCTAAGGCAAAAGCAGGAGTAATGGTAAAGATTCTTCACGACTTCCATATAAGTTTTAAATTGATAAAGCAATTAAAACGCGCAGGCATTAAAATATATAAATTCAGCAGACATAACACTTGCTCACATATGTACCAAAATATGCGAAATATAATTTCTATTGACGGAAAGGTTTGTTTTTGTGCTGACCTTGATTTAAAGAAAAATCAACTTAAAGGTAAATATGAAGTTTCAAATATGTTTTTGAAATTTAAAGGAGATATTGCTCAAGACATAAATTTAGCTATTCATCAAGATATTATATTCGCAAGTAAAAAATATATAGTTTATCAAACTAAAGAAAATGATAATCTGCAAAGTCAATCTAAGGTTCAGTATGTGACAAATGAATATTCTAATGACTTAGAACTAGTAATCATAAAAGCAATATGCTTAGCTAAAAAATCTATTCAACTTCAACTTGAAGAATTTATTCCGACAGAGAGTATAATGTCGCTATTACGTTTTGCAATACATTCTAACATTGAAGTAAGGTTAATGGTGCCACTTAAGACAAATAAACATAGTAAGTATTTTGCTTCACGTGCATATGCAAAAGAGTTGGCGCTCTATGGAGCGAACGTATATCTTTATGATGGATATATACGATATAATGCAATAATAATAGATGATAATTATGCATTGTGCGGTTCTTATACTATCAACAGAGAATACATAAATACGTGTGTTCAAAATATATTTGTAATTGAAGATGTAAAATTTATAAATACTATTAATAAAATGTTCACTTCAGCAGTTGAAAATAGTTATAGAATATCTAATGCTAAATATATGTTATTAAGAGAAAAGTTTTTTAAGAATTTCGTATAAGGAGGAGAAATGGTTTTTGCTGTAGCTGGAGTCCCTACTAATTATAAAGGCAAATTCGCCGACATATTTGATTGGCTAAGAGGTATGGGATTGAATGGCTTTGAAATCCAATGTACATACGGATTTAAAATAAGTCCAGAAAATAGAAAGATTTATAATCAAGAACGTGAAAAAGGTATTGGATTATCAATGCACGCACCTTATTACATAAATTTAGGCAGTCTTAATGAAGCAGTTGTCGCACGCAGTAAATCCAATATGAAAGAAGGAATTGAACTTGCTAAGTCTATAGGAGTCGAACGTATTATTTTCCATCCGGGTGGCGGTCACGATAATAGTAAAGAAGGTAGAGAAAAAGCAATAACGCAACTTATCAACGGAATCAATGAATTTACATCTGAAATTGATATGGGTAATGTTCGCCTTTATCCTGAAATTGGTGGTAAGGCTGTAAGTTTAGGGTCACTTGATGAAATAATTGAAATATGTAAAAAATGTAAATATTGTTATCCTTGTATTGATATCGCACATCTTCACGCGCGTGAATTTGGTTCGATTACAAGTAAAGAGATATTAAAAGCAAAATTACAAAAAGTTAAAGATGAATTGCCGGATAAATTTGATAAAATTCATTTCCACGCTTATACAATCAATTATGGAGATAAGGGAGAAATTAAGCATTTAAAATTTGGTGAGAATATGCCTGACGGCAGAGAAGGTTTACCTAATCTTGATGATTTCATTGAAATTTTAAAAGAAATGAACATTGACCCGTGGGTAGTAAGTGAAGCCAGCGATACACAAGAGTTGGGCGCGAAATATATGCGAGATAAATATTTGTCATAATGCAGAAACGAGAGTTTATAGTTTTTGAAGATAAAGAATTGATTAAGGCAATTATCGATGAATTGCCTTTTCTTTCTAGATTCGATGTCGAAACTATCCTTAAGAATAAAGATATTAGAATAAATAATCAAAGGGTTAAAGAGAATTCTATTTTGCGTAAAAACGATAGAATAACAATCTTCTATCAAGAGAAAGATAAGAAAGAGTGGTATTCGCTAGTATATAGCGATAATAATATTATTATCGTAAATAAACGTGCAGGGATTGAGGTTGTAAGCGAGTCTGAACGTGATTTATTGAATATTCTAAAAAAAATATATCCTAATATAAGACCGGTGCATAGATTAGATAGGAATACAGAAGGGCTAGTGGTTTTTGCATTAAATGATATGGCTGAAAATGAGTTGATTGACGCATTTAAAATGCGAAAAGCAATAAATAAAGAATACGCTTTGCTCGTACACGGTAGGGTAGATATAACAAAGATTAAGCGTACAGTATATTTGAAGAAAGTTGATAAACTTAGTAAGGTTTGGATAAGTGAGTTGAAAACTAGCGGTTATGAACCTATTACTACTGAATTTGATATAATAGAGTATAGGGGAGATAATACTTTGCTTTCAGCACGATTAATAACAGGGAAAACTCATCAAATACGTGCGCATATAGCATACTATGGTCATCCAATATTGGGAGATCAAAAATATGGTAAAGATGATGAAAAGCAAATGCATTTAACAGCAAATTTCCTGTCATTTAATTTCAGTAAGAAATCACCTCTAAATTACTTAAATTCAAAGTCGTTCGAAATAACTCCGACTTGGATTTAATAATTTGAACGAAATCATATAAAATTTATATAAAAATGGAAATGGGAAACAATCGAGTTTCAATATAATAAAAAAATAATGAAAGTTATGTAAAATTATAAAAATTTCACATATTTTTGAAAAATTTTATCAAAATTCATTGACATTTGTTTTAGATTATAGTAAACTTAAAAAGTAAATCGTCGGGGTGTAGCGCAGTTGGTAGCGCACGTGATTTGGGATCATGGGGCCGGGGGTTCGAGTCCCTTCACCCCGACCACGATGGGGGCCTTTAGCTCAGTTGGTTAGAGCAACCGGCTCATAACCGGTCGGTCCGCGGTTCAAGTCCGTGAAGGCCCACCATAGCCTGTGGCACATCCTCATATATTTGGCCCGTTAGCTCAGTTGGTTAGAGCGCTAGCCTGTCACGCTAGAGGTCACGAGTTCAAGTCTCGTACGGGTCGCCAAATTATTTGCCTCGATAGCTCAGTCGGTAGAGCAAAGGACTGAAAATCCTTGTGTCACTGGTTCGATTCCGGTTCGAGGCACCAGGGAAGATTGCAGAGCGGCCAAATGCAACGGACTGTAAATCCGTCGACTTCGTCTTCGGTGGTTCGAATCCACCTCTTCCCACCATCCTTTAAGGATACAATTAAATATGCTAGTGTGGCTCAACGGTAGAGCAGCTGACTTGTAATCAGCAGGTTGGGGGTTCGATTCCCTTCACTAGCTCCATAAATACCACGTGAAGTGGTATTTTTTCATACTTTTATATTTTAATTTATTATACGTAATCTAATAATTTATTTAATCAAATAAATTGCTTATAATTACATTTTTTGATTAATGAAAATTCTTTTATTTTAGTAAACTTATTTGAATAATTATATATTGAAATTAATAATGGTTTAAATTGTCTTATAAATATTTTATTTAATTACTGAAATCTATAAAATTGGTTGAAAGAAATTTATATATTTGATATAATAAACATATGATTAAAAATTGTAAAAATTGTGGGGGAAATTTATATTTTAGTCCGAAAGATAGGGGCAACGTATGCGAAAGTTGTGGTTCTATATTTCCGATAAAATATAATTATAATTTTAAGAAAAAATCTTTCGATGAAAATGTTGATTTAAAGGTTGATGAACTTGCTAATTCTCTTAGAAATATAAAATGTAATTCGTGTGGCGCTAACATAATGCTTTCAAAATATCAAATGCAAGCTGAATGTCCATATTGCGGAGGCAGTACTATTGAAAAGAGTAGTAAGAAACGTATTATGTATATTGACTCGATTATTCCTTTTTCGTTCAATAAAGCAGATGCACTAAAAAAATTTAAATCAACATTAAGGAAAAAATTCTATGTTAATAAAAAAATTTTTAAAGATTTAATGCTAAAAGACATAAATGGTGCGTACGTTAATACGTTTGTATTTGATATGCAAACATCGACGAGATATAGCGGAGTTTTTAATTACTCAAAAACAATTACAGATAAAGAAGGTCATACAAAGACTATTACTTGTCAAAAAAGTGTCTTTGGGACTTTTGATAAAGCCTACCGCAATCTTACAGTAGAAGCAAATTCAAATTTGGAACAACGTGATTTGCGTAGCATTATGCCGTTTGATTATAGTTCTGCGGTAGATTTTGAAGACGATTTCTTACACGGTTATATGCTAGAGTATCAGGATAAAATGTTTAATGATTGTGTTAAGGTTGCTGAACAAATAATTGAAAAAGATATTAAAAGAGAACTTCTAATGAAATATCAGTGCGACAGTATTGTTCACATAACATTAAATACAAATTATTTGGATAGAAAATATAATTATTGCCTCTTGCCAGTCTATTTTGTCAATAAAGTTGTGAAGAATAGAAAATATACAGTTGTTATGAACGGACAAACAGGTAAGATAGGGAAATTGCCTAAAAATGCGTTGAGAATATTTATGACACTATTAATTGCAACTATATTTGTTGTAGGGGCTGTGCTTTTAATTTTATATTTTACAGGTAAATTTTCTTAAAAACGGACTGATGTAGTTCGTTTTTTTTCATATAAATTTAATATGATTAAAAAAATTATAAGATATTGCATTTATTGTGTTTCGTCTTAATTTATTTTAATGTTAAAGATTATATTAATTTAACTAAACTTAAAATTAATAAAAATTCATAGATATATATCAAATCAACAAACTATTACAAAATATTGCTTTAATTCAACAAATGTTGTTATTTTTTTTATTTTACTAAGATTTAGAATTTATTTAGGGGTGAATTATGCAAATAAAATCGCGAATTGTAAACAAAACATTATATGTGCTATTATCGGGCGAACTTGATGAATACACGGCACAAGGTGTTAGAAAAAATTTAGATACATTGTTTGATACGGAAAAAGGATTTGTCCAAATTGTAATGGATTTAAGTGAATTGACTTTTATGGATAGTACGGGAGTAGGTGTTCTAATTGGTAGATATAAAAAAATGAGAGAATACAACAAACCTATATTTATAACAAATCCTAGTCGAAATGCTGAGCGCATTTTTAAGATGTCTGGCTTATATGAAATTATGCCAAAAATAGTTTAAAGGAGTTAAAAAATGAATAATAGTATGGAAATAAAATTTAAAGCTATAGCTGAAAATGAAGCATTTGCAAGAAATGTTGTCGCTAGTTTTATTCTGCCACTTAATCCAAGTTTAAGTGAATTATCTGACATTAAAACCGCGGTCAATGAAGCAATAACGAATGTTATTGTTCACGCATATCCAGATAAAGTTGGCTATGTAAATATGAAAATTTCAACTATCGGAAACAAAGTTAAAATATCAATTAGTGATAATGGAGTAGGAATTCAAGACATAGAGCGCGCATTAACTCCTTTTTACACAAGCAAACCAGATGAAGAACGTAGCGGTATGGGGTTCACAGTGATGGAAAGTTTTATGGATAAATTAGAAGTAAAAAATCATAACGGGTTAATGGTTAATATGGAGAAAGAAATAGAACAATCTGTCGTGGGGATTTAATATGCTATCAAATGAACAAACCTACGAATTGATAACTCAGGCAAAGAATGGCGACGATTTAGCAAAAGAAAAATTAATTACATTCAATTCTCCGCTAATAAAAAGTATAGTAAAACGATATTTAAATAAGGGTATTGAATATGACGATTTGTATCAGTTAGGGGCGTTAGGATTTGTTAAAGCTATAAAAAATTATGACCCTAATTTCAATGTAAAATTTACGACATATGCAGTCCCTATGATAGCGGGAGAAATTAAAAGATTTTTGCGCGATGACGGCTCGGTGAAAGTGTCACGAAGTATTAAGCATAATGCCGTTCAGATAAAAAATTATATATACGATTACACTTTAAAACACGGCGAAAATCCGTCGCTAGAACACTTATGTAAAGTTTACAATATGTCAAAGGAAGATATTGTATTTATATTAGATGCAAATACCGCTACATTATCATTAAATGAGCGCTATGCAGATGAAGAAGATTCTACAACAATTCTTGATAAACTTGCTGATAATTTTTCTCCAGATAACTACTTTGATAAGCTAACAATACGTGAAATGATAGAAAAGTTAACCGCACGAGAAAAACAAATTATCATAATGCGGTATTACTTAGATAAAACGCAAAGCGAGATAGCGAATGAATTGGGGGTGAGTCAAGTTCAAGTTAGTAGAATTGAAAACAAAGTATTAAAACAACTAAAAGATGAGATAAATGTTTGAAATATATTTCAATCAAATATTTATGAAAAGATAAAAAAGGAACTTACTATTTTTAAGTCCCTTTTTCTTTTTTTAGTTTAAAAACGATTTAACATTGTCACCATTTTTAAATTTGCGGGGGGGTTATTGTTTATTAGCTTTTTCAATTGTTTCATTTGTATGTGCGTCATCTTTATTTAAATTGTGAATAGGATTTTCTATGCCTTTATCAGTTGATTTATCAAAAAACTTTTTAATTGATGCTTTGAAATTCTTAAAACGAGTAGATAATGATGGTGTGTTTTCAGTCCTATAAGTGTCAATATTTTTAGATATGTTAAATTTTTTTCTTGGTTGTTTTACTGGTTTATTATTATCACTATTTTGTGTATTATTAGCATTATTTACACTTTCTGTAGTATCTTGATTAGTTCTTGCATTTGGATTCTCAGGATAATAATTTGGTTGTCCCATAGGTAAATTTGCGTATGGATTATCAAAATTGTTATAGTTGTTCATATAATTACCATTGTAATTCTTCATATTATTTAACCAAGCAGTGTTGAAGAAAGTGTCAATATTTTTATAGTTTTTATTATAAAAAGTGTCAATATTCGAAGATAATTTATTATTTTGGTAAGTATCAATATTGGAATTATTAACATTGCTTGAGTTATCTAGATTGCTTTCATTTGTTTCGTTATCTTGCACATTGCCGTTGTTGTCAGTCGTTTTATTTTCGACGATATTTCCATTATTATCTATTAAATAATCTCTAATAATAGGGTCATTATTATTCGTTTTAAAGCCATAAAGTATTCTACCTGAATTATTAGGAGGGACAATCATATCTGAGTTAAAAATGTGATTAATCATATTAAGCGAACTTAACCCATTTCTTAACATATCATTTCCATTAATTAAATTATCAAGTATTACTAGATATTTTAAAGTTAAATTGTCAACTTGTCCATTTTCACTACGCATAATATCAGCTACGTCACTTAAGTTAAAATTTAATTCGGAAGTAATTTTACTAAGTTGCTTTGATAGACTTTTTAATTGATTTGATTGCATACTAACAAATAATTTTTGTTCAGGTGTTAATTCTATTTCTTTATTCTGCAATTTTGTAATTAAATTTTGAGTTTCTATTATAGCATCTGTAATATTATCTTTTAGTTCGCAAAAATCTTCACAGTTTGCGTCTATATCGCTAGAGATAGAGTAAAGAGTAGATATTGAATCTAAAGTATTTTCATTTGTATCATTTTCATTCTCTAAAGTAGAATTATTAGAGTTATTATCTGGGTTATTTAGATTTTCATTAGTCTCATTATTTGCAGTATTATTTGTATCATTTAAATTGTCGTTAGGTATTTCAATAGAATCATCTAAATTATTGTTATTATCTATTGAAGTAGTATTATCAGTTAATGTACTATTTATTTCAGTATTTGTTTCATTTTCTAGAGGAGTAATAGTTTTGTTTGAGTCAATATTAGATGCAATATTCATAGATGGGTTATTGCTAGTTTGATTATTTTTTTCTTTTTCCAATTCTAATTTCGTTTCTTCATCAAAATAAGGTAGTGTCGCAATTCCATCGTTAAGATTATCATTTATTGGTTTTTCTTCACTAGAACTAAGTATGCTATCATTTAAAGGGAAAGTTAAACTATATTTGTTTAAAATTGTTTTTTGAATTCCTGAATTGTGCGCTGTTGAATATTCGTCAACTTGGCTTTGAAATGTCTTTAGATTTTCTTCTAAAGTGTTATCTCCTGTTTTGGCAACGCTTATATTGCAACCAGAAAACAATGCAGTACTTACTCCTAAAATTGTTAATAATGGTATAAATTTTTTCATATTTTCACCTCGAGTATAGTTTGCAACGAAATATAAAATTTATTTATTTTAAAAAAAATTTGTTAAAAACAAGCAAAAACTCATTTAATTTATAGATTTTTTAAAATTTTTAAAAATTTTTTAACATTAACAGTCATTTTTGATTAAAATTAAAAACTTTGTTAAACATTTAAATATGGATGAAAATAAAAGAAATACTAATTATAAATTATATGTAGAATCTAAAGTACCTAAAACAAAAGCGTGGCCGTCGTTGTTTAAAGCTTTTTTATTAGGCGGATTAATTTGTGCTTTAGGACAAGGCTTTTTTGATTTATATTCTTATTTTTTCCCTAATCTATCAGAAAGTGAAACAAGTACGTGTATGTTGATGACTATAATATTTATTACTTGCTTCTTAACAGGAGTTGGCATTTACGACGTAATAGGAGCTTGGGGCGGGGCTGGTTCAGTCATACCTATAACTGGATTTTCTAACTCAATATCAAGTCCAGCTATTGAGTTTAAAAAGGAAGGAATAATTTATGGCATTTGCGTAAAAATGTTTACAATAGCCGGACCAGTAATTGTTTGCGGTGTAGTAGGGTCAATTATTGCGGGATTTATAGGTTTATTTATATAGGGGATATTATGCAAACAATAAAAATTAAAAACCCAGTATATTTATTAAATGGTTTTAGTATGGTTGGGCCTTTAGAAGGCGAAGGACCATTAAAAGATTATTTTGATTACATTTTGAAAGATGATACATTAAAAGAAAAGACTTTCGAAAAAAGTGAAAGGCGACTTCTTTTAGACATTATTAACGGAGCAATAGAAAAATCAGGACTAACAAAAAGCGATATTGAATTTTTCTTCGGCGGAGATTTACTTAATCAGATAGTAAGTTCTTCATTCACTGCTAGAGAATTAAGTCTTCCGTTTATAGGTATGTATTCTGCTTGTGCTACTATGGCAGAAGCATTAGCATTATCTGCCATTTTTATAGACAATGGATTAGCTAGTAATGTTATCGCAGGAACGTGCACACATTTCAGTAGCGCAGAAAGGCAATACAGATTTCCGCTTGAATTAGGAAATCAGCGTCCGCCTACTGCACAATGGACAATTACAGGCGGTGGCGCTAGTGTAATATCAAAACTACCTAGCAATGTTAGAATTAGCGCAGTGACTTTTGGTAAAGTTATTGATTATGGGATAGATGATGTAAATAATATGGGTGCTGCAATGGCTCCTGCTGCATCAGATACAATATGCACACATTTGACTAATATGAAAGCAAAATCAAACGATTATGATTTTATAGCTACTGGAGATTTAGGAAAGTTGGGTAGCGAAATTTTAATAGATTTAATGGAACAAAGGGACATTATTTTAGGGAAAAATTATGCTGATTGTGGCTGTATGATGTTTAATAAAACTCAACGTGTATTTATGGGCGGGAGCGGTGCTGGATGTAGTGCTAGTGTACTTAATTCATATATATTACACAAATTAAATGCTGGGGAATTCAAACGTGTTTTATTAGTTTCTACAGGTGCACTTATGAGCACAACAACTGCTCAACAAGGCGATACGATACCCGGAATAGCACACGCAGTTGAACTTGAATATGTTGGAAAAGATAGTAAATCAAATTCGAATAATAAACAAAGGTCAAAATCTAACAAACTAAAAGAAAATAAACACTCGAAAAGAAAAAGTTAACCATAGAAAAAATATTAAGGAGATTATATGATAAATATTTGGGATTATGTAATATCGTTTTTAGTTGGCGGATTTATTTGTTTTTTAGGTCAAATACTTGTAATAAGGACTAAGATTACGACTGCTAGAATTTTAGTGCTATTTTTGATTATTGGTATGGTATTAGAAGTGTTTAACGTTTATGCACCATTTAAAGAGTTTGCAAAAGCTGGCGCAACTGTTCCTATTATAGGGTTCGGAGCTAGTTTGGCGCGTGGTGCAATTATGGCATCTAAAGAATATGGGCTCATAGGCATCTTTACAGGCGGGCTTACAGCAGCAAGTGGCGGTATAGCTATGGCAATATTTGCTTCATTCATTTTTGCGCTTATTTTCAGCAGTAAAACGAAACGAGGAGGGCATTGAAGTTTTTGTCATAAAAGCACGAAATTAAATATTTAAAATTTTTATTAATACATTAAAATATGAGAATGCAATTTGATAGGAAGAAAATTAAAATTATTATATTCCTATTTTTTGCATTTATAATGATTTTATTTTATTATTTTGGGGTTATGAGTCCCGTAATTAAAACATATACATCTTCTAAGACGCGTGAACTAACAGAAAAAGCGGTAAATATGGCAGTGAGTAATGTAGTCAATAGAACGCTTAGTTATGACTCTTTAATTGATATTAATTATAATGTAAATGGTGAGATTTCATCGTTTTCAGCAAACCAATACGAAATAAATAGTATCACAAGGGAAATAGTTAAAGAAACACAATTACAGATGAATACTCTAGGGGAAGATGGGTTAAAGATTAATATAGGGACATTTAGCGGAATACCATTTTTTATAGGCAGAGGACCAGCAATTACACTAAAATTAGTGCCTATTGGCGCAGTGAGCAGTAATTTTGTTAGTAATTTTGATTCAGTAGGTATTAATATGACAAAGCATACACTATATTTATATATCAATGTACACGTTAGTATAGTTTTGCCAATTAAATCGTATGAAATATATTCTACTAATCAAGTTATGTTAGCCGAGAGTATAATAGTTGGTAAAGTGCCTGAAGTATATCTAAACGGTGGAAGTCTAGGCGAATCCTTAAATCTTGTACCATAAAATTAAGATAATAACCGTATTATTCAAATAAATAATGATATTAAGTAAAACAGATAAGAAAGTTAATAGGTAATAATTATTATAATTAATAAAAGTTAAAAATTTTATTGTAGAAATTAAATTATTATGTTATAATAATCATATGTTATATTTTGATAATGCTTCTACAACAAAAATCTCTAAATCAGCACTAGATTCATATATAAAAGCTAGCGAGAATTTTTATAACCCAAGTGCGCTATATTCTTTAGCATTGGAGTCAAAGAAATTACTTGAAGACGCACGTTCTTTTTTAATAAAGTATTTTAATTGTCCGCTAAATTCTTACTTTGTATTTACGGGTAGTGCGACTGAATCAAATAATACAGTTTTAAATAGTTGTATTACAAGGAAAGATAAGAAGTACATATTTAGTGCAGGAGAACATAGTTCGGTTTATGAAACAGCTAAAATGTACCTAGAGAAAGGGTACAATGTTAAATTTATTCCACTTTTATCTAATGGGTCTATTAATATGGATGAACTAAAAAAAGAGTTAGATCCATCGGTAGCCTTAGTGTCGTGCATACACGTTAGCAATGAAACAGGTGCGATAAATGATATCAAGAAAGTAGTCGAATTAACTAAAGAGATAAGCCCAAATGCTTTCGTTCACGCAGATGGTGTACAAGCAGTAGGTAAACTAAATATAAATTTAAAAGAATTAGGCGTTGATTTTTATACCATTTCAGCTCATAAAATTCACGGACCTAAAGGAGTGGGTGCGCTTTATATAAAAAATATAAATAGATTTAAGCCATTCGTAATAGGTGGCGGACAGGAGAATAATTTACGTTCAGGCACAGAGAATATTCCAGCAATTCTTGCTTTTATAACGGCACTTAAAGATACTAAGATAAGAAATTACTCTGAACAAAAAAATACATTAATAAATAATTTACAATGCGATTATGTGCTAGTTTCAAACGAAAATTGTGTTGATAATATTATATCGATATGCTTTAAAGGAGTGCGCGGAGAAACAATACAGCATATGCTAGAAGATAAAGGTATATTAATTGGTACAGGTTCGGCGTGTAATAGTAAAGCTGGAGTAAACAGAGTAGTTTCACAATTAGTTGGCAAAGACTACATAAATGGAGCAATTAGACTAAGTTTTGAAGATGCAACGAATGAAGACTGCAAGCTCGTTGCAGAAGCATTAAATACAGCAGTTAATGAATACAGAAAGAGGATAAATAGATGAATAAAGTTATTTTAATTCGTTTCAATGAAATTCACTTGAAAGGTGGGAATAAAAAATATTTTACTAAATTACTTTTAAATAATATTAAATATGCATTAAAAGACATCGATTGTAAAATAGAGAATATTCAAAATAGAATCGTTGTGCGCAATTATGCTGACGAAGATGAGATTATTAATACATTGAAATTTGTATTTGGTATTCATTCTATATCACCAGCAGTAGAGATTGAATCAGACGTAGAATTAATAAAGTATTATATATCAAAAATTCAAATTAGTAAAAGTTTTAAGTGCGATGTTAATAGAGCTGACAAATCCTTTCCTATAAAATCGAATGATTTTAATGCTGATTTGGGTGAAATAATATTAAACAATAACAACGAAGCACACGTTGATATTCATAATCCAGAAATTACTATACACGTAGATATAAGAGAAAATGGGAAAACTTTTATATTCCACGAAATAATATACACATATTCAGGTTTACCACTAGGTGAGTTTAGAGACGGTTTATTATTACTAAGCGGAGGAATAGATAGTCCGGTAGCAGGATTTTGTATGGCAAAACGCGGTTTAAGGCAAGACATATTGCATTTTGATAGTTTCCCTTATACAAGTCCGCAAGCTAAAGAAAAAGTCATCACTTTAGCTAGAACAATTAAAAATATTATAGGGGCAAAATATATGTATATTTGTTCTATGACTAAGTTGCAAGAAGAATTTCATATCCACTGCTCAAGCGAATATGCTATTAATTTGCTTAGAAGGTCAATGATTAGAGTGGCGAACGCGATTTGTGATAAGTATAAATATAAGACTATTATTACAGGTGAAAGTTTAGGTCAAGTTGCTAGTCAAACTATTGAAAGCTTAACTACAACAAATGAAGTAGCGAAATACCCTGTATTAAGACCATTAATTAGTTTTAATAAAGAAGAAATTATCAAAATTGCTAAAGAAATAAATACATATAATACGAGTATTCTTCCTTATGAAGATTGCTGTACAGTATTTTTACCGCGTAATCCTATTATAAAGCCTAAAGTCGCAGATGCGCAAAAAGAGGAATCTAAAATTGATTTAGAGTCTTTATTAAAATATGTTATTGATAACATTGAAGTTATAGAATTATAACATTTTTCTACATATAGTGTATATTATTATTTATATACACAATTTTTTGTTAACAAATATTTTTAGTTTTTCCTTTTATTGTATATTTTGTTTAACTTTCTTGACACAAGACTAATTTATATTGTATAATTATTATGTTGCAAAGGCGACAAGAAAGGTAGGTAAATATGCTTAATATTAGTAGTTTGCTTGTAGTAAGTACCCCTGTCGCATGGATTTTATCTATTATAATGTTGGCAATAGGTGTAGGTGCAGGTATTGGTGTCTATGCTGTTGTTGTAAATAAGAAATTTAAATCAGCTAAATCTAATGCAGATAAAATTCTTGATGAGGCTTATAAACAAGCAGAAAAAATAAAGAAAGAACAAGTTGAACAAACAAATAATGAAATCAGTATTCTAAAATCTACGTTTGAACAAGAAAACAAAGAACGTAGGGAAGAAGCTAAGCGAAGTGAAGAGCGATTATACGCACGTGAAGAGTTATTAACAAAACGAGAAACTACTTTAGATAAAAAAGTTGAAGAACTAGAGTTAGCTAAAGAACGTGTACAAAACCAAATCTCGGCACTAAATTCTAAAGAAGAAGCATTGGACGAACTTCAACAAAGTATTGTAAAAGAACTTGAAAAAGTTAGTGCTATGACTAAAGAAGAAGCTAAACAAGTTATAATAGACCGCTACACTGAAGAAGCGAAGATAGATGCAATAAAAATCGCTAAAGATATTGAAGATAAAGCGAAAGAAGAAGCAGAAAAGAAAGCAAGAAATATAATTACCCTTGCAATACAGAAATGCGCAGTTGATAATACCAGCGAAGTGACGACAAGTGTTGTCACCTTGCCTAGTGAAGAAATGAAAGGTCGTATTATTGGTAGGGAAGGACGAAACATTCGTGCTTTAGAAGCAGCAACTGGCATTGATTTTATAGTTGACGATACTCCTGAAGCAATTACTTTGTCTGGATTTGACCCTGTAAGGAGAGAAGTTGCGCGTATTTCGCTAGAAAAATTAATTTTGGACGGAAGAATTCACCCTGCCCGCATTGAAGAAATAGTTCAAAAAGTTCAAAGAGATGTTGAAGAAACTATTAAAGAAGCCGGAGAAAATGCTTGCTTCGACGCAGATATTCACAACATACATCCTGAGATCGTAAAAGTTTTAGGAAGATTGAAATATCGTACAAGTTATGGTCAAAATGTTTTAAATCATTCGTTAGAGGTTTCATTCATAGCTGGAATGCTCGCTGCCGAAGTCGGTGCTAATGAAAAAGTGGCTAGACGTGCAGGTCTATTACACGATTTAGGTAAAGCGGTTGACCACGAAGTTGAGGGTACACACGTTTCAATCGGTGTAGAACTTGCTAGAAAATACAAAGAAAGTGAAGCAGTTATTCACTGTATTGAAGCGCATCATAACGATGTAGAACCTAAGACAATAGAAGCGGTACTTGTACAAGCTGCCGATGCTATATCAAGCGCAAGACCTGGCGCTAGACGTGAATCTATCGAAAACTACATTAAGAGATTGCAAGACTTAGAGGCTATTGCAAATTCATTTAATGGTGTAGAAAAAACTTATGCTATCCAAGCGGGTAGAGAGATACGTGTTATGGTTAAACCTGAGCAAATCAGTGACGAAGAAGCTCAAATTCTGGCTCACGATATTGCAAAAGAAATTGAAGCCAAATTAGAGTATCCAGGGCATATTAAAGTTAATGTAATTAGAGAATCACGTTTCTCGGATACTGCCAAGTAATTAACGAAAACTTTATAATCATATGTAAAATTTATAAATAGAAATAGGAAGAGAGTATATTTCTTCCTATTTTTAATCTTTTTATTTATATTGTTGACATAAAATTTTATATGTAGTATAATGAATGAATATAGGGGAGTGGCTCAACGGTAGAGTAGTGGTCTCCAAAACCATTGGTTGCGTGTTCGAATCGCGTCTCCCCTGCCAAACTATATGAAAAAAGTGACTATTTATACAGATGGAGCTTGTAGTGGTAATCCAGGCGCTGGTGGATGGGGCGCTGTTCTTTTTTATAAAGATAGTATGCGGGAAATTAGCGGATATTCTGAAAGTACCACAAACAATCAAATGGAATTAACAGCAGCAATAAAGGCTCTTGATATGATTAAAATACCCTGTGAAATCGATTTATATAGCGACAGTGCATACCTTATAAATGCTTTTAACGAACATTGGATTGAAAATTGGCAAAATAATGGATTTCGAAATGCAAGTAAAAAGCCTGTTCAAAACGTTGAATTATGGAAACAATTAATTGATTTTAATAATACTCACAAAATAACGTGGATTAAGGTAAAGGGTCACGCCGATAATAAATATAATAATCGTTGTGATGAACTTGCCACGGGGGAAATAGCTAAGCATCAAAAAAAATAATTGTAATCAAATACAATTATTTTTTTATATTTTAATCTTTTATAATTCTTTTTTCTTAAAGATAAACGAGCTTATTAAATTTAATACCACTACTATTAGGATTATAGTACATAATGTTAAACCCAAGTTTGTGCCAGAATATATTTTCGCACCCAACAATAAACTAAAGAAATTAGAACTATTAGCATAAATGCTACTTCCGAAAAGTGAATATAGTGAAATATGTGAGAAAGGATAATAATTTAACCAGCTATTAATTCCACCGGCGAACATTGGAAGTAAAATATTAATTAGATACAAGACAAGTACAATAGTGACCCCAAATAAATCTGACTTAAACAAGCAAGATAGTAGCATAGCAATAGATAAGTAAACTAAGATTTCTAAAATCAAACTAATTATGTATATCAAAATCATCACAAATGGGTGTAATGTTATAGCTGTTGAGCCGTTAAATATTGTCAATATTGTGAGGGAGCTAAATCCGTAAACTGCTCCGCCGACTGCGATTGCTATGATTGAACTGAAAATAATCATAATGCAAGACATAACCATTATTGCTAAGAATTTTCCAAATAATATATTTGTTCTACTAACAGGTCGTATTGCGAAATAACGCATAGAACCTTCCTTAATTTCGCCAGCAATTGAGTGACAGCCAGCCATTACGGCATATACAATTATAACAAATGAAAATAGCTTTAATATAAAGTAAGCATAGTCATATGCGTTTGTTTCAGTATTTGAAGTCACACCTATGGTTAATGGGTGAGCAAAATCACTATCTAATTTATTATTTTCGAATAAATATCTATATTTTATAAGGTTTGAATTTGTATTATATTCGCTTTCACTTGATAGATATAATAAATCACCGTGCTGTGAATTAGGAACCAATTCGAAGGCTTTTGATTTAAGTTCAGAATCTATCAAACTTATGTAATTATAGCATATATTAGTGTATTTATTACATAATTCAGCTATTTTATTAATTTCGTTTTGATTTAAATTGACCGATTCATTATCTGAAACAGCACTATCATAAAGTGTTTCAATTTCAGTTAAAACTTCGTTTAGTCGAGAAATTAATATTGAATAGTTTGTGTTATCATTTATTGAAGAATATTTTACTACAAATTCGTCTGATAATGTTGAATAGATGAAACTATTTAAACAGTTATTTATTTGATGTAAATTGTTTTTTTCGAACTCATCACAAACATTCGCTGGGTCATTTGTATTAGTATTTAACAAAGCATAGGATGTTTGATATATTTCATTAAAATTATAAGAATTTGCAGTCGTCGTTATAATTGGATAAGCCCCAAATTGTCCATAGCTATATGCGGTTGTAATAGTGTTATATAGCATATCTAGTGCTTTTAAAACATTACTTTTTCTTGTCTCAAGAGTTGTTTGGTTAAAATTTAAGTTTGGATTACGCGAGATGGAGTAGTCAGAATAACTGTCTAATTTATTTATAAAATCGTTATATAAACTATCTACATAATTTTTATAGTTTTGACCATTTATTTTATAATTTGATAGTTTAGCGATAGCAGAATTTAGAGCATTATCAGCTTCATCTTTGTATCCGTCATTAGTTGAACCTTGACTTCCAACAAACCTTTCGTAATTCGCTACTACACTTAAATTTTGATATATATTATCATTGGTCGTGTATGATGTAGGTTTATATATGAATACACCAAGAACTAGTATAACAGCGAGCAAAACAGCCAGTATGTATATACCGGGCTTCGACACAATTTTTTTTAATTCAGCATTGACAACTTTAAACATATTTCTCCTTAGGTAAATCTAAATAATACTTGTAGAAGGTCTTTCTTTATGTAGCAATTCAAAATATAATTCTTCTAAAGATTTTTGAACTTTTCTAATCTTATATATTTTTACTCTTTTATATGTAAGAAACGAAATTACAGTAGCAATATTAGATTCTTTCAGTGGTAAAATGATAGTATTTCCTACAACTTTGCTGTCTAATTTATATTTCTTTTTGACTAGCATAGCTGCATAGTTTGGATAATTGCAAACAAATTGTATGCGTTGCTTAGATTCGACAATGCCTTTTAACTCAAACATACTTTTATGTTCAATAATTTTACCGTTATTTATTAGACCTATAACGTCACATAATTGTTCTAATTCCGCTAGATTGTGGCTAGATATAATTATTGCCATATTTTCTTTTTTAGCTAAAGCTCTTAGAATATTTCTAATTTCTACAATACCATTCGGGTCGAGTCCATTTGTCGGCTCGTCTAAAATCAAAAGTTTAGGTTTATTTAGTAATGCTTGTGCAATTCCTAGCCTTTGTTTCATACCTAGAGAGTATGTAGATACCTTATCGTTAATTCTGTTTTCCATTCCAACAAGTTTTACAATTTGGTCTATGCGTAAATTGGCTTTGTTGCCATAAAATCCTGCAAATAATTTTAAATTTTTGAGTCCGGATAAGTAGGGGTAGAGTTGTGGCATTTCAATGACTGCACCAACATTTGATATTGCATTCTTGAAACTTTTGTCAATGCTGTATCCACATATTCTAACTGAACCTCTAGTGGCAGGAGTAAGTCCTGTAATCATTCTTAAAGTGGTTGATTTACCAGCGCCATTAGGCCCTACAAAACCAAAAATCTGTCCAGCAAAAACAGAAAAAGTAATGTCATCTACAACCTTTTTTGTACCATATATTTTAGTTAAATTTTCAATTTTAAGTACAGGCAACATTAGAACTCCTATATTAATTAGTTTTGTTTATTTTTATCATAAAAATGTAGGTAAAGATTAAATCTGCAAAAATAGTGCTACTTAAGAATATAATTGAATAAAAGTTTGCAAAATTTGTCCAGTTAAAAATATCATTAATTCCTAGACATACATTAAGAATGATTGAAGCAACAATTATTAATACTTCGACGCATATAGAAGTTATTAATCTTTTTCTTGTATTCAATTTAAATGGTTGAAATTCATATTTCAGCCTTAATTTATCAAGATTGAAAGCAAAAATTGAAGGATAGAAGATTAAAATGGTTAATCCTAAAATAAGCATTACATAATATATTGGAGATTTCCCTGTATGTGAGGTAATTACTGCAGAGATAATTAACATTAGTCCTAAATATAGCGAACTTGACAAAATTTTAAATAATAAATTTTTAGTAGTTTTCTTCGCTAAAATGTAGTCTTTGTTAGTTTTAAAATCACGATAATCGACGTACTTAATATCTGAAGATAATGGTTGAGCTGTCTTATTGTCGTCTATAGATTCGCTCACGTTAGCTGAATAAATAGAGTGTAATTTTTCCTTATATTCATCTGAGACGATATGTTTTTCAGTAAATTTAGATATATCTTCGTTGCTAGCAAATTTCTCTTCTCTGTTCGTAGTATCTGATTTGAGTAATTCAGAATTGGATAAATTAATCTCAGTAGTTGTAGCAGTATCTATAGAATCAGTCTTAAACACATCTTCACTCGGTAGGATAGAAGGCTTAGTGTTTGTATTTGTATTGGCTATGGTCGATTCTTCGCTTGTAGTAGGTAATATATCAAAAATAGATACATATTTATCCGTTGTAGTGTTTGAAGAATTTTCTATTTTAGTAGCATTATCTATTGCCGCAGATGTATTGTAAAAGTAATTTTCTTCTTGTTTATCTATTGTTTGATTATCTTCTTTTTCATCATTATTACTAATTTCATCGTCATCTTGAGATAGGATAGAGTTTAGCAAGACATCAAAAGAAGGCAAGGTAGATACTTGAGCCTTACCATTGTTAGTTATTTTATAATAATGACGTTTGCCACCAATATCACTATCTTCCCAATACGATGATATAAATTTAGATTTCTCTAATTTCTTTAAGATAGTGTATAAAGTAGGTTGTTTTATGACGATTTTTCCATTAGAAATTGTTTCAATATTTTTTGTTATTTCTAATCCATATTTATCGCCAGTATTTAATTGGAGCAAAATTAAAGGTATTAAATCCGCTGTTTTCATAAAATTATTATATAATAATTTTGATTATTAGTCAATAAATGGGCGTAATAAATAGAAATTTGTCATAAATCATAACAAAATTAATATTAAATCAGGTTTACAAGGATAATATTTAATAATAATATGATGTAGTAATTAATTAATCATCTTGTAATTTATATAAATACTATTTGTTAATAATAAAAGAAGAATATATTAGGTTATTTATGATTTTATAAAACAATTTTTCTTTGTGTTTAAATATTTAAAATTTGTTTCGTATTAAGCCTACAACTTTTCCTAAAATATCTAAGTGGTCGGTTATTATAGGGCGCATAAAAGAATTCTCAGGTTGCAATCTAAAGTAGCCATTTTCTTTATAATAACGTTTTACAGTAGCTTCATTATCAATTAGACAGGCTACTATCTCGCCATTATTAGCTACGGATTGTTTTGAAATTACCACATAATCTCCGTCATATATACCTACGTTAATCATACTATCACCTTTGACTTGTAGAACAAACATATTTGTCCCTGTAAATAGGTTTTCGTTTACTATCATTTTGTCAATAAGATTTTCTTCTGCTAAGATGGGAGTACCTGCTGCAATCGTACCAATAATTGGTAGAGTAATATGAGGCTGTGCATTATCCGTTAATTCTATTGCACGATTTTTATTATAATTTCTAGTAATTTTTCCTTCTTTTTCAAGTTTTTTTAAATGATACATAGCACTAGAAGTTGAATCAAAATTCAAACTAGAACAAATTTCACGAATAGTAGGGGGGTAATTATTTTTTTTCATAAAATCCATTATGAAATCATAAGTCTTTTGCGTATTATTCATAAATATCTCCTAGTGTAAAGTTATCATATTTTCAAACATTTGTCAAACATTTTTCAAACATTTGTTCGATAAAGGTAATATAAATAAAACATCTTTTATAAAAAATTGGAAACTGAATAAATTTATTTTTTAGATATGATTCAAATAATTTAACAATATGTATTGTATATAATACGCGTAATACACTACATATTGTCATTATTTAATTTAACTTTGCCTGCTACGGAACGTCTAACGTCATCGCTTATTGCTGCGTAGTGTTTTTTAGTAGTATTTACATCTTTATGACCTAAAACTTCAGCAACTATATAAATATCCTTTGTTTCATTGTATAAGTTAGTGCCATAAGTTGAACGTAATTTATGCGGAGTAATATGTTTAAGTGGAGTAGCAATTTTAGCATATTTTTTTACTAGATATTCCATTGCTCTAACCATCATTCGCTTACCTTGACTTGAAATAAATAGCGCTTTTTCTTCTTTTGGTAGATTTAATGTTTCTCTATATGAGAGATATTTTTTTAGAGCATCAGCGGTTTCTTCTCCAAAATATAATATAACTTGATTGCCACCTTTTCGTGTCACTCGAAATGAATTAAGATTAAAGTTTATATCATCAACATTTAATCCAACGCATTCACTTACACGAATTCCTGTGGTCAAAAATAGGGATAATATAGCATTATCGCGAATTTTAAATTTTTCGTTATATTTTTTTTGATGCTCACTAAATCCGGATAATGTATCACACGAATACATTAATTCAGCGGTTTCTTGTGCTTCAAGTCTAATAATTGGTTTTTCGTGTAATTTAGGGCTAGCTACCTTGCTTGCAACGTTAGCTTTTAACATATCTTTATTGAAAAAGTATTTGAAAAACGCCCTTAGAGAAGATAGCTTTCTAAGTTTACCACGTTCGCCATTTGTTAATATTTTTCCATCATCTTTGTCATAGTAGGATAGAGATGCCATATATCGTTCAATACATTGAGCATCAATTCCATCTATATCAGCAAGTGTAATAGATTTTATATCACGATTGACAAATTTTTGTTCATATGTAGTTAAATATGTGAAGAAGGTCTTTATATCTACTGCATAATTAAGTCGTGTGAGTGGAGTAGTTGTATCTTGTATTCCTATGAAAAATATTGAACAAAATGCAGGTAAATCAGTTAGCATTTCATTTAATTTTCTCATATTATTTCTATTTCTATCTAAATAATAATTTGTTGACATATTAATATATTATCAAATCTTTGCGTAAAAAACAAGCAAATTTAATTCAATTATAATAAATAATAAATTTTTGATATGAAATTTTATTTTGTTGCAAAATTTATTTTAATTTGATATAATATTAAGCATATTAAATAGAGGTATTTATGATAGACATTAATTTTTTAAGAAATAATCCTGATAAAGTAAAAGAGAATATTAAAAAGAAGTTTCAAGACCATAAACTTCACTTAGTTGACGACGTTATAGAAATGGACGTAAAGGTTCGTGCACTCAAAAAGGAAGGAGATGATTTAAGAGCAAAAAGAAATACTCTTTCTACTGAAATCGGTATGCTAATGAAACAAAAGCGCGTAGATGAGGCGAATAAAATAAAGGCAGAAGTTGTCGCTAATAATGAGCGTATTTCAAGTATTGAAAAAGAGGTTAGCGAACTTGACGCAAACATCAAACGCGATATGATGAGCATTCCAAATATTATTGCAGACGATGTGCCGATTGGACCAGACGACAAATTTAATATTCAAGCACAAACGTTTTTAGAGCCTAAAGTCCCTGAATTTGAAGTGCCTTATCATACTGAGATTTTAGAAAAACTCGATGGTATAGATGTCGATAGTGCTAGACGTACTTCTGGTCAAGGTTTCTATTATTTAACAGGAGACATTGCCCGCTTGCACAGTGCAGTTTTAGCTTACGCACGTGACTTTATGATTAATAAAGGATTCACATATGTTATACCGCCATTTATGATTCACGGAAGTGTCGTTGAAGGTGTTATGAGCTTTGAAGAAATGGGCAATATGATGTATAAAATAGAAGGTGAAGACCTTTATCTCATCGGTACAAGTGAGCATAGTATGATAGGTCGCTTTATGGATACAATTATCCCTGAAGATAAATTGCCGATTACTTTGACTTCGTATAGTCCTTGTTTTAGAAAAGAGAAGGGAGCGCACGGAATAGAAGAACGTGGCATATACAGAATCCATCAATTCGAAAAGCAAGAAATGATTGTAATTTGCAATCCTGAAGAAAGTGATAGTTGGTACGAAAAAATGTGGAATTACACTGTAGAATTATTCGTATCAATGGAAATTCCCGTGAGAACTTTAATATGTTGTTCTGGTGATTTAGCAGATTTAAAATATAGGAGCTTAGATGTAGAGGCGTGGAGCCCTAGACAAAAGAAATATTTTGAAGTTGGTTCGTGTAGCAACCTAACAGATGCTCAAGCTAGAAGATTAGGTATAAGATATAAAACAGATAAAGGTAATGTATTTGCGCATACATTAAATAATACGGTTGTAGCACCGCCTAGAATGTTAATTGCCTTTGTAGAAAATCATTTGCAAGCAGATGGGAGTGTGACTATACCAGAAGTTTTATGGCCATATATGGGCGGAACTAAGGTAATAAAGCCTAAAAAGTAATTTATAATTAGTATAAATTTTAATAAATTTATAAAAAACCATAAGTTTTATAGCTTATGATTTTTTATTGGCAAGATAATAATATAAAAAGATAAATCAATTATAGATTAGTTTTAATTCTGTTAATTTATGTTTTTACGCAAAGATACAAATTTGATAAAATATAATCTTATAACATATAATTTGACATATTCAGATAACTAAGTGAGTGTGATACTGTCATAATATAATTAAGAATATAGTTATTCAATTAACAAATTGAATTATTCGATTTTATTTTAACTGAAACGGTAGCAAAACAACTATTAGTAAATTAAGTAGTTCGTCTAATCTGCGCTCAGACGAATTGGAATTAATTTAGATGAAGGATTATTAAAAAAAATATCAAATAGCAGATTTCATTGACAGTAATATTATAAAAATAATCTAAGGTGTTATATAAAGATATTTAGCAAAAATTCATTAAAATTAATATGTGGACAATTAGATATAAATATTGCCGAATAATGTCAGAAGAAAAATAATAATTTGATATTTGTGGATAAAAAATGGCATTTCCACAGGATTTTAGCTCAAAATGATAATATCTTTGCGCAAAAGAAGAGTTTTGCGCAAAGATATATGTATAGATTTTTGCCCCACTCTATATTTTTCCACAAGGCTATTATAAGATATTCTTTGCTTAAATTTCATTATATTGGTTATTTTTTGTTATCTCTACCCTATATTTATTAGTTTATATTAGTTTTTAGCATAGTAATATTGTGATGAATTTTGCATTTTTCTAATCTCATCTGTTAATCTGTAAAGGTTTATTAAATACCTTTTATTGTTATTATACAAATCTTGAATGTATATTTTAAAATAAAAGTTTTTGAAGTTATGAATGTACTAAATATGTACTAACAAAAAAGCATATTACTTGCATAAAAAAAGCATCTAATTAAATACTTTCTTATTTCGCAAGAGTACTTAGTGCATTAATTAACCCTATTTTACCGTGTTGATATGTTAAACAGCCCTGTATAAATCCAGCATATGGCTCACGCATTGGACCATCACAACTTAATTCAATGCTACTACCCTGATTAAAGCTTCCGCTTGCCATAATAATTAAGTCTTCGTATCCGTCCATCTCTCCCGCTTCTAGAACAGAATCACTATCTATAGCACTTGCAGATTGTATCGCGCGTGCGAAATTTATAAGCTTATTTTTATCGTTAAATTCTATTGTACATACTATATCACTTAATGGTTGCTTTATATTTGGTATGGTTTTATAGCCTAATTTTGCTAAACACATTGAGGTTAATTTTACTAACTTTTTACTTTCAGCGACCACGTGTGGAGATAAAAACAATCCTTCGAAAAATAGCTTATACCCCGGCTCATAAGAACCTGTGTCAGTGCTTAAAGCTGGACTTGTAAGTTTATACGATATTAGTTCTATTAAATCCTTTTTACCAGCTAAATAGCCACCAGTTGGGGCAATACCACCACCCATATTTTTAAGTAGTGAACCGATAACTAAATCTGCTCCAACATCGGTAGGTTCTCTATCTTCAGTAAATTCACCATAGCAATTATCTACTACTACATATGCTTTTGTAAAGGGACGAATTGATTTAATCAGTTTTTCTATCTGAGAAATGGTAATTGCGTTTCGTAAAGAATATCCTCTTGAACGTTGTATGTATATGATTTTTGGATTATAATTTTTAATTGACTTTAAAATCTCAGGAATATTAAAATCATTATTTACTAATTCGACCTCATTATAACCAATATTATAATCTTTCAAAGAACCAACATCTTTCCCTTCTACTCCATATATGACCTTTTTTAGGGTATCATATGGTGTGCCAGAAACGCATAGCATATTATCTTTAGGGCGCAATATACCTAAAAGTGCTTGACTTATTGCCTCTGTTCCACAACTTATTAGCGGACTAACAAAGGCAGATTCGGTATGAAAAACTGAAGCGAAAACGTCAGATATTTTCTCTTTTCCTACATCATTATGTCCATATCCTGTACTACCTATAAAATGGTAAGACTGAATATGATTCGAATTAAATGCATTTAGAACTTTTAATTGATTTTTAAATTCAATTTCTTCGATTTCTTTAAAACTATCGCTTAATTTTTTCTCAGCATTATTTACTAAATCTAACAATTTTTTATCTATTGTTATCATTATTTATTCCTTTTAAAAAATTATAAATTTTGTTTTTGGCTGTATTAATATCGCATAAATCTAGTTGTTCAATTGTTTTCAAAAAAGTTAATTGCCTTTTACAATAATTTCGTGAATGTTGTTTGATAAGCTCAATGGTATCGATTAATGTCTTTTTGCCTTCAAAATAATCAAACCACTCTTTGTATCCTATGCTGTTCATTGACTGTAAAGTTTTTGTAGCGCCGTTTTCTATCAAATGTTTAACTTCGGCTTTCAGACCAAGTGAAATCATTTTATCAACACGCGCATTTATTTTTTCATAAATTGATTCTCTATCTTCTATTATCCCTACCGCGCAAACATTATAATTTGATATAAATTTATCTTGATTAAATGAAGGAATTTCGCCTTGTTCTTCAATTTCAAGATATCTAATGACTCGCTTTAAGTTATTAGGATGAACAGATTGAGCTTTAATTGGATTTTTTTCCACTAATAAGTTATAAACGTAATCATTCCCAAAATCTTTAGCAAGGTTCTGATATTTTAATCTAAAGCCTGAGTCTGCAGGTTGCTCAGTAAATGTATATCCATTTAACAAAGCTTTAATATACAATGCAGTTCCCCCTACTATTATTGGCAATTTCTTACGTGAAATTATCTCTTCGATAGCCTTCTTACAATCTTTTACAAATTCTCCAGCATTGTATGTTTCGTTAACCCTTTTAATGTCTATTAAGTGGTGTTTTACTATCGACCTCTCTTCAATAGTTGCTTTAGCACTACCGATATCTAATCCACGATATATTTGCACACTATCAGCCGATATAATTTCGCCGTTAAAGTTTTTAGCTATCTCTAGCGCTAAATTACTTTTACCACTAGCGGTAAGTCCTGTAATTATAATCAAATTGTTCATCATACTATTCTCTTAAACCATTTTTCTATTTGCGCTCTATTAATTACTGTAATAACAGGCCTACCGTGCGGACATAAAAGAACAGGATTTTTCATATCTAAATTTTTAAGCAGTTCCCTTATCTCCATTTCATTTAAAGTTTGACCAGAACGCACACTTGATTTGCACGCTTTTTGCATTAAATAATGGCGAATCTCGTTATTCATATTAGGTCTTAGATTCTTCATATCGTGCACTAAATCATTGACAAATTCTTTCAAATTTATATCTTTAAGTTGCATAGGCACGGCATTAATTATTATTTTATTATCACCGAATGAATCAATATCAAAGCCTAAATTAGACAATTCGTCTTTCAACGTCAATATAAATTCAACTTCGTTGGAAGTTAATTCGTGTACGTAAGGAATTAAAAGATTCTGAACGACTACATCTCGTTTATTTACCATTTCTGTAAATTTGTCATAATTTAAACGTTCGTGACCAGCGTGAAAATCTATTAATAACATATTGTCTTTGTACTCTAAAATTAAAAACTCGTTAAATAATTGACCTACAATCTTATATTCTACAGAATCTTCAATATTAATATAATCTTTATTGTTTACCTTATCTTCATTGTTTACTTTAGCTTCTTTATCAATGACTTGCTGATTATTAGTTTCAATAGCATTTTCATTACTAGTAATAGTATTATTTTTATCTAATGTAATATTAGAAACACTATTTTCTGTATTTGCAGGGATATAAGGTTTTTCGCTGTTAGCATTAACATTGTTAGGATTTTCTGATTTTAGTTCATTTTTTAAATCAAAAATAGTTATTGGTGAATACGATGTTTGACGTAAAGTATAATTTAAATTTGGTTTAATTGCCGTAGGCTCTAACTCAATTTCTTTAAGTGAATTTATATCCGTCTTAATTAAATTTTCAGATACATCTATAGAATTTTGTAGCGAATTATCACTAAAAGACGGTCTAGGATTAATGAAATTATAAATAGCTGCACGTACAGCAGTATATACTAAATCATATATTTTGCTAGGATTTGCAAATTTGACATTCATCTTACTAGGATGAACATTTACATCAACATCAATAGCAGGCATATCAAGATTAAGTATATATACTGGAAATTGTCTAGTCATAAGGTATTCTTCATTTGCCATATAGACAGCTTTAGAAACAATTTCATCAATCACATATCGGGTATTTATCATTAAAGTTTGATAGGTAGTATTTGGTTTACTGTAGCCCACTTTTGATACATAACCATATAGATGCAAATTACCTATAGTCTTATCAATATGCATTATATTCTGTGTAAATTCAGCACCATATACACAATATATTGCGTCTGATAATGATTTTCCAGTTGATTGGAAAATTATCTTATTGTTAGCAGAATATTTAAAAACTACATTAGGATGTGCTAGAATATATCTTGACACTATATTAGTAATTTGGCTTTCTTCCGCTTTAGGTTTTTTCAAAAATTTTCTTCTTGCGGGAGTATTGTAAAATAGATTATTAACTTCAATTTTAGTCCCTTCGTCTAATGACTCTGGAGTTATTTCTGAAAAGACTCCGCCATTGACCTCTAGACTATAAGCGCAATCACTATCTTTTGTAATAGATACGACACGTGTTTGACTTACATTAGAGATACTTGCTAATGCTTCTCCCCTAAATCCTAATGTAGAAATAGAATCAAGGTCAGAAATATCTTTTAATTTGCTTGTTGCGTGCGGTAAAAAAGCTTTAATCAAATCATCTTTTTCAATACCGTGACCATTATCTTTAATCTTTATATAGTCAATACCACCGTTCAAAATTTCTATGGAAATCTTTGTTGCACCAGCATCTAAAGAATTATCGATTAATTCTTTGACAATGGAAAAAGGACTTTCAACTACTTCACCAGCTGAAATTCGGTTAATTGTCATACTATCTAGTATATTAATTGCCATTCCTTCTCCTTATTTAACTATATCAATTAGACGTGATAGTGTATCAAAAGCTACAAGAGGAGTTAAATTATTGATGTCTATCTCTTTTAAGATATCTATTATCTCACTTTCTTGTTGTGCATTGTTAGATATTTTTTCATTTTCAAATTCTTTAATTAATTCTTTGGCTCTACTAATAATTTCGTTAGGAAGGCCTGCTAAACTTGCGACCTCAATACCATAACTTCTTGTAGCACTACCGCGCATTATTTTTCTTAAAAAGACGAGTTTGCCACCTATTTCTTTAATAGATATGCAGAAATTTTTAATTCCTTCATATAATCCTTCGAGTTGCATTAATTCGTGATAATGCGTTGCAAATAACGTTTTTGCGCTCAATTTTTTGGATAGATATTCAACAACTGCCCACGCAATACTCAAGCCGTCAAATGTTGATGTTCCCCTACCAACTTCGTCTAATATAATTAGACTATTATTTGTAGCGAAATTTAGTATGTTAGCAACTTCTATCATTTCAACCATAAAAGTAGATTGTCCGACAGCTAAATCGTCGCTAGCTCCTATACGTGTGAATATTCTATCAACAATGCAAATATCAGCGCTCTTAGCTGGGACAAAACTTCCTATATGCGCAAGATAGGTTATAAGCGCCACTTGACGCATATAAGTTGACTTACCTGCCATATTTGGACCGGTTAAAATGATTGTTCGTTGCTCTTTATCGTTTAAAAGACAGTCGTTTGGAATAAAGTCGCCAGTCTTTTGCATTTTTTCTACAACTGGATGGCGACCAGCAACAATATTAATTGTTCGTTCATTAGTTATATTAGGACGAGTATAACCATTTGAAACAGCAACAGTTGCTAACGAATATATGCAGTCAATAGTAGAAATAGCTATAGCAACTCTCTGCATAATCATAGTGTTATTTACAAGTTGAGCTTTCAATTTCGAAAAGATTTCTTCTTCTAACTTTATTGCTTGTTCGTGTGAAGTAAGGACTTCTTCCTCAAACTGCTTTAATTCTTCCGTTATATATCTTTCATTATTTGAAATAGTTTGTTTTCTAATATAATTGAAAGGTACTAATTCACTAAATTGTTTATTAACTTCTATATAATAACCGAAGACTTTGTTATATCCTATCTTCAAATTTTTAATACCAGTGGCTTCACGTTCACGTGCTTGTATCCCTAAAATTACATTCTCTGCATTTTGCTTCATATTGCGTAATTTATCAAGATTTTCATTAAATCCTGCACGTATATAACCACCTTCTTTCATTATAGCGGGCGGATTTTCTGCTATTGTACTATTAATAAGTTTTACTACATCTAAAGTATCTACTAAATCGTCTGCCAAATGGATAAGATTTGCATTTTTACTAGCTAATAATTGCTGTTTAATTTGTGGTTCTTGTGCTAAAGATTGAGCAAGTGCAAGACAGTCTTTAGGAGTAATGTTTCCATATGCAATTTTGCCGACAAGTCGTTCAATATCTTGTACACTTGTCAATAATTGTTTTAAATTAGCGCGTATAATAGATTCTTCAGTTATGCATTGAACCATATCTAACCTATTATCTATTTCAGCTTTATTTTGTAAAGGTTGTCTAACCCAATTACGCAATAGTCGCGCTCCACCGCTTGTACAAGTCTGGTCTAGGACCCAAAGCAATGAGCCGTATTTAGCACCTTCGCGCATCGTCTGCTCTATCTCTAAGTTTCGACGCGTATTAGTATCAAGGTACATATATTGACTATCTTTTAATAATCTTGGCATTTTTAAGTGCTTTAGTTCGCGTTTTTGCGTTTCTTTAAAATATTCAAGTAGCGCACCAATAGGATAAATTAGATTTTTGTTAGAAAAATCATATCCTTTAATTGAAGATAAATTGTATTGCTTTAAAATTGCATTCTCAGCATTTGTTGGATTGAATGCCCACTCGTAATATTCATTAAATCTATATTTATCGTTCGATTGCATTATAGGGAGTTTATTAGCAATTTCCATCATTAAATGATTACATATAATTTCACTAGGCATTATTCGCACTATTTGGTCGTTAATGTATCCTATAACGTTATTCCCTGAATATTCTCCGACGTTAAACTCGCCTGTAGATAAATCGCTATAAGCATAAGATATAGTGTTCTTATTATAGTAAATACACATTATGTATGTATTTTGGCTTTCGTTTAACATACTTGTTTCCATTACTGTACCGGGAGTTATAATTCGTACAACTTCACGTTGAACAATCTTATTTACTATATTATCGGTTTGCTCACAGATGGCAACTTTATATCCGCGTTCTATCAATTTTTGAGCATAGCTTTCGTATGCGTGGTATGGCACACCGCACATTGGTGCTCTCTCGTCAAGGCTACAATCTTTGCCAGTAAGGGTTAAATCAAGTTCTTTAGAAGCTATTTTTGCATCATCAAAAAACATTTCATAAAAGTCACCTAAACGAAAAAACAATATGCAATCTTTATATTGTTCTTTGATTGCAAGATATTGTTGAATTATTGGTGATGGTTCATTAGGCTTTTTCATTTAACAATTACTCCTGAAAGTTTATGATTACGGATATCTTCTACTCTAACTTTAGCAAAATAGTTTTGATTATTGTATCTATATGTAGGAATATATATTTCTTTCCCCCCGTCTGTGATTCCGACAGCAACACCATTGATTTGCTTAATTAAACAATCATATGTCTTATTAAAATACTTTTTAATAGTGTCCTTTTGAATTATCTTTTCAAGGCGAAGTAATTTGTTTATGCGTGCATTTTTTATTTTATCATCGATTTGGTCTTCGAATTCGGCGGCTGGTGTTCCTGAGCGCTTTGAATACATAAAAGCAAATATCTGGTCAAATTTAACCTTCTTTATAAGTTTTAATGTTTGATTAAAATCTTTTTCACTCTCTCCAGGGAATCCAACAATAATGTCAGTCGAAAGTGTAATATTAGGTATAGCTCGACGCAATTTCTTTATTATGTGATAATAATGTTTAATGTCATAATGGCGGTTCATACGTGCCAACACTTTACTACTCCCCGACTGTACAGGTAAATGCAAAGTTTTAGCGACCTTAGGCTCATTTTTCATAACTTTAATTAAGTCGTCAGAGAAATCAACTGGATGTGATGTCATAAATTTAATTTTGAAATCGCCTTCAATGGTACATAGATAAGTCAATAACTTACTGAAAGTCATTTTTTCATCTAAATCTTTGCCGTATGAATTAACGTTCTGCCCTAAAAGTGTAATGAATTTATAGCCCTGATTTTGAACTAAATCTTTTACTTCATCATATATTTCTTTCACAGGGCGACTTTTCTCACGACCGCGTACATACGGAACAATACAATACGTACAAAATTTATTGCAACCATAGATAATATTAACATACGCATTTGTTTTGTCGTCACGCACGCATTTGACTCCGTCCACACTTGCATTAGGTTCTTCTAAAATATCATATATGCGCTTATGTGTTTCATTAAATGTAATAAGATAATTTGCGAGTTGGTTTATGTTATGTGTGCCTATGATAATGTCAACAAAAGGTAATTTTGTCTTTAAGTTATACTTACCGTTCTTCTGTTGCGACATACAGCCACAAACAACGATAATTTTATCCTTATCGGTCGCTTTAATTTTCTTCAAAGCTACTATATTGTTATAAGCCCTATCTTCAGCGCCTTCTCTAACACAGCAAGTATTAAAAACTACGACATTAGCTTTATTTATGTCGTCAATTTCCATCATACCTAAAGATGATAATATACCACGTATTTTTTCAGATTCGTGCACATTCATCTGGCAACCATAAGTGACTACGTTAAATGTTTTTCCTTCAAAATTTGTTATACTCATAATAGTATTATTATAATATATTAACTGTATTTTTTCAACTAAAAAATTACAAAATTACTTATTAAATATTAAAATTTGCAAATAATAAATTTTGATGATTAAAGAGCGTAGAACTAAACAAAATAAGAAAATAAAAAAAATACTTTTGACAATTAGTATTTTAATTGCCGTTTTATTTTTATCCATTTTTTTACTAATTACATATTTTTACAATAAATATGACCTAGATGTTGACACTCTAACAAGTGTGAATAATGGTGTAGTTATATATTCTTCTACCGGTAAAGAATCTACCCTTTACAACACTAACCGCTCTATTGTAAAACTTGATAGTTTGCCTGATTATGTGCCTAAAGCATTTATTGATGTAGAAGACAAACATTTTTATTCGCACAATGGTTATGACCTTAAACGAATAATAAAAGCTGGATTAGTTAATATTACTACTCGCTCGAAATCACAAGGTGCTTCAACGATAAGTCAGCAATTAATCAAAAATGCACTGCTTTCTAATGAAAAAACTTATCAAAGAAAGTTGGAAGAAATTGTTTTATCTGTAAAAATGGAAAAAGAATTCAGTAAAGATGAAATTTTAGCGATGTATTTAAATACTATTTATTTTGGTGCAAACGCATATGGAATCGAAAATGCAAGTAGAATTTATTTTGACAAACCTGCAAAAGATTTAACTATTAATGAAGCTTGTTGTTTAGCAGGGATTATAAAATCGCCTGCAAGATATTCTCCAATATTGAATTATGATAATGCAATAGCACGCCGAAATTTTGTCGCTAAAACAATGTTAGATTGCAAAGATATTAATGAAAGTGAATACGAAGATATTATTTCACAACCGATTATTACTATAAAAAACAATGAATCAAACCATTCATATGAAAAAGAAGCAATTTTAGAGGCGTGTTCATTATTGAATATTAGTGAAAGGGAACTAATCAATAAAGAATATCAAATTATTACAAATAAAGACGATTTATTGCAAGAAATAGTGATGAATGCTAATAACGATGTTATAGAAGAATCAGCATATTTATCAAATAATTTAGATAGTGTATCAATATTGGTATCAAATACAGGTGAAGTTAAAGCATATTATGTAAATAGCAACTATGATATTCATAATATGAAAAGGCAACCTGCCTCTACTTTAAAGCCATTAGCAGTGTATCTTCCTTGTTTAATACACAATATATTGCAACCTGCTTCTCAAATTTTAGATGAAGAAATAAATTATAATGGATATTCTCCTAAAAATGCAGACAATAAATTTCACGGATATGTAAGCGCAAGAGATGCTTTGAAATATTCATATAATATTCCTGCTGTAAAATTGTTAGATACTGTCGGACTGAAAAATTCGAGAGAAATTTTATCAAGACTAGGAATTTATTTAGATAATAGTGATATGAATATGTCGCTTGCTTTAGGTTCTACGTATCGCGGTATAAGTTTAATGCAACTAGTTTCAGCATATAATATCATTGCAAATGGTGGGATATATCGCCCTATTTCTTTTGTAGATAAAATTTTAGATAAAGACGGAAACATTATATATAAAGAAGAAGATTTCCAAGAAAGAATAATTGATGAAGCAGATGCATTTATTTTAACAGATATGTTAAAAGATGTAGCTAAATCCGGTACAGCAAGGCGCTTGAATTCATTAAATATACCAGTAGCTAGTAAAACAGGTACGGCGACTAATGGAACTAATAATACAGATTTATATAATATTTCATACACTACTGACTACACCACTCTAACGTGGGTTGCTAATATTAAAGATAATGCTTTGCCTGATGGACTATATAGTTCCGCGCAACCAACCGAGATTACAAAACGAATTTTATCTTGTATTTATAAAGATAATAAACCAAATGATTTTATAAAGCCAAATTCAGTTGAGAAGTTCGCGTATGACTTAAATGAACTAGAAAAGAATCATAGAGTAGTTGCCCCTAATCACGACATAGATAGATACATAGCATACGACTATTTTAAACTAGATAACAAACCTATAGTGATTGATAGCGCTGAAAATATAGAATTAGAAGTGAGTATCGATAGAAAATCAGCTAAATTAACGTTTAATGCAGATAAATACAAAAAATATTATATCTATAAACAGATAAAAGACTCTACCTCCCTTTTAGGCACTGTTAAAGATAATGTGGGTACAATAGAAATAGAAGATAAAGATATATATAATTATGACGAGATATCGTATTACATTATTGAAGGAGAAAATTGTTCAAATAATGTGGTAATTAGACCTAAAGATTATTTAATCAATTTGTTAAATAACGAATTTCTATCTGGCAAAAAACGTTGGCTCGTCTAAGCTACTCTACAGTCACACTCTTTGCTAAATTTCTCGGCATATCAGGATTATATCCGCGTTTTTGCGCTATATGATAACTTAAGAATTGAAAAGGAATTATACTAAATATTGGCTTAAAATATTCATTAACCGCCACCTTACGCAAATATTCCGACATATCTATTACTTTACCACCCCTTGATGAAATTTCATTAATTACTGTATTTAATTTATTTTTATCTTCACTCGTGTTAAGTGATAAAATGACACTATTACTATCTATTAGTGACAATGTGCCGTGTTTTAATTCGCCCGAATACATAGGTATTGTATAAATATAATCTAATTCACGTATTTTTAAACTCGCTTCTAATAATGTAATGTAATCAATATCTTTACCTATTAATATCATATTAGTAGTATTTACTAGAGTTTCAGCGAGAACATTTAAATCAAGAGAATTAATGAAATTAATCAATTTTTCGGTTAATTTGTCTATATTTAATTTAAAATTCTTGTTCATTAGACGATTAATTATAACGGCAAATACAAATATTTGACAGCAATATGTTTTAGTACTAGCGACGGCTAATTCTTTGTTCGCTTTAGTTAGTATTAAATAATCGGCATATTTTGTTATAGTACTAGACTTCTCATTAGTTATTATTAGTATATTACCTTTATTCTCTTTAATAGATTCAGCTACCTTAATGCAGTCAGCAGTCTCTCCGCTTTGTGTGACTATTATATGTAAGTGTGATTTTTTAACCTTTCTATTTATAGTGTAATTAGAAGCTAGTTCACTCTTGCAATCATATTTATCTAACTTATTGAAAAACCATTTCCCTATTAAACACGAGTGATATGCTGTACCGCAACCTATAAATGTTAATTTTTTAAATTTCTTGAATATTTTATTTGTATTTATGTTTAAAAGATAGTTATATGTTTGCTTTATAGAATTAGGAGTTTCATTAATCTCTTTTATCATAAAATGATTGTATCCGTGAAGACTTAATGCTTTGATTGTATTCTCGTGTTTAATGAAAGTCATTTCGCCGTTTGTTATATTAGTTATAATATTATCTTTAATTTTTATAACATCGCCATCATTAAGACAATACAACTCACCTTGTTTAAGACTTGATACGTCGCTAGATATATATATTCCGTCACTTGCCTTTAATAAATTAAGTGGACTAAAATGTTTAACTAGGTATAATGTTCCGTCACTATAGCCTATAATCAAAGAGAATGAGCCGTCAAGAATTGAAAACAACTTCTTTACGCTGCTATCAATATCTCCCTTTAAACTTGCTAGAACGTTTGCAATGACTTCGGTATCAGTACTTGTTTTAAATGATATTCCGCTTTTTTTCAAGTTGTTTTTTATAATTTCTGCATTTGTTATAATCCCATTATGAACAATCGTAAAATTTTCATCAAAACTAATATGTGGGTGAGTATTCGTTAAATTGACTTCGCCGTTAGTCGCCCAGCGCGTATGTCCAAAAACAATATTAGATTTAGTATCTATATGCTCCAAATTATCTAGTACGCCAATAGCTTTATTTAATTTAAATTCATTATCTTCATAATATGCTATACCGCACGAATCATATCCGCGGTATTGTAATAATTTCAATCCATTAAATACTTTTTCGTATGCTTTACTTTTACCGATAAAACCAAAAATACCACACATATTATCTCCCTATCAATTTTAATAATTTTGTATAATAACTTTCGCTATCTTTACTCATTAAAAATTTTATTGTAATGAAGTTATCTCTAGGCTCATAAATTATATTTTTCAACATATACTCGCTATTTTTTATAATGTTAGTATTAGGGCAGTATTTTTTGAATATATCCGCCACCAATTCATAATGAGTACAACCTAAAACTATTTCTTTTAATTCGTTTAAATGATATTTATTTATGTGCAACTTTATAATCTTATCAATTTCAGATTTATCAAATATGTTTTTTTCAATTAATTTTGCTAGTGACTTATCAGCAATAACATCTAAGTTGGGCTTGTTTTTCTTTGTTAAAAAAGTTGCAAGATAGGTGCTGTTATCGTTAAATTGCATTGCATAAACATTTTCGTAATCTTTGTAGTTTATAGCTGATGAGGCAGTGTTGCAAGCGATAATTATAATATCTGCTTGGTACTTTTCTCTTAACATATGTATTAAATAATCTACCCTATTATGAACAAATCGTTTTGAACGCATACCATATGGCATATATAGGTTATCAGCAAAATATATAAAATTCCCAGCTTTAAAAACTTTAATTAAAGATTTTAAAATACTAATCCCACCTATACCACTATCAATAATCGCTATGGTTGGCTTTAATTTTTTTAACATATATAACTATTTATTTATTAAGTCTGAATAATGTGCTATGTAAAATAAAAAAAAAGGATAATATTTTTGTAGAAATATCGTGAAAGCACTTGCAATTTAAAAAAATGTTTGTTATACTTTTACATAAATGGAGGTTTGTATGGCTAATATTAAATCAGCTAAAAAACGTATCGAAGTTATCGACAGACAAACTATGGAAAATAAATCATATAAGACAAAGATTGCTACTTTTGTTAAAAAGTATAAAAATGCTGTTGATAATAAAGAAGAAAATGCTTCTACAATTCTTAGTGAAACATTCTCATTAATCGATTCAGCTGTTTCTAAGGGCATTTTGCAAAAAGCGACTGCTAATAGAAAGAAAGCTAGATTAAGCAGTTATAAGAAATAGTAATGAAAAAACACCTAAATTTAGGTGTTTTATTTTTTATATCAAATTTATAATTTGTCTATTTTCTTTGAGCCAATGTTCGCTCTCTTTGTAATTTGGACAGCACGTTTTTACTTTATTCCAAAACTTTTTACTATGATTTTTTTCTATCGTATGTGATAGCTCGTGGATAATTATATAGTCGACAACAGTTTTAGGGCATAAAATTAATTTATAAGTAAAACTTAGTGAATTTAAATAATTACAAGACCCCCATCTCGTGCGTGCACTTGAAATTTTAATATCTTTATATTTAAAATTAAATGTCTTTGCGATTTCTTCAACCCTTTTAGCTAAGTAGTTTTTTGTAAATTTTTTAATATATGATAATAAATTCTTACTTGAATTTACTTTTGGAAGGTATATTATATTATTAACTAGTTTGACCCTTGATTTATCATATAGCATTATTTCGTAAATATTGTCAAGAATAGGTATTTTTTCGCCTGAAATAGCTTTTAAAGGAGCGTAAGAATGAGATTTTAATTCTGCTCTCTTCTTTACTATCCATTCAGATTTTTGATAAATGAAATCATAAATAGCTTTCTCAGCGCACTTTAATGGTGCTCTTACAATAAGTTCATTATTATTATTTATAATTAGAGAAATTGAGTGCCTTTTAGAGCGGACTATTTTTGACGGTACTAATAAATTATAATCCATTTTAAAACACCAGCTTGTACATAGCATTTGTTGAGGTTATTTTGCCTGATTTAATATCTTGGTCTAAATCTATATATTTTTTATAAAGGTTAATATAGTAATTTATACCATTTTTTCGAATATAATCGCGCGAAATTTTAATCGCATATGGTTTAATATTTAAAATTTTTGCTAATTCTTCGTCATTCTTAGACATAGCGATATATTGCATACGTCTAAAATATTTTCCCATATATGAGAATATATCTGGTAGGCTTATTGACTTAGACATACTTGATAAAATTGTTTGAAATTTTGTCAAATTCTTTTCATCAATAGCGCTAGTCAGCATAAATATGGCATACTCTGTAGAATTAGCGACTAAATTAGTAGCCATATCTAAATCTATTATATTTGAATCGCAGGCATATGAAGATAACTTTTCTAATTCATTATGAATTTTAGACATATCTCCACCTGTTGCGTCTATTATATAATCTAGCGCTTGTTCTTGAATAGAAATATTGTATTTTTTTAAATAATTTAACACATATTTCGAAATATCTCCACGTTCGATATGCGAGCAATCGACATTCTCAGCATTTTCAAGTTTATCAGCATTAATACAAACTACAACTGATGAATTGTCGATAAACTCATATTTATTTAAAAATTTTATAATTTCATTACTAGGGCAATCTACGACAATCATTCTGTGTTCACTGTTTATAGGTAAAGTCGCTATTTGCGATAATAATTCATCACTCTTTAATTTTTCACCATTCAATTTAATATAATTGAATTCTTCTAAATCGGTCACTAAGGTTGATTTTAAATTTTTTATTGCTGTTTGAATAAGAAAGAGGTCTTCCCCCTTTAAATTATATGAGGGTTTAATTTCAGATTTTAAAGATTTGTTCAATTCCATAAATTTCATATATATATTATACCAAACTTACCACTAACAAAGCAACTAAAGGAAGCGAAATCATTACTCTATGCTCTTTCTCCGCCGTACACATACGACTAATTAACATAATTATAAAGAAATAAATGAAAATAGATATATAATTGATATTCATAGTTTCAAAATTAGATATTGATAAATTACCTAAAATTGTTGCTACTAAATTTATAAAGTCAAATATTGGATTAACTACAACTAATAAATAAGTGATAAATGGGACAATTAGCGAAATTATTGACAGTACAAAAACAATCGTAAAGCCTATTGTAAACAACGGTATCAATATAATATTAGCTAAAACTGATATCAAATTAAATGTTTTAAAGAAATATGCCATTATGAAAATTAGAGAGACTGTTGTCGAACAACTCATTGCTAAACTTTTAGATAAAATATTAGGTAATTTTATTTTAAATAATGCCTTAAATATAGGTCTATATAACAAAGCAATTCCAAACACACAAGAAAAACTCATTAGTGTACTAACGTCAAAAACAGATAAAGGATTAATAAAATATACGATTATACCTGCTAGCGAAATAGAAGAAATACTATCATATTGCCTGAACATTAATGGTGCGATTAGCATAACTAAGGTCATTATCATCGCGCGAACTACCGAAACAGTAAATCCGCATATATAAGCATATAGTAGCAAAATAAAAGCAACAATTATTACGCGCTTCCAACCTTTCACCTTGAGTCTATCTAAAATCCAATAGATTATACCTACAATTATTCCAACGTGCAAACCAGATACTGCAAGAAGATGCGCTACACCACTTAACCTATAGACATCATATTGGTCGTCGCTAAGCAATGCTTTGTCACCAAATAGTGCAGAATATGCAATCTCAACGTTTTCGTTCGTAAGCCCGTTATGTAAATTTTCCTTTATATATTCGCGTATTTTCTCGGCAAAAGTTTTATCTATTCGCACTAATTCAATATTGCTTATATTAACAGTTATACTATATTTCAAATTGTTCGTAAAAGTATAACTATTAGGGATACCAGAGTAAAATAAATCTGATTTATATACGTTAATCGGTTCAAATCTAATCACTGACCCTATTTCTATATCTTCAAACATATTAGTGTAATCATAAATGTATATTGTCACATTTGCATTTTGATTAGAGTCATCGAATTTAACACTGTCTGCATACACGCGTATTCTTCCGTCTGTTGCTTGATCTACACTATATATGCGCGCTTCTATAATATCAGGTGTTTGCAATGGCGCGGTTTCAAATGTCTTTATAGATATAAAATAAGCGGATATACCTATGATAAATGAAATTAAAGGAATTAAAAAGTATTTTATCTTTTTCTTTAATATCGCAATAAAAATTGATAGAGATAAAATAACTACTGTACATATTATTGTTATGAATACATTGTTTGTTATATAAAAAGCAAAAACACTTCCTAGTGCTAGGAATACCATAATTATAGATAACGGACGATAATTAAACCATCTTTCTTTAATAAACGAGCGCATTTTTCTTTTGTAAAATTCTTGCTGATTCAATAAATTATAGCACAAAAATTTTCATAAATTAAGTAAAACTACTTGAATTATACAAAAAAATATGTTAAAATAATCTTGTTGTATGGCTCTATAGTCTAGCGGTTAGGACGCGACCCTCTCACGGTTGAGACTGGGGTTCGATTCCCCATAGGGCTACCATAAATTATAACAAATGTTTTATTGTTAAAGAGTACATAACTAATATAGAATATCGAAAGATTATAATTAGCTAAATTTATAAAAAAGATATTTTAATAATACTCAAAAATTATTAAAATTTTATCTTATAAATTAGTATCAGAATTAAAATAGATTTTCGATATTCTTTTTTATTTCAACACCATTTTGGGCATCTAGTTCATACCTTATAATTTCAGATTTAAACCATTGCTCTTGAAATTCAGTCAATGCTTTAATTTGTTCAGTAGTATAATTTTTATTTTCAGGTACTACTATCAATTTATTGTCGTTATCATTTAATCTATGGATAATGGCAATAACTTTGCCTTCAAATTTTTCAATAGGTTCAAATACTCCTAATACATAAGCATCTAGTTCTTCACCATCTCCAGAAATAGTATTAGGAATAAAGCCATAATTTACTGGATAGACAAAGCCGTGCTTAGGATGCCTACTACCCATTTGTCTATCAATTTCAACATTAACAATTTTATTAAGATATTTTGTATTCATAAGTGCTCCTTTTATAATAACAATATGCCATATTGTTTAACTATTAATGAAGCTATATCACTTTTTTTATAATTATAAATTTTTTATTTAAATAGTAGCCGAATCAACTTTCGATTTCCTTATCGTTGATTTCTTGATAATATTTTTTCTTTTTCTTTACACCGTCTATTAACAAATAAATGCTTGTCACTAAGATTATAAAGCCGACAATTACGCCCATAAGCCCATTGTAAAAACTTGTATCTGCATTTGTGGTAAAAGATAGTAAAGCGATTTGGGTTAAAACTAAGTTATTAAAAGCGGTCGCAAAGTTCGTCAATTTATATTCTTTAATTAATGCAGATTTGCCACGCATTTTTACTACACCAATTATCGATACAATTATACTATAGGTTGCGAATGCTGCTATGGCTATTGCAATGATTATATTATAACTAAAGTTGGTATGAATAAACATTTGAAATACCGAATAAACAATATAAAATATACTTGAAGCTGTTAATACTGCACCACCTAAAATATATCGATTAATATTTTTCTTGTCGTCCTTTGAATTAAGCCCACGCGAACAAATATTTTTAACTACTCCAATACATAAACTATATAATGCGATAGTTATAAGGAACCACGATTTAAATATAATACCTACTAAAATTTTGAAAAGAAAATAAAACAAGTTTTTAATAAAAGCTAACTTGCCATATGCGACTAATTTATTTTCTTCAGGTATAGACCTAAACCATCTATAAATATTCATAGTTTTATTTAGTTTATCATATCCGACACAAAATTTCAAGATAAAATGCTTATAATTTATGCCTTTACATATAATATTAAAGAAATTGATTAAAGATAAGTAATTTTATAAAAATTTTATATATGAGATTAAAAAAAGTTGAGAAAATAAAAAATAGAGTTAAATTGAAGTTATTTAATATGCTTACTAAACTCTATTTTTTATATTCACTAAATATAATACTAATATTGTTTACCGAAATACAAACGATATTTACTTGTTGCTCCGCAATACACACATTTGTGTTCACTGTCGTACGAATGAATCACGCGCGGAGTAATAGTCGTTTTTTGCTTGATTTCGCTCTCACACTCTGGATTACCGCAATGATAAGCAAGTGCAACTTTATGGTCATTAACTGAATTTACTAAATCGTCAAAATTATCTACTTCCACAATAGAAGATTTTAAATTTTCTTCCGCTTGTTTAAGCATATTTGCTTGAATTTCTTTAAGAAGGTTATTTACTTCTTGTACAATATTATCTAAGTGTAATTGCAATTTTTCGTGTGTGTCACGGCGAACTGCGGTAGCTACTCCATTTTCGATATCGCGTGGGCCTATCTCTAATCTTAAAGGAACACCTTTCATCTCGTATTCGTTGAATTTCCAGCCCGGAGTGTTATTAGAATCGTCCAATTTTACGCGTATTTCATTGCTAACCAATTTTTCTTTAACTTCAGCGCATTTATCTAATACCCCGTCAACTTTGCTAGCAATAGGTATTATAACGGCTTGTATAGGCGCGATATTTGGAGGTAAACGCAAACCACGTTCGTCACCGTGCACCATTACTAATGCACCTATAAGACGAGTACTTACACCCCAACTCGTAGAGTATCCGTACTCTAAAACTCCGTCTCTGTTTAAGAACTTAATGTCGCTAGCTTTAGCGAAATTTTGACCTAAGTTGTGCGAAGTACCAGCTTGAAGACATTTTCCGTCTTTCATAACTGCTTCCATACTATAAGTAGCTTCAGCACCAGCAAATTTTTCATTTTCTGTCTTTCTACCTGTCAACGTAGGAATCGCCATTAAATTTCTAAGGCAATCAGAATAAATTTTTAACATCTGCTTAGTATCTTTATCTGCATCTGGCATACTTGCTTGAACAGTGTGTCCTTCTTGCCACAAAAATTCACTTGTACGCAAGAATGGACGTGTAGTCTTCTCCCAACGTATAACGTTGCACCATTGATTCATAACCATAGGTAAATCACGATATGATTTAATCCATTTAGAGTACATTGCACAAATTATTGTTTCACTTGTTGGTCTAATTATGAGTTTTTCACTTAAATCTTCTCCACCTGCATATGTGACAACAGCAACTTCTGGAGCAAAACCCTCTACGTGTTCAGCTTCTTTCTTTAAAAAACTTTCAGGTATGAGCATAGGGAAATAAGCATTTTGTACACCAACTTTTTTAAATTCTTTATTCAAATACTCTTGAATATTTTCCCAAATTGCATAACCATATGGTTTTATAACCATTGTTCCTTTAACTGGTCCATAATCGACCATATCAGTCTTAAGTATAACATCTGTGTACCATTGTGCAAAATCGGTATTAATGTCTGCTATATCATTTACAAATTGTTTATCTTGTTTAGCCATTTTCTTCTTCCTTTACATTAAAATCTTTCTTTATCATTATAATCTTTCCTTTAGCTTTTTCCAACTCTTTTAAAGTAGCTTTTGCTAATTTACAACCTTCTTCATACAATTTTAGACTTTCATCAAGTGTTGTACCTTTTTCTAAAATCTTTCCGATTTCTTCTAACCTATTTATGTTATTTTCTATCATAAAATCTCCTTTGAATTGACTTGTGCTTTTAATTTAACTAGATTCGCCCTTATGTCAATAGTGTCACCGACGTTTATATTACTATCAATAGGTTTTTCATCTTTAGTGACATATGAATATCCAGATGATAATATTTTAGCAGGGTTTAACCTATCTAGTGTATTTAATAAAATATCTACTCTATATTTTGTGTTATCAATTTTATTTTCAATTAATTTATCGTATCTATTTAAGAGCGAATTAATGTATAACGTTTGATTATTAACTACGTCTGATATTTCTCGTTCAATTTCGCTTATAACTAAGTTTGTTCGTTCATTATAGTTTTGCACTCTATTTAACACATTAGTTTCTATTGTATTAAATATATCTTTTACTCGCCTAATCAGGTCACGGTTTTCGTATGTGACTAATTCGGCAGCAGCACTTGGAGTTGGGGCTCGCAAATCAGCTACAAAGTCAAGTATTGAGAAATCTGTTTCGTGCCCAACCGCACTAATAATTGGTTTATTACAATTATATGCTACTCTTGCTAATTTTTCATCGTTAAAAGGCATTAAATCTTCTATGCTTCCGCCACCACGTGCTACGACAATTACGTCAACATCTGAATAATTATCAAAATAATTTATTCCTTCAATAACCTGCTCTACTGCTAAATTTCCTTGTACCTGTGCATCATAGACATATATATCTAAATTAGGATTTCGTCGTAATGATACATTCTTTATATCTTGCAACACAGCGCCAGTCTTACTTGTCACCACTCCTATTGAATTAATAAATCTAGGTAGCGATTGTTTATGCGTTTCGTCAAATAGACCTTCTAAAGTCAACTTCTCTTTTAATTCAATGAATTTTTTATATAATTCGCCCTGTCCGCACAATTCAATAGTGAGTACGTTAAAAGATAATTTCCCTGTTTTTGAATAGTATTTGATATTGCCACGACATTGCACCATATCGCCTATATTAAAAGAAGATTTCGCACCAAATTGAATACACGCGAGCATCGTTTCATTATCTTTTAATGTAAAATAAGCAATTCCGCGAGTTATGGAAAAACTAGACAATTCTCCACTTACTATAATATCTTCTAGTATAACTTCATTGTCTATTAAATCTTTTATTATTCTATTAATCTGACTGACAGTAAATGTTTTCATTATTTTATATCTTTAACGATATCAGCTAATACACCATTAATAAATTTAGGACTTTTATCTGTAGAAAACTTTTTAGCAAGTTCGACTGCTTCGTTGATTACAACTTGAACAGGATTCTCTTTGATATATTTTAACTCAATTATTGCTACAATTAAGATTGCTAAATCAATTTTATATACTCTATCAATAGTATATCCTTTTAAATGTTCGTTGATGATGTCATTAATCTCAGTATAGTGATTTGCAAATTGCTCTAAAATTTTTTGAGTAAATTCAAGACCTTTTTGTTCAGCATTAACAAAAATATCTTCATCACTGTTATTGTTGAAGAATTTAGAATATATAGTTTTAAATGCGAGTTCGCGCATCTCAGTACGTTTCATATTTCCTCCATAACGACAAAAACTCTCTCTATTCAGAGAGAATTTTATCAGCGTCCATAATGTGAACGTTAATAGCTTTAATGGTAATTGGTAAAAGCGAAGTGATATTATTCTTTACATTCTGTTGTATGCGATATACAACGTCATTTACCTCACAATCGACATCAACTATAACATAGATATCAATTAATATACCTAAGTTAGTGTATTTGATTTTAACACCCTTGCCGATATTACGATTAAATAAACTTCTTATAGATAAGCGAGTCGATTTATAAACATCAACGACACCTTTAATCTCTTTAGTAGCAAGGCTAACTATAGATACCACCATACTTTTATTGATATAAGTGCTATGGTTGTCATTTACATTTTTTAATTGAGCCATAATTTTTATCCTCTGCGGGTATTATATCACATTTTTATTATTTTAGCAATTATTCTGACGGTATAATAATTATTTTATCTATTTCAACTCCGAGTTGTTCTGTGACTATAGATGTAATTTGAGCGACTTCTGCTTTTTCTAATTCAGCGCTTTGAACAAACACATTTACATTGCTACTAGACATTGTGACGATAGCGTCTGTAAATCCTTTACCTCTGATAATTCCTTCAGTGACAAGTTCTTTTTCCATTTGTGAGATAAGAGCCAATTTGTTTTCTTCAGCTTCTTGTTTCGCCTCATCGCTAGAAGTTGCGCTTGCTATAATTGAATCATAGAATTGAATTTCTTGGGTTCGTGTTGCTTCCCTTTCATTTCTATATGTAGTGTAGAAATTAGCAGATGTTGTGCTAGTTGTCGTTGAGCCTCCATTTGATATAGTACTGTTTAGCGCAACATTTACATACCCTGTTATCAATAGTAATGCAATCATTGCTGATATAATAATGATTTTTTTCTTTTTAGACATAGTTTTCATATTCCCCTCCTAATCACTTGACAAAATCTCAATATTTCCGTTTGTAATGTCAATCACCGCTTCAACAGCCTGCAAAATTTTTAGTTTAGTAGCTGTGTCGCTGACCCCTTTAGCAGTAATTAATACTCCTTTTATTGGCGGAAAACTATCTAAGTTTATTTTTGAGTCCGTCACTGTTGAGTCAGCCATATTTAGCGTTATCATCACCTTTACATTTGACACACCTCCTATGTTTGAAAGGATTTCTTGCAAATTGTTTTCTAAGTTATCGACATATGCTGATACGGTTAATTCATTTGTGGTGGTAGAATCGCTCTTGCTTGTCCCTTTACTTGAAAAGTTTGACATATAGATAAGGAGTAAAATTACAATGAATATTACAGCAACATAGACTTCAATATGTTTTATGTTTTTTAATTTAGCGAGCCATTTAATAGATTTTTTCTCTTTTTCATTCATAAATTATCTCCTCGTCCGTTAAGTCTGTATATTTGTTCACTACGTCACTAATGAATTCATACTTATTTATATGCAACTTGTCCGACGAAATGACCGCATTTTGCATAAAAACTGTACAAGAATTTATATTTAATTCGTTTGATTCTATCGAATAATTGATTTTTATGTCGATTTCACTTATTCCGCCACTTTCTAATTCATTTATTATTGCTGTTTCAATAGTTTTTACCCTTTCATTAAATATGTAATTCATTATGCTCTCTTGCACCTCATAGTCATCATAATGAACTGTGAAATCTTTATTATCCTTAACAAACGTAATTATTGGGTTTAATATCACAGCAACTACAAATATAGAAAATAAACTTTTAATATACTTATTAATTACGCCACTAGGCATAACTACGTCTATTACAATTCCAACTAAAACAATACCTAAAATACTTAATACATATCCGCTCATTATATCACCACATTAGCGGTCGTCATCACTAGACCGACTGAGATAAGGTACATAAATCCGATTGCAATTATTGAGCTCGATAACATTGTGACAGAAGATGACGTCGCCGACAAGAAGTTTGAAGTTTTAGTATTCCCCATAGGTTGTAAAATGGCAGAAACGAGTTTAAGCATCAGTGAAAAAATTACAATCTCTATTAATGGCGATAATATTGTAGAAATTATCATTAATATACCCACTAAACCAACAGAGTTTTTTATCAATATTGTGCTAGATAAGATTAAATCCATACCATCAGATAAATATCCTCCCATTACAGGAATATAACTCTTAATTGTATATTTTGTTGTCCTTATGCTAAGGCTATCGAAACTCCCTGCGCTAATTCCTTGTATGGTAAATACCGCGAAAAACAAGGTAAATACAAGTCCTACGCACCATTTAAATAAGCTTGATATAAAACTATTAAATTTGTCTAGTTTTATGTTATCACTTAAGTTAGATATTAATCCAAATACAAAGCTTATAGTAAACATCGGTATTATTAGATATGAGAAAAAGTCAGCGGTGTATGTAGAGATTATTGAAACTACCGGTTGAAAAATTGACGCACTCGCATTCGCGCCTATTCCTATCATTAAGGCGAGTAAAATAGGAAATAGAACATTAATTTGATTCACCATATTGTTTATTGACTTTGTTATAGTTTCGCTAAGATTCGCAATCATACCTATCATAAGCACGGCTACCGCAAGAAAACATACTAGGTGAATAAGATTATTTGTTGATTTTTCATTGAATTTACTTTTAATTCCGCCTAATAAATTTGATATAACTCCTACCGCGACAATTACTGATAAAAGCGGAACATATTTTAAAACCATTTCAATTAGTATCGAAAATATACTCGCGAAAAATGAGGAATAGCTCAAAGCATTTTCGCCAGATATTATTGAATATACTTTATCCTTAATGTTGTCAATAGAAAAAACATTAGTTTGATTTTCTTCTAAATCTTGCAAAATCGTATTAAAACCAGAAAAATCAATCTCTTCTAACTCGTCTATTACTGAGTTATTTAATTCTTCGCTTATTTCGCTTAAATCACTAGTCGCACAAAATGTTTGCAAAGGTAAAACCACTGAAAACAATGCTAAAAGTACTACTAACGCTACTATTGTTGCACGATTGTATTGAAATTTTTTGTACTTTAAGATTTTTCTCATAGCAGTTCCACCACCATATCAATGACTGTCGTGATTATTGGTAATGCAATCATTAAAATGACAAGTTTTGCAACAAATAAAATTTTATCTGCTATACTGCTAGCCCCTGCATCTAAGCAAATATTTGCGCTAAACTCTGCGATATAACCGATAGCAATTATTTTAAATAATGGAGTTAAAAGTGAAGTGTCAACATTAGTAGCAGAAAAGATATTATAAAAAGATGATATTGCAGAATTTAGTGTATCGACTGCCATTATAATAATTAAAATACTACCTGCAATAGAAATAAAAATCGCTATTTCTGGGCGAGTTTGTTTAACAATCATATGGGCAAATACAGTTATTAATCCAACTGCAATAATCTTTAATAATTCTGTCATAAATCCTTAAAATAAAAATAATGAACGTACGGTATCAAATAAATCTTGTACTAAATCTATTACCATTAATAAGCTAATGATTAATCCTGCAAGTGTTGTCACAGAAGCAATCTCTTCCTTACCACAATATTTTAAAATTTGATTGACTATAGATGTTATCAGACCTATGCCTGCCAATTTAAATATAATTTCCATTTTGACCTCCTAAATCAATAAAATTGATAGTGCTATTGCAAACAATAAGGACAATTTTAAAATAAGTGGGCATAATTTTTGCTTGTCCTGTTTTGCTTTTTCTAACTTTGAATCTATAGATACCATAAAAGCATCCACTTGCAACATCTCATTTTTCGCGTTATACTTGCCTATATTGTTTATGATTTTAGTTAACTCTGTCTTTTCATCATCTTCTAAAATTTTAATTTTAGATAAATCAAATTTTCCATAAGATAAAAAATTCTTATATTCATCAATAAATATCTTAAATTGTTTTTTTGAATTAATTTTGTCTAGGAATTCTTTTATTTTAGACTGCGAAAATGATAAATTTATTTTGAATTGATTTAAAAAATCTTTTAAATTATAATAGAAATCATATTTTTCTTTATATTGCTCACTAATTGCACGCGCAATTATCATTATTACAGTGATTAAAACAATAATCAAAAACCATTTCATATTTTACCTGCAATATATACAATTCAACTTTTCATCATAAATATTTTTTAACGTTCCCGGACCCTCATCGTTAGATAAAACAATGTATCTTGAAAAATATTTTTCATCAATTATTTTGTCAAAATTTGCTTTACGTTTGAGTTGATTCAAATCTTTTGCGTGTATTGTCGCTATTACGCTAACTCCAGAGTTTATTGCTTCTATTATGCAAGGCAAATCTTTGTCTAAATCAATTTCGTCTGTGACAATTACGTCAGGGCGCATACTTCTTATACCATTTTTGAAAGCAAATTCTTTACTACAATTTGTGTATATATCTGCAAAACCGCCTACATTTAGTGCTGGTTCACCATTAACGACCGAACAAATTTCATTTCTTTCGTCAGCAACTAGAATATTTTTTGGGACATTGTGTTGATATAACTGATAAATAAAATCGCGAATGAAAGTAGTTTTTCCTGCTCCTGGTGGTGAAATAATTAATGTATTTCTAACGTCTTCTCCTAATATATATTCATATGCCGGAAGACTACAATTTTTAACGTTATGAGGAATGCGAATATTTAATGCTTGAAATTCTTTTATAGTGACAATTTTATCTCCATCTGTGACAATATTTCCGCATAGACCTACCCTAATACCTTTAGGCAATGTAATATACCCGTTAATTATATTATCGTTATAAGCATAGATAGAATTTTCACTAGCTTTTTTTATAAAATTTTCTATCATATTTGTATTACATTTTATAAATTCGCCATTATCGTCTTTTAAATAAAATTTTTTATTTCTAACGACAATTATTAGATTTTCGTTTACGCGCATACGAATTTCAGTTATATCATTGAAACTGAAATTTTTTATAATTAAATTATATAAATCCCTTTCTAAATAATCTTTTAACATACCTAAGATTATTATTTTTTATCAATATAAATACCAAAAAAAAATCAATACTGCAAGAGTATTGTTTTTTCGCTAAAATTTTTAATATTTTTATAGACGTTCCATATATTCGCCTGTACGAGTATCAACGCGCACACGGTCACCTTCATTTACAAACAATGGGACTTGAATTACATATCCTGTTTCCAAAGTAGCTGGTTTACCACCTGATTTTGCTGTATCGCCACGCACTCCGGGTTCTGCCTTTGTAATAGTTAATTCCACAAAAATTGGAGGTTCAACACTAATAGGTTGACCATTGTAGAATTGAACGGTACAATTAACGTTTTCTGTGACAAAATTTAAAGCATCTTTAACTATATCATAGTTGAAAGGAATTTGGTCATAAGTATCGTTGTCCATAAAATAGTATAGACCACCTTCATTATATAAGTACATCATTTCTTTACGTTCGATGCTAATGTCGTTAATTTTTTCAGACGGATTGTAAGTACGTTCAATTACCTTACCTGTTAAAACATTTTTTAGTGTAGTACGAACGAATGCTGCACCTTTCCCCGGTTTTACGTGTTGGAAATCAACGACTAAAAACAAACTTGGTTTTTTAGGGTCAGTTGAACTGCCGTCGTCAAAAATTACACCTTTTCTAATATCTCCTGCTGTTATCATAAAATCTCCTTTTTTATTCCTCTATATTGTATCATAATTTTTATATAAATTCAATTATATGCCAAAGAAAATTGACATTTTTGCTTTAAAATTTACAATTTTTACTAAAGCAACGCAATCAACATCATTGTTTAGTAAATAATCGCCGTTTTGCAATTCTATATTAATAATTTGACCATTGATGAGTTTTTCAAACAATGTGCTATCTAAATTTAGTTCTTTAAAATGTAAAATATCACGGATTTTTACAATTTTATCAATAATGTTATCCGAATTTAATTCGTCAATATCATAGCAATTTTTTAATTCAAAATCGTATATTTTTGTTCGTATAAGACTTGTCATACAAGCATAAGTATTTAATTCTTTTGCTATGTCTCTACCTATAGCGCGTATATAAGTTCCGCTCCCGCACGTCAATTCAATTTCAAGTTCATCATTTTCATACGATTTAATTTTGATATTTTCAACTTTTACTTTACACGGTTTTAATTCGAAGTCAATATTTGCGCGCGCTAAATCATATGCTCGTTTACCATTAACAGACTTCGCACTAAATTTTGGCGGAATCTGTTCTATATCTCCAATAAATTTTGGTATAACTGATTTTATTTCGTCGAGATTTGGTATGTTTTTACTAGTCGCAACAATTTTGCCTGTAATGTCTAGGGTATCAGTATCTATTCCGAATTTAAACTTAGCTAAATATGTTTTAGTCTTAGTCTGCATTAAATCGAAAAGCTTAGTTGCTTTTCCTACAGTCACAAGTAAAACACCTGTAGCCATAGGGTCAAGTGTACCCAAGTGCCCCACTTGGCGCATTTTAAGGATATGTTTTACCTTGTTTACGACGTCAAAACTCGTCCAATCTTTTGGTTTGTTAATAGGTATAATGCCTTTAATCATTATTATTGTCTTCCTCAGTTGAATATTTAATTGTCTTTAAAATATTGTCAATTTTATTCCCATATTCTAAGGAAGAATCCTTAATAAACTCTAAGCGTGGAGTTATCCTTAACTTAATTTTTTTAGAAACTTCGCCTCTAATAAAACCACCTGCACCTTTTATGCGCGCTACGACTTCATCTGTTGGAGTTTTCCCAATAGAACTAATATACACGCGCGCATATGCTAAATCTGGTGTAGTATCTACGTTAGTCACACTAATCATAGCATCTATTTGTGGGTCGCGAAGCTCTTGGTCAATTATATAATTAATAACTTTTTGCAACTCGCTATTAATTCGTTCTAAACGTACACTCCTCATTATTCATCTATCCTTTTAAGAGTGTAGCACTCAATTATGTCGCCAACTTGAACAGTATCGAAGTCAGTTTTAATACCACATTCTCTATCTTTTCCGACTTCCTTAGCGTCATCTTTAACAATTTTTAATGAACGGACTATTGTATCAGCGACTATTTCATCTCCGCGGTGAATACGTGCGTGTTCTCCACGAACGATTTTACCATCTCGAACAAATGAACCTGCGACAATACCAGCATTAGATAATTTAAATACTGCCATAACTTCCGCTTTACCTAAATACATTTCTTCATATTTAGGCTCTTTCATACCTTTAATTACGCGTTCAATATCGTCTAATAATTCATAAATAATCTTATATGAATGAATATTGATTTTCATTCTTTCTGCTATTGTTTTTACTTTACTATCTTGACCGATATTAAATGCGACAACCATAGCATTAGAAGCTTTAGCTAATATCAAATCACTTTCGCTTACTGCACCTACACCGCTGTGTAAAATATTTATCTTAACTTCGTCATTAACCAGTTTCATTACTGACGAGCGAATTGCTTCCAATGAACCAGTGACATCTGCTTTAAGAATGATATTAAGAATTTTGACATCTTTTTCGCTAGTCTTTTGAAGTAAATCTTCAAGTGTATTACCGCCACTATTTTTAATTAAATCTTCTTTAATCTTATTTTTCCTGTCTTCGACTATTTGTTTAGACAATTTTTCATCTACGACGGTGAATGATTCGCCTGCTGAAGGCACTTCGTTAAATCCTAATACAGTCACAGGCATTGAAGGTGTAGCAACTTTAACTTGCTTATTATTCTCATCAATCATTGCCTTTACTTTACATAGACTCGTCCCTGAGACGATTGTATCTCCTATCTTTAATGAACCGTCCAAAACTATTAATGAAGCAACTGGACCTCTACCTTTATCCAAACGGGACTCTAGTATTGTACCCATAGCTGGGACGTTAGGGTTAGCTTTTAAATCTTGCATATCAGCGACTAACAAAATTGTTTCTAATAATTTGTCAATGCCTTCGCCTGTATGTGCGGATATTTTACATACTATAGCATCTCCGCCCCAAGCTTCTGGCAAAACATTATGTTCTGCTAGCTGTTGCATTATTCTATCTGGGTCGGCCTGAGGTTTATCCATTTTGTTTATTGCGACAATCATAGGAATACCGGCTGACTTAATATGATTAATTGCTTCAATAGTTTGAGGCATTACTCCGTCATCTGCTGCGACAATTAAGATAGCTATATCTGTGACAGAAGCTCCTCTTGCACGCATAGCGGTAAATGCTTCGTGCCCCGGAGTATCGATAAATGTTATATATCTATTATTTAGATTAACTCTGTATGCACCTATTGCTTGTGTGATACCACCTGCTTCACCTAAAGTGACTTTTGTCTTTCTAATATAATCTAGCAAACTTGTTTTACCGTGGTCAACGTGACCCATAACTGTGACAATTGGTGGACGTGTGACTGCCTCTGTTTCATTGTATGAACGTATAGTTTTCTGCACATCTTTAAGCTTCTCTTCGCTTGTCTTATCTAATTTTTGGATAAGTTCTATGTTCATATCACTGAATACTAACTGTGCTGTTTCGAAATCAACAACAGAGTTAATTGTCACCATCATACCGAGTTGCATAAATTTCTTTATAATCTCGCTTACAGGACGACCACTTGCTTCGCTTAACAATTTAATAGTTATGTTGTCAGTAGTGATTGTAATTGGGCCTTGTGGGCGTTCAACAACTTGCTCTACTACTTCTTTCTTTTTCTTAACTTTTCTATTTAAATTTCTTTCTTCTGAGTCATCAACAATCATACCGCGTTTTAATAAATCACGTTTAGTGTATGAACGTTTCTCTTCCCTATGTTCAACCTCTTGCTTCTTAAAATTGTTTTTATTAGGTGTGGCTGTGATTATAGGCTGTGCATAATTTATAGCAGGTTGTTTTCTATCTTTATTAAATGGAGGCTTTTGCCCATTAGGATTAGGTCTATAATTTGGATTATTAGAATTGTTTCTAAAGTTATTAGGTCTTTGCCCATTTTGATTTTGATAATTAGGTCTATTGTTATTGAAAGGCTTACGCTGTGAATACGGCTGATTATATCCCTGCCTATTTTGATTGCTCTGATTATTATATTGTTGATTTTTGTTAGGCAAACTAGAACTAGGTTTTACCTGCTTTTCTTCTTGCTTAATAGTTGGTTTACTAGGAGGATTTGGCGCAGAAACAACAGGAGGAATTTCTTCCTTCTTAATCTCTTTCTCTTGTTCTATCTTTGTCTGAGCCTTAACTTTTAGTAGATTAGTTTCTTTCTCTTTCAATGAACGTGTTAAGGTTGACATCTCATTTTTAAGATAATAAAACTTTTCAGCAAGCGACATAAAGGTTTTATCTTTAACCATTAATGTTAATTGCTTAATAGCTCTATTAAACTCTTGATTTTTTATATTTTCGTTAGCCAATATTCTCTCCTTTAGATTTCATTTAAGTTAAATTTCTATTGATTCTCTCTCGTTTATTATTCCATTTGCTAAATTTTCGTCAAGTATAGCGATTATTTTCACATCTTTAATCTTTGTTAGGTCTTCTAATAAAGGTTTAGTGATAATGTACGGACAATTATTCTTTACGGCAACATTTTTAGCAAGATTTTTTAAATTATCGCTTGCAGTATTGCACACTAATATAATATTTATGTGTTGACGCGCACGTTTTATTGATGTTTGTCCTGTGATTAGCGCCCTAGATTTCTTTGCAAAACCTATATAACTAATTATTTTGTTCATATGATATTAATTCCTCATAAATGGAAGAATTTACATTAGTTTTAAATGCTTTATTTAGTAAGTGCTTTTTTATAACTAGATTTAAGCAATTAGAGTTATTGCAAATATATGCCCCACGACCGCCTAATTTGTGCAATTTGTCTAATACAAATTCTCCGTCAATCTTTGCAATTCTGATTAAATCATTTTGATTTCCGACCTGTCTGCAGGCGACACATCTTCTTTCTTGTTTAGGCATAACCACCTACTCATCAATATCGTTAAAGAAGTCGTCATCTAAAATTATGTTAGCGCTTGAAGTTGAAACTACGTCGTTTGATTTATTTTCATTTTGTTTTTGAGTAGCAGGCTTTACATCAATTTTATATCCTGTAAGTTTTGCAGCTAAGCGAACATTATGTCCACCCTTACCGATTGCTAAAGATAATTTATTTTCTGGCACAAGCACATTAGCTATTCCGGCAGCTGTATCAACAGTGATTTCACTAACTTCAGCTGGACTGAGCGCTGAAACGATATATTCTGCAGGGTTCTCGCTATAATTGATTATATCAATTTTTTCGCCGTTTAATTCATTAATTACGTTATTAATACGTGAACCTTTATTACCTATGCACGCGCCAACAGGGTCTAAGTTAGCAACATTAGTAGAAACAGCAACTTTTGTCCTTAAACCTGCTTCACGAACGATGTTCACAATGTTCACTTCTCCGTTATTAAGTTCTGGGATTTCCATTTCTAATAGAAGTTTAACGAAATTTGCGTGTGTCCTTGAAACTTGAACAACTGTTCCGCGGAAGTCATCACGTATGTGTCTAACATATACTTTCACTATATCGCCCGGCTTAAAGTGGTCAGTAGGCAACATATCGCGCTTTGTTAATAGTCCTTCTAGGGTTGTACCACCTATCTCTAGATAGACGTTATCCAAATCTAAGCGCTTAACATTAGCAACAATTAATTTACCTTCCTTTTCAGCAATATCTTTATAAACAGATTGTTTTTCTATCTCTTTAATCTTTTGAGTGATAACTTGCTTAGCAGTTTGAACAGCAATACGGTTAAAATCTTTTGTTGTCTCTTCCTGCATAACTTGGTCGCCGATTTTGTACGAATGCTTTATTTGTCTAGCTTCTTCTAGGCTGATTTCTTTTTCTTCATCTTCCACTTGGTCAACGACTGTACGATATGAATATATCTTAATAGTGTTTTTCTCTGGATTTAACTTAACTTGCGCATTTTTAGCCATACCATAATTTTTCTTATATGCAGCAGTTAAAGCTTGTTCCAATGCTTGGATAAACACTTCTTCATTAATTCCTTTCTCGGCTTCTAAATCTTTCAATGCTTCAAAAAAATCTTTATTAATCATTTATAACTCCTTATATCTCTACATATGGTGTAATATATGCAATATCTGTAGCATTTATAGTAATATTTTCATCGTCAATATTAAATTGTGACATCTTCTCATTATGGTCTAGAAGTGTCGCAACGAACTCTTTTCTACCGTCAATATTGCGGTACAATTTCACATTCACTTTCTTACCCTTATACTTGTTGAATTGCCAATCAAATTTTAAAGGTTTATCAAGTCCATAACTTGAGATGTCCAACATATATGGTGCGTCATCTGTCGGATTTAACTCTTCAAGTTTTTCATCAATTAATTGATTAACTTTAACACAATCGTTAATGTCAACTCCTCCATCTTTATCAATGTAAACTATCAAATGCATACCATCTGAACGTTTTACATATTCAACTTCTACCAACTTAATTTCGTCAGTGAATAATGGCTTAATGCCTTCAAATACTAAATCTGCTACTTTCATAACTCTCCTTAAAACTAAGTTAGGAGTGGCACCGCCACTCCTACTCTTTATTTTATTATACCACATAAATTTTTATTAATCAATAGTTTTTACATTAATTTTATAAAAACTTTTGCTGTGGCCGTTGCGTCATTCACCGCTCTATGTGCGTGATCTAATACTATGTTGAGTCGTTCTACGACTGTACCTAATTTATAGTTCTTTAATCCAGGGAGTTTATTCCTTGACATCTCTAAGGTATCTATTAATTGATTGTCAAAATTATATGATAATTTCTTTGCAGCACTATAAATAAAAGATATATCAAATGCTATATTATGTGCCACTAACGAAGCTCCATAACAAAATTTATAGAAATCAGGTAGTACATAATTTATTGTTGGTGCATCTTTAACCATATCGTCATTTATGCCAGTTAAATCTGTAATTTCCTTCGATATATGTTTTTTAGGATTAACGAAAGTTGAAAATATTTCAGTTATGCGTCCATTCTCTACCTTACACGCGCCAATTTCAATAATTTCATCACGCGTAGATTCTAGTCCTGTAGTTTCTAGGTCAAATACTACATATGTCCCCGGAAAATGTTTTTCTTCGTCATCAAATAGCCCTGCCTGCTCGTAATCAACATATGGCTTAGGGAAAACCGTATGATAATTTTCATTAACTTGCTTGAAAGATGACTTAATATCTTCGCGTTTGTATTCGCATCTAGCTATTGATGATGCGGTGAATCCTAATCTATCATTTCTAAGTCTAAATGAACCTAAACAGCATACTTTCATTCCTTCTGTTATTAAATCACCCTTAGCTTCGTCCGCTTGCTTTGGGAATATTACGGAATGAAGATATTTGTCATTCAAACGAAGTGTAAATTTATAATAGGTATGTTCGATTTCAGTTTGAACTCCATTTCGAGTAGTCGTTTTTTTATATTGCGCGCGAGAAATGTTAACTACGTCACCGCATATTACAACATTTTCAACTGGTGTTTTAAATTGTGCGAAGTCACTTGCTACAGCATAATCATTTTTCCCAATAATATTAGTTATCTCGGTTAAAGTATAAATCGTTTTATCTTGTGCCTGTTTAATGCTATAATTTAACTCAATATTATCTTTGATATAACTTTTATTTTGCTGCAGTTCAGATTTCTTTTCGAAAATTACTGTAAAATCTGCTAAAAAACTTTCTTTTAATTTTTCTGCAATTAGTTTTTCCCTATTCAATCCACTTGCATATTCGTAAACACTTTCAGCTAACTTTAAATGAAGAATAACATTTAATTTGTCAATATCAACAGATATATCATCAAATGCAAAATTTCGAGATATGGCAGGAAAATTATTAATAATCGTTGTATAAGTATAGTTAGCGATAGCTCGTTTATCTAGCGGACAGCAAGTGAAAGTTATTGAATAATTAACCATATTTCCAATTAAATCTGTCAAATTTTTTAAAATATTTGACTTATTTTCATCAGTAGGTTTAAAGTGGTCAGGGTTATACAAAAAATTTACAGTACAGGTATTATTTTTTTCCGTATATACTGCATCTTTAAATTTTAAACCAACAAATAAATTATCTAATTTCTCTAATGCGTCTTGCATAACTGTTATTATACAAAAAAATGCCACAACTGTCAAGTTGCGACATTTAAATAATAAATTGAATCAAATCTACAATCAAAACAAATCCTAATAATGCAAACAATCCAACTGTATTTACCGCATTAATAACTTTTCTATTAATCGGTTTTTTCCTAATCCATTCAATTAGGACGAAAAGCATTTGACAACCGTCTAATGCAGGAATAGGCAAAAGATTAAATACTGCTAAATTGACTGCTATTAATGGTAATAGCAAAAGCAAATAATTTAAACTTTGCTGTGTATAGCTAGCTATCATATTAATTGTCGTGACAGGTCCGCCCAATGCGGTTATTGATAGCTTACCTCTAATTAATTGTCCAAAAATCTTTAGTACTTTAACCGCCCATTTGCAAGTAAATGGTACTGACTCTTTTAATGCTTCAAAAAAGGTGTATTTGTATGTGCCTATGCCGAATTCGCCATTATCCGATTCAGTGGAAAGCAAAGACCAACCTGCGTACGTCCCTTTTTCGTCATATATTACATTGATATAGCCAGCTTGTACAATTTCCTTTCCATCTCTACGTATATCATAATTTATTTCACGTTTAACCATTCGATACACTTTTCCGTCATCTGATGTAAATTCATAACTAATAATATCGTTATCATTTAATTTAGGATAATTACCTTCTATCTCTAGTGTAATGAGATTTGATATATATTTATCGGACAAGAAATCAATTTTATCTCCGTCAATACCTAAAATAACATCACCTGTCTCGAGATACCCATAATTAATTGATGAACTATTAACTGAATTCACACTGACAAGGTCATAACCATTAGAAACAAGTAAGATAAAAGAAAATATTATTGCGCTAAGGAAGTTAAAGAATGCTCCGCAAAATAGTACAATTAATCGTTTCCACGGTTTTTGATTGTTAAACGCGTCTTTTGATTCACTGCCGTCCTCATTTTCTCCTTCAAAGGCGCAATAACCTCCAAGTGGAAACGCGCGCAACGATATTAATTCTCCGTCTTTTTTCTTTTTCTGTAAAATTTTTGGTCCGAATCCAACACTAAATTCATTTATTTTGAATTTCAATATTTTGCCTGCAGTATAATGACCTAGTTCGTGAATTAAAACCATTAATAATAAAACAATAATGGCTATAATAATATAGCCAATATAAGTAAAAACTGTTGAAATACTTAATAGATTAGACATATTTATTTAATTATAATCTTAATGTTATGCAATTATTCCTAAGGTAAAAATATATATTATGAATGTAGCGAAAATCATCGCGTCAATTCTATCCAACATTCCACCGTGACCGGGTATTATGTTTCCGCTATCTTTGATTCCAGCTATACGTTTTAATTTACTTTCGAAAAGGTCACCCATTTGTGCAAAAACTGAAGTGACAATACCGACAATTAAGAACATCCACCAAGTTAGGTTGAAATTTGATAAAATCCCTTGAAATACTGGTGTAAAATAAACTAAAACGTAAGTCAGCATTGCGCCTATTATTCCACCTAAAAGTCCTCCAATCGCTCCACTTATAGTTTTATTAGGACTAATTGATGGTGCTAATTTTGGACCTTTTATCAAGCTCCCAATTAAGAATGCAAAAGTGTCTGTAAGCCAAGTTATTGCAAAGATAATTATAATGAATGGTACTGAGAAATATTGTATTCCTGCATAAATATCTGAATGATTTATCATAAGCAACAAGCAAAGTATAAATCCCGGGTATATGCAAGCGAGCATAGTATTAAGCGCAGAATTTGATTTTTCCTTAAATGTATAATTTTTATTTCGCGAACTTTCTACAATTAACGCTATTAAATAATAAACAATAAGAGCACATAATTCAATTATTGGCAGAAGGTAATATTCAATCGCGCGCAAAGAAAATAATAAAATTACATAATTGAATATTGAATACATACTAGCCATAAATTTATTTAATGTTTTATTTGAGCAAGCAAAAATATTACACATTTCAATACCAGCAATTATCGCTAATATTAATAAAAATATATCAAATATATAATCGCCTATAGAATATGGCAAAAATTTGCAAGCTATTACGGCAGCGACTATTAATACAATAATAATACTTGTCAATACTCTTTTCTTCATATTATTCCTTTATCTCTCCAAATCGACGATTACGTTTCATATAAGCTTTTAGTGATTTAATAAGGTCATTTTTTGAATATGCTGGCCAACATTTTTTCGGATAAATCCATTCGCTATATGTGGTCTGCCACGGCATAAAATTACTTGAACGTTGTTCGCCTGAAGTTCGTATGACTAAATCAAGAGGAAGCATATCGGCTGTATATAAATGCTTTTCAAACAACTTATCATCTACAATTTTCACGTTCTCATTTATTAGCTCATTCACTGCCTTTAAAATCTCTTGCCTACCGCCGTAATTAATACAAAGATTTAGAATAAAATCAGTTTTGTCTGCAGTATCTGACATAAGTTTTTTAGCTTTTTCGCGCACAATGGCAGGTATGCGTTCATCGTTAAAATCGCCTGAAAATATGATTTTGACGTTTTCCTTTATATATTTATCTCTGTATTCGTCAATCATTTGGTCAAACAATGTCATTAGATAATCAGTTTCTTTCTTTGGTCTTTTCCAATTTTCACTTGAAAAACAATATAGAGATAAATTTTTAATCCCTAACTCACGAACCAACTCTATTTGTTTTTTTACATTATCCGCGCCTACTTTATGACCGACACTTCGCGCCTGTCCTCTATGCTTAGCCCATCTGCCATTTCCATCGATGATAAAGGCAATGTGTTTAGGCATACGTGGGTCCAATTTCAATTTTTCGATGTTCATTCTACACTTCCATTATTTCAGCAACTTTCTTTTCGCACGCATTATCAGCTTTTTGAGTAAAATTATCAATTTGTTTTTGGACATCTTTTTCTAAAGACACATAATCATCTTCGCTTATTTCACTATTCTTTTTCATCTCTTTGAAAACGTCAAGGCAATCACGTCTAGCATTGCGCATAGCTATTTTCGCTTCTTCAAGTAGTTTTCTAGCTTCCTTAGAATACTCACGACGTCTTTCTTCTGTAAGCATTGGAAAATTTACGCGAATAATCTTTCCATCATCGCTTACTGATACACCCAAATTAGCGCTTTCAATACCAGTACGAATACTCTTAAGAGTACTTACGTCCCAAGGTGAAACCACTAACATTCGCGCGTCTTGAACTGTAATATTACTAGTTTGATTAATAGGTGTTCGAGTTCCATAATAGTCAACTTTTATATTTTCAATAATTTTTGGGTTAGCTCTACCAACGCGTATTAACATTAATTCATCTAAAAGATGATTAAATTGTTTATTTAAATTCTCCTCATAATCTAAAAGAGTCATTTCTACCATTTCGTTCATATATATCTCCTAAATATGATTTTACAAATTTTAGTAAAAATAAGCAACTAAAAACTATAAATAAATTGAAAATATGAAATTATCACTATATCTATTAAATATATTTATTAATTTAATACAAAAAAAGATAGCAAATGCTATCTTTTCATTAGATTTTTGATTGAGCTGCAACTTCTGCTGCAAAATCATCAACACGTTTTTCTAGACCTTCGCCCATTTCCCAACGAACAAATTTAGCAACTGAAAATTTATTTGCAATCAACTTTTCTATAGTCAAAGAATCATCTTTAACAAAAGGTTGGTCTAACAAGCAATTTTCTGTATAATACTTTCCGATTTTACCGTCAACAATTTTAGAAAGGATTTCTTTTGGTTTACTTGCATTCTTAGGGTCATTTTGCATTTGAACTAAAAGAATGTTCTTTTCCTTGTCTAATACGTCAGCTGGAACATCTTTTCTTGAAACATATGTTGGTTTAGCAGCAGCGATTTGTAATGCGACATCGTGCAATTCACTTTCTCCACTAGTATATAGATTAGCTTCAACCATAACACCAACTTTACCGCCCATATGAATATATGTTTCAATCTTACCTGTAGTCACATACATTTCAAATCTTCTAATAGATAATTTCTCACCTATTACAAGTGTTTGCTCTGCGATGTAATCTTTTACTGTAATATTGTTAATTTTGCATAGATTTAATTCTTCTATATTATTTGGTTTTTGCTCTGCAATAACCTTAGCGATATCACTAACTATATTTTGGAATTTTTCGCCCTTAGATACGAAATCTGATTCGCAATTAATTTCGACTAAAACACCTACATTACCATTAACATATGAACCAACTGCGCCTTCAGCTGCTATACGGCTCTCTTTCTTAGCCACTTTAGCAACACCGCGCTCACGTAAAAGTTCAATAGCCTTATCAACATTACCGTCAGAGTCAACTAATGCTTTCTTACATTCCATCATACCTGCGCCTGTCATATTGCGCAAATTTGCAACGTCTTTTGCTGTAATTACCATAATTTCTCCTTTAAAATATTATTCTTTATCTTGTTCTGCTTCGTCTTTATCTTTCTTTACGCGTTTTTCTTTCTTCTTTTCAGGACCAACCATTTCTTCCATAGATTCAACTTCGTCATTAGCATTTAAGTCGTGAAGAATTTCTCCGCCCTTAGCTTCCATTATAGCATCTGTTAAAGTGCTAAGAATTAATTTTACTGAACCGATAGCATCGTCGTTGGCTGGAATGCAATAATCAACATCATCTGGGTCGCAGTTTGTATCAACGATACCAACTGTAGGTATTCCTAAACGTCTAGCTTCTTTAACAGCAATGTGCTCTGTGTGTGGGTCAACTAATATGATAAGACCTGGTAATGAAGTCATATTTTTGATACCTGATAAGTTTATAGCAAGTTTATCGCGCTCTGCTTTAAGTTTGATAACTTCCTTCTTAGGTAGCAAATCGAAATCACCAAGAGTTTCCATATTGTTAAGTTTGTTCATACGTTCAATTCTCTTTCTAATTGTAGTGAAGTTAGTAAGAGTACCACCTAACCAACGTGAGTTGATGTAGTACATACCTGAACGTTCAGCTTCTTGCTTAACAGTTTCGCTAGCTTGTTTTTTAGTACCGATAAATAGTACACTAGCTCCAGCAAGTACTTTCTCTTTGATGAAAACATATGCTTCATCTATTTTTTTAGAAGTATCTTCCAAGTTAATGATATGAATATCATTTCTATCTGTGAAGATATACTTCTTCATCTTAGGGTTCCATTTTCTAGTTTGATGACCAAAATGGCAACCAGCTTCTAATAATTGTTTCATTGAAATAACTGACATAATTTTCCTCCTGTTTGTCTGCCCTATTTAGTCGTTTTGCTATCAAACCAATTTGGCAACAGTCTAGCAATCGTAAATAGGTGAATATTCATAAAACTTGATTATGATAGCAAATATTTTTTAATTTGTCAACGGTTATGTGCTATTTTATAATAATTGAATCAATAATTTAATAAAAATATATTATATAATTCATTTTAGATTTTTTATTTTACACTTATTTGACTTTTTGAATATAATTTGTAGTCCACAAGTTAATTCATATGATTTAACTAATCTACTAATTGAATTATGCTAATCTTATTTTGTATTTCAATTTTGTCGATATCTTTTAACTATATCACTTTTCAATTAATTTATTTAATAATCATTTATCTTTTCTATGTTAATTATTAGTAATATAATAATATTGTTAGTAATGGTTTTTTATTTTTGTATTTTATTAAAAATCTTATTATTCGCTAAAACTCATATAATATAATTAATATAGTATTAAACTCATAAATATCATCTTGTCGCAAAATAAATCATCTATATAATCATATGCAAATCATACACTGGCGATGTAGAATTTTTAGTGCGCTCAATAAAATCGTGATAACTTAATATTACTAATGAAAAATCTAATTTAACTTGATAGTCCTCAAATAATTTTTCTGTATCTTGAATATATTTAGCATTCTTACCTGCTTCTTCTGACGTTATTTTAGACAATACTTCCATAGGAAAAATCTTCATATATAAATCATATGTCATTACTAAATGTATATTAGAATCAACAATGAAATCAACACCATCAATGTTAAGCTTCAAAACAGAATGTAAATAAGGCTTACCGAACCAAGAAATTCCCGTTAATTGGACAGCATTAAGTCCAAGTTTTGCATAATCACATAATAAATTATAACTATTGCTATAGCAATAATTGTCTATAATATATTTGGGGATTTTATTACTTTTAAACAAGTATATTTCATCAAAAAACAATCCATCTCCAAATTCAGTAGATATTTTATAAGGATTGTTAAATGTTCCCTCTCCCGTCATTCTTTTAACTGATTTAAAATGTTCGAATAACAACTTTATTAAAAGTTTGTTTTTATTTTCTTTATCTAAAGCAAGATTTTTACTAATATTTTTTAAGAAATTAGATTTATGTTTTTTACAAACGTTTAAGTCTTCTTTTAATACTTTTTTATAACTTGGATTTAATAAAAACCATAATTCACTACCTAAAAGCTTTATATCTTCTAAATTCTCATTTGAATATTCTTCTAGGGATTTTGGATTTCTCAACTTATTTGATTTTTCAGCATTTTTTAAATCTACTGCATCTTCAATCTTTAAACTTTTCATATTAATTATATTATAACTTATATAGTTTATTTGTCAATACAGATAATAGAATTACTAGCAATTTAACAAATCGTTATAAAAAACAGCACAAATAAATTGTACTATTTTTATACTCTTAATTTAAATGTGAAAAATGCTATCAGATGATTAATTTACATAATTATAAGCATAGATATAAATAATTATCATTGATAACCACAATATGATATGCTTTTATAATTTAAATAAATTCGAATTATTTATTATCAGAGCTATCGCTTGAATCGTTAGGATTCTCTTCGCATAATTTTTCATATGCATCTACAACTTTATCAATAAGTTTTTGGTCATTTACAATATCCATTTCGCCTTTTGTTTCATTGATAGCGAAAATTACACCTTCTCCTTCTTCTACACCTTGCATTGGTGTAATAGGAATTAATATAGCATAATAGTTGTCCGATTCCTCTAAGCTAATGACAGCAATTTGCTCGAACTCAATAGGTTTATTGTTTGTGTCAAATAGTATAACATTGTCGTCATTATTTTCATCTAAAATTTGTTTGATTGGGTCAACTGCCTTTAATTTATTGTTGCGATTAAGTTCTTTTCTTAAATCTTTCATAATAACTCCTTATTTTGTATCTAAATAGTCTTGTAAAATAATTGTAGCTGCTACGGCATCTAATTTTTCTTTGCGCTTACGCCAGTCTTTAATCTTCTCCTTTAACATATCTTCCGCCATCACAGATGATAATCTTTCATCTACGAAATTTACAGAGATGTTTAAATTTTTTGTTAATTCAGACATAAAATCACGCGCACTTTTAGCAATATCTTGTTCTTCTCCTTGCATATTCATAGGCAATCCGCACACTATTTCATCAATTTTTTCATTTTTTATCAGTGATAAAAGGTAAGTTAAATCTTCACTTTGTGTTTTCCTATGTAATGTAGTATAAGGAGATGCTAAGAACTTTGTTTCATCACTAAGTGAAATTCCTATGCGTTTCAGTCCGAAATCAATACCCATAGCTCTCATAATATGATTATATCATATAGTAAAATTTTAGTAAATCAAATTGCTAACGAAAAATTTAATATTTTGAATATAATTGTTGTTTTTATTTTTATACTAAAAAATCTACCTAGCTGGTAGATTTTGATTATTTATTTTTCATTTTTTTTGTTTGAGTTTGGACTTCATCTTTAATATCTTCTATAATCTCTTTTCCTTTCTCAACACCTTTATCTATAGTATCTGAGATAGGTTTATTAGTTTTTGATACTATTGCACCTACAATAAAGCCTAATCCCATTCCAATTAATAATTCTTTCATATTGCCTCCTACTATATTTTTCGCAAAATTTGTAAAAATATGTAGTAAAGCGCATTTTAAGCATTATTTTTTGCTAATTTTTCTTGATAATCGCGAACAGCACCCTTTAAGCAATCTAAGCAAAATTCAATGTCTATATCACTTTCATCTTCAAGGGCCTTTTTTACACTGAGCGAATCAATAAATAACATATTAGCCATTCTGCCTGTGACCACTTCTGTAATTTTAGAGCAAACGGCGATAATATAAGGGTTAGCTTGTGCTCTAAATTTACATTGCATTATTATGCCACTATCTATCCTTAAAGAAAATTCAACGTGCGCAGTTTGGTCCGCATTGTACATATCGAAAATCCCATCTGGTTTTGAAATTCGGCCTGAATTCTTAGGGTTTGAAAATATATTCATTATAATATTATTATACATCTCTATCCCCCTTTCTCTTACGTATCTTTGCACCATAAGTTGAAGAATATTCTCTTAATTCGCTAACTGATTTTTTTATAATTGCGATAGCATTATCTAGTTCTTCGTACGAATTATTTTTGCCTAAACTAATACGTATTGTGCTTCTTGCATTATCGTTAGATAATCCTATTGCTTTCATAACGTGTGAAACGGTCAAACTATTGCTAGTACAAGCGCTTCCTGTCGAAACAGCTACTCCATTTATATCTAATTTCGTGACTAAACTTTCTCCATCAACACCTACAAATGTCGCTGATATGATTTGTGGTAGTTTTTGACGTGTATTTGCGTTAATTATGACGTGGTCAATTTCGCTAGTAAGTTTAGATACAAAATATTCACTTAAAAGACGTAATTTATGATTGTTGCTTTTCATATCGCGCATAGCAATTTCGCAAGCCTTTGCTAGTCCGACAATTCCTGCCGTATTGCACGTCCCACCACGTTTATTTCTCTCTTGATTTCCGCCGAATATAATAGGGTCTATCTTAACATTATTATTGACATATAATACAGCTGAACCTTTAGGTCCATTGATTTTATGTCCTGAAATTGTCATAACATCAATACCCATATCAACAACATCAATGTCCATATGTCCATATAATTGAACAGCATCTGTGTGGAAAATAATATTTTTTTCGCGTGCAGTTTGTGCTATAGCTTTAATAAACTGAATAGTGCCTAATTCATTATTAGCGGACATTATCGAAATCAATATAGTATTAGCATTAATTGCGTGTAGTAATTCAGTAAAATTGATTAAACCGTTAGAATCAACGTCTAAATATGTGACTTGAAAACCGTTTTTCTCTAAATATTTGCAAGCATTAAGAACTGATTCGTGCTCAATTTTGCTAGTTATGATATGGTTGCCACGACTTCTATTTGCGTTCGCTATACCGATAATCGCCATAGAATTCGCTTCGCTACCGCTAGACGTAAAATATATTTCGTTTGACTTTGCATTAATAGTTTTTGCAATCGTATCGCGACTTTGGTCTATTAAGTTAGAAGCTTCTCTGCCGAATGAATGAATCGAAGCAGAATTTCCGTAAACCGAAGTTAATGCGGGCATCATAGCATTTAAAACTTCTGGACTAAGAGTCGTTGTCGATGCGTTATCTAAGTAAATTCTCTCCATAACTTTTCTCCTAAAAATAGTATAGCACCTAGATTAATTATTGTCAAGTAGGTTTTTTATTATTAAGTAGTGATAAAATAAAAAAAAGAGTAAATAAAATTACTCTTTAGTTAAAGTAAAACTAATTACTCATCAATATTAGTATTTTTGCATCTATTAGCGAAAGCAACTACTTCGTCATACGGATTAAGGCCAACAATACTATCAATCTTCTTACCAGATTTAAAGCATACAAGTGTTGGCACACTGAAAACTCTATATCTTTTAGCAATATCTTCGCTCTCATCAATATCTAATGTGGCGAATTTTACGTCCTTAACTTCACTAGAAACTCGCTCTAAAATAGGCTTATACATTTTACAAGGCATACACCAAGTAGCGAAAAAATCTACTATAGTCACACAATCTTGATTAATATAATCATCGAAATTTGAACTATTAACTTGTTCCATATTTTCCTCCTACAATGCAACAATTTTTTGAATAATATGTGCAACAACTACTGTCGCCATATTCACTGGATAGTATACTACACTAGCAATTTTTTTGCAAGCATATTTAGTTGCCTTCTGCTTAGTATAGCAGACTTCTAACTTTTTTATTCCATTTTGTGCGCAAAACTTCCGTAATATTTTTGCGATAGGGTCATAGCTGGTTTTAGAAATATCCGAAATCTCAAAATTAGGTATTTCAAGATACCTATTTCCAGCCCCCATACAAGACAAAATATACTTTTCATTATTCTTTGATAGAGTTATCAATAATTTTTTAGCGCTAATATCGTCAATGCAATCGATTATAATATCATATTTTGAAAAATCAATCTTACCTGAAGTATTCTCAGAAAATTTTATCGGAAAAGTATTAATGTTAAGATTTGGGTTTATGGCTAATAATTGCGTTTTAAGAGCATTTACTTTTAACTCTCCTATATTTGTTTGATATGCTACTAATTGACGATTAATATTCGTTTCGTCTATTGTGTCAAAATCGACAATATCAAGGTTTTGTATTCCAGAACGGACTAGAAAGTGACAAACACTGCTTCCTACTCCGCCCACGCCAAAAACTATAATGCGCGCACTAGTTAGTTTATTGATTTGCGCATCAGTTAACATCATAATAAATCGGTCAATATATTTAAGGTCTTTTCCCATAACTTGAAAGTATTATTTATAATCTTAAATTTTAATTAGTTAGAATTTTTATTAACAAAATATTTGATTAAACATTTCATAGGATATATTCTATAATTTAATATTTTATTACGTTCAAAACATATCAAATTTTATACTATAGAACGTATTTTTTATAATCGTGTGATTGAATCATATTTTGCATAGCATTCAATACGAATGGTTTATCAATCACTACTTTTACCATTGGGTTATTGTCATTAGCATTAAATGAAATATCTTCTAAAAGCGCTTCTAATATTGTTTGTAAACGACGCGCGCCAATGTTTTCGCTCGTTTCATTTTCATCTACTGCTATACCAGCGATTGTATCAATAGCATCATCAGTGAATTCAAGTTCTACATTATCAACTGCTAATAGTTTTTGATATTGTGTAGTTATCGCGTTTTGCGGTACTGTCAATATTTTTTTGAAGTCTTCTTTGTTTAAACTATCTAATTCTACTTGAATCGGGAAACGTCCTTGCAACTCAGGAATCAAATCGCTTACACTAGAAATATGGAATGCTCCTGCTGCAATAAATAGTATATAATCAGTGTGAACTACTCCATATTTAGTATTTACAACACTACCTTCTACGATAGGTAAAATATCTCTTTGTACACCTTCACGCGAAACATCTTGCCCATTATTTTTCTTAGCGGCAATCTTATCAATCTCGTCTATAAATATTATACCTTCTTGCTCAGCGCGATGAATAGCTTCTTTATTAATATTGTCTTGGTCGATTAATTTATCGCACTCTTCTTCAAGTAAAATTTCACGCGCGCGCTCTACTGTCATACGTTTCATTTTACGTGGTGCTTTTATAATGCCACCCATTATTTGACCAATATTAATTTCTGCACCTACTCCGTCAAGTAAATTCATAGATTTAGGTTGCTCGCGGACGTCAATATCAATTGAATCTTTATCAAATTTACCAGCCTTGTAATCATTATAGAACTGATTTCTAAAGATTTCAGTATCTACATCTTCCGGTTTATTCATTTTCTTTAATGGATATAAAATATCAGTGATTTTTTTATCAACTATTATTGAAGCTTTATCTTTAATCTTTTCAATTTGTTCGTCGTGTACTATGCGAACAGAAGCATCTACCAAATCTCTTACCATACTCTCGACATCACGACCAACATAGCCAACTTCGGTATATTTAGTAGCTTCTACTTTTACAAAAGGCGCATTAACAAGTTTAGCAAGTCGGCGCGCAATTTCAGTTTTACCCACTCCTGTAGGCCCTTTTAAAATAATATTTTTAGGTGTTATTTCATCGCTAACTTCTTTAGGAAGACGACTGCGACGATATCTATTTCGTAGTGCAATGGCGACTGCGCGCTTAGCTTTAGCTTGACCGACAATGAAATTATCTAAATTCTTGACTATCTCTTTACACGTCATAACGTTTGACATTTTATATCTCCTCAATAATGAAATTTTTGTTCGTATATACGCAAATATCACTAGCAATTTCCATAGATTTAATTGCAATAGTTTTAGCATCTAAATCAGTGTTTCGTATTAATGCTTTTGCTGCAGAAAGTGCATAAAATCCACCGCTACCTGTAGCACAAACACCTTCGTCTGGCTCTACGACATCGCCTACACTTGTAAGCATAAGTAAAGTATCTTTATCTGCGACAATCATACAAGCGCCCGAACTATTATGCCCACCCGTACTACGCAAAGTCTTAGCATATTCTACTGCGCTACGCATCAAACTTCCGCTGTATTTATTTAGCATTTTTTCAAATTCTTCAAACATTGCATATGCGTCTGCCGTACCGCCCGCAAAACCTACTATAACTTTCCCATTATATAGTCGGCGAACCTTATGTGCCGTACCTTTCAAGATAACGTGTTCGCCTAATGTCACTTGTCCGTCACCTGCAATGACCGTCTTGCCATTTCTTTTTATAGCTATAATTGTTGTGCCTCTAAATTGTTCCATATTTACTCCTTAATTTGAATTAAAACTTTATTTATCTCGGCTAATGCCCTATCTCTGTACATAGAATTGCGTTTAGTTTTATCGCGTTCGTTTATAGGATTAAGAATACCAAAATTCGCATTAATTGGTTGGAAATTAGTTATATTCGCATTTACTAAATAATTGTATAAGCCTCCGATTATTGTATCTGCACTAAAACTAATTAGCGGTTTATTCTCTATTTGTCTAATTACATTAATTGCACAGTATAATCCACTAGCGATACTTTCAACATACCCTTCTACACCTGAAAGTTGCCCAGCGATATAAATATTATTGTCAACTTTTAGACGTGAATACCTGTCTAATGCTTTAGGGAAATTTATATAGTGATTTGTATGCATTACTCCATAGCGCAAAAACTCAGCATTTTCTAGCCCTGGTATTAAACTAAAAACTCGTTTTTGCTCGCCAAAGGTTAAATTAGTTTGAAATCCTACCATATTAAACATAGTGCCATTGTTGTTTTCCTTCCTTAACTGAACTACCGCATATGGACGGTTTTGCGAATGCGGATTTTTTATTCCAACCGGTTTTAATGGACCAAAGCGAATAGCATCTTCTCCACGTTTAGCCATAATTTCAATAGGCATACAACTTTCAAATACATTATTTTTCTCAAAATCGTGTAATTCTATTGTTTTAGCATTAATAAGTTCGTTATAAAAAGTTAGATATTCATTTTTATCCATTGCGCAATTTAAATAATCTGCATCACCTTTGTCATATCTTGAAGCAAAGAATGCCTTAGTCATATCAATACTCTCAACACTAATTATTGGCGAAGCAGCATCATAAAAGTATAAGAAATCTTCGCCTATTTTATTTTTTAGCGCATAGCACATTTTGTCAGTTGTCAATGGACCTGTTGCTACAATCGTTATAGCATTTTCTTCAAAATAATCAATTTCTTCTGTATGAATTTTTATATTTTTATTTTTCTTAATTTCATTAGTTATAATATCAGAAAAAGCTTCTCTATCTACCGCGAGTGCTTGTCCTGCAGGGACTCGAACTTTATATGCGGTATTTAAAAGAGTGCTCCCTAGTAGTGTAAGTTCTCTTTTAAATACACCAGATGCAGTGGTATCATCGTCACTTTTTAGTGAATTACTGCATACGATTTCTGCAAAGTTTTTGCTGTGATGCGCAGGCGATAATTTCTCACCTTTCATATCATAAAGGTTAACGGTATAACCACGATTAGCTAGATATAATGCGCATTCACTTCCCGCAAGCCCTGCTCCTATTACATTAATCTTTAACATATGTACAACCTTTATTATTGCAAACTATACTAACTTTACCTTTAGGGCCAAATTTCTTAAATAATTTATTCCCGCACATTGGACATTTTTCTTCAATAGGTAAATCCCACGATATATAATCGCATTTAGGATAATTATCACAACCGAAAAATAATTTCCCTTTCTTGGAATATTTCGCGCTCACAACTCCATTACATTTAGGACAAATACCCTTTTCTGTGACATTATTTTCGTTAATATTCTTAGTATTTTTACATTGTGGGAAATTAGAGCAAGCTAAAAATCTACCGAATTTCCCTTCACGATAGACCATCATTGCGCCACATTTCTCACATTTAATGTCGCTAGGTTCTGGGGCAGATTTTGGTACACTTACCACCATATGCTCGCTAGCAAAATTTAACTGTTTTTCAAATGTTTCATAAAATTCTTCTACAGTATCTTGCCATTTTTTATGACCTTCTGCTATATCATCTAATTGTTTTTCCATTTCTGCGGTGAATTTAACATTCATAACATTTTTGAAATATTCTTCTAGATATTCAGTCACTTGGATACCTAGTTCTGTAGGGACAATCGACTTTTTCTCTGTAGCAATATATTCCCTATTAAATAGTGTCATAATTGTTGAAGCGGTAGTTGATGGTCTGCCTATTCCTTGTACTTCCATTTCGTGGACTATGCTTGCTTGGTCAAAACGAACAGGCGGTTTAGTAAACTTTTGCTCTGTGTTTATCTTCTCTTTTTTTACAATTTCATTTTCATTTAAATCTGGAATATTTATTCCATTTTTTTCTTCGTCTTGAGGTTTTAGGATTTTTGTATATCCGTCGAATATTAACGCACGACCACTTGAGCGGAAGGTATAATCTTCTCCTGCTAAAATATCGACTGAAAGACTATCATATTTTGCATAACTCATTTGGCTAGCAACAAATCTATTAAATATGAGTGTATATAATTTAAGGAATTGTTCTTCGATTTTACCTTTTAAAAACTCTGGCGTGTATTTTAAACTAATAGGCCGAATTGCTTCGTGCGCGTCTTGAGCACTACCTTTAGTCGTAAATTCATTAAACTTACCCGGATGATATTCTTTACCATAATTTTCTAATATATATTCACGCGCCATAAACTGCGCATCTGTGCTAATTCGTGTTGAATCAGTACGGATATATGTGACAAGCGCGGTCTTTCCTTCTCCTGCAACTTGCACCCCTTCGTATAATGATTGCGCGCACTTAGTGTACGAATTAAGAGTCATTTTTAATTTTTTAACGGCGTCTTGTTGCAATGTTGTTGTAATATATGGTGCTGGCGGTTTTGAATAAGCAACCTGCCTTTTCACTTGTGAAACTCTATATTCTGCATTCTCTATATGCGAAAGAATTTCATCTACTTGTTCTTTATTAGCAATCTCAATCTTTTTACCTTTATAGAGCACTAAATCAGATTTAAATTTTGTAGAATTTTTGCTAAGTTCTGCAGATATATTCCAATACTCAGTCGGTACGAAATTTTGAATAGCTCGCTCTCTATCTACTATTAATTTAAGAGTCACAGACTGCACTCTACCGGCGCTTAATTTTCCGTGAATTTTCTTAGATAATAGTGGGCTTAATTTATAACCCACAATCCTATCTAACACACGCCTACCCTGTTGTGCATCGACGAGATTGTAATCTATTGCTCGTGGTTTAGCGATGCTTTCATTAACTGCTTTTTTACTAATTTCATTAAACGCGGTTCTAACTTGTGCGTCTTTAGGTAATCCTAAAATAGTAGCTATATGCCACGAAATTGCTTCTCCTTCTCTATCTGGGTCGGATGCTAAGTAGATTGAATCTGCCTTACTCGCTAACTTTTTTAATTGTTCTACTGTCGATTTTTTATTAGGTATAATCTCATATTTCGGCTCAAAATTGTGCTCTAAATCAATACCAAAAGATTTTTCTGGAAGGTCCCTTACGTGACCTTTCGTCGCAAACACGACATAATCTGAACCTAAATATTTCTTAATTGCTTCTTGTTTACCCGGTCCTTCTATTAAAACTAATTTCATAATTCTCCTAACGATATATAATATCTATTATGACATTATATAACTATTGTTTGCTAGTTTTGTCACTAATCCTTCCATCTCTAAACTCATAAGCATTGTGTTTAATTCGCGTGCGGACATCTCTGTATAATCCGCAATTTCTTGGAAGGTCTTTTTCTCAGTACGAATATAATTTAATACAAATTGCTCTTTAATGTCAAGTTGACGGCCGTGTTTTTCTGAATTTTCTTTTTCTATATGCAAAGCCTCCAAAACATCATCTGGTGATAGTGTCATACTTGCTGTCAAAGATTTTATCAAGTAATTTGTACCCTTAGATAGTAAAGAATTAATTTTGCCCGGCACAGCAAAAATCTCTCTATTGTAGTCCGCACCAAATTTCGCAGTCTTTAGCGAACCACTCTTTTCCGCCGCCTCTGTGACTACTACGGCACGTGACAAACCGGCAATTATTCTATTCCTTATAGGAAAAAGATAACTAAGTGGTGGCATTGACGGACAATTTTCGCTTATTAACAAGTTATTTTTGACAAGTTCATTCGCTAATGAATAATTTGATGCAGGATAAATATTATATATTCCACCAGCTAATACAGCTATAGTTTTGCCGTTGTTCTCAATTGTCGTCTTATGTGCAACTGTGTCCACTCCTATTGCAAGACCGGATACAACCGTTAAATTAGCTTCAGAAAAACTCTTAGCATATTGCTTTGTAGTGATAATCCCGTAGTCAGATGGTCTGCGTGAGCCAACAATCGCGATACACTCGGTATTTAATAGTTGTAAGTTGCCTTTACAATACAAGCATAATGGCGGTGAGGATATTTCTTTAAGTAAAAGCGGATATCGCTCGTCATAAATTGTTATCATATGGATATTGTCTGATATGTACCGCTCGATAATGTTATCTAATTTTGCATTGTCACACATAGATAACATCTTTTGATATTCAATATCCGTCATAAGATTATGTATTTGCTCTTTCGATGAAAAAGACGTCTTGATATCCGTTCCGCGTTCGAACATTTCAAGAATTTTTACTTTCTTTTGATAGGTTAAAAATGGAAATAAATCTAACCAAATAATATTTCTATCGTCTATTGTCATACTATACCGAATACTTTTTATCTAATGACCTATACTGAATAGCTTCCATAATATGCTCTTTTTCAATGTTTTCCTTTCCGTCTAGGTCTGCTATTGTTCGTGCCACCTTTAAAATCCTATTATAAGCGCGTGCGGACAAGTTAAGTTTATTGAAAGCCAACTCTAATAGTGCACTACATTCTTTATCTAATTTACAATATTCTTTAAACTCTTTTTCATTCATTTTTGCGTTAGCATATATCTTGCTATCTTTAAATCTATTTAGTTGAATCTCTCGCGCTTTATTTACGCGTTTTTTAATTTCTTTGCTCGATTCTTCTAAATCTCCACGTGTAAGTTCATCGTAATTTATCGCATCGACTTCAATATGTAAATCTATTCTATCCATTAGTGGACCGCTAATTTTAGAAAGATATTTGTGAATCGCTGCAGGAGTACATTTACACGGCTGAGTAGTGCTACCATAATATCCGCAAGGACAAGGATTCATACTTGCAACCAAAATAAAATTTGCAGGATATTGAACAGTTAAAGCATTTCGCGCTACTGTTATATATCCGTCTTCCATAGGTTGGCGCAAGGTTTCTATCGTATTGCGAGCATATTCAGGCATTTCATCTAAGAAAAGTACACCGTTGTGTGCTAAACTAATTTCGCCTGGTTTTGCTTTTGCTCCTCCACCTGTAAGCGCTATTAATGTCGCTGTATGATGCGGACTTCTAAATGGGCGCTCTATTACTATACCTTTATTTGCGTCTAAAATACCTGCTACACTATGAATCTTTGTCACTTCAAGACTTTCTTCAAATGTCAAATCAGGGAGTATTGACGGAAAGCATTTAGCAAGCATTGTTTTACCTGCTCCGGGAGGACCTATAAGTAAAATATTGTGTCCGCCGGCGGCGGCAATCTCCATTGCACGTTTTGCGCTTGCTTGACCGCGAACATATGCAAAATCGTGTTTATATTCGTGCTCCCTTAAAGCTGATTCAAATGTCTTTGAACTGTTTTTCTCAAGCTTTATTTCGCCTTTTAAGAATGCGACTGTTTCGCGCAATGTAGCCACAGGATAAACTTCTATTTTGTCAATAAAAGAAGCTTCCATCGCATTGTCTTTAGGTATAATGAATTTATTATATCCTGCTTGTTTAGCACTTATTAGCATAGGCAAAATACCGTTTAGTTTACGTATCTCTCCATTTAAACTAAGTTCACCTAATACAACAAAATCTTTTAGTGCATTAGACGGCAAATCTTCTTGCGCTGTTAAAATACCTAGTGCTATAGGCAAATCATACATACTGCCCTCTTTTTTAGTGTCGGCAGGCGCAAGATTGATTACGACTTTATTTATTGGATAATTATAAGCACTATTTTTTATAGCCGCTTTTACGCGCGACTTACTTTCTTTAATTGCTGTGTCTGCAAGACCTACAACATCATATCCGGGAAGACCAGCATTTATATCAAGTTCAATTTCAACAGGATAACCAATTATACCATTTAAACCATATGACAAAATTTTTGCTAACATAAAACCTCTTTTGACGATTTTAACATAATCTTCCATTTTTTGTCAATTAATTTATCGAACAAATGTTTGATAAATCCCTATGCATAATTTTCATATATCAGAAATAAAAATCGTTTGATATGATTATTAAATGAACTTTAAATATGATGATAAGTTTAAATTGGTAGCACGTATATATTTAGTTTTTAGTTTAGAATTTGCAAAATAAGTTTGTAAAATACAATTTAAATGAAGTTTTAATATTGTAGATTATTTATAACAAAACACAACGGCAAATAAAAAAACGGACTAATGTCCGTTTTATCCAAATACAAAAGCCGATTATCTATTTTCTTTAACTTTTGCGGCTTTACCAGAAAGATTTCGAATATAATAGATTTTAGCGCGGCGAACTTTACCTTTTCTGATAACGAGTATCTTATCAATTCTTGGGCTATGCATTGGGAATGTCCTCTCAACGCCAATACCAAATGATACACGTCTAACAGTGAAAGTTTCACGAATACCGCTACCTTTCTTTGCAATTACAACGCCTTCATACGCTTGGATACGTTCCTTGTCGCCTTCCTTGACTTTAACCATAACGCGTACGGTGTCCCCAATATTAAAGGAAGTGAGGTCATCTCTTAATTGCTCTTTCTCGATTTGGTCGATAATGTTATTCATATTTACCTCCTAAATTTGACGTTCTTGCATTTGGGAATGTAGCGGACCGCCAACAACACTTATATTTTAACACAAAACAAAAATATTTGCAAGGGTTTTTTGCATTTTTCTTATCTAAATTATTAAATTTAAAATAGACCGTTATTATTCTAATATTTTTAAAATAGATATAAAAAACGAACTTTACTTTATATAATTTTCTTTTCTCTTTTATACTGCTAGTTTCAAAATGGATTAACCTTACAAAATTTATATATTTATTCTTTTTTATCTCTATGTTAATTATATAATTTTATTACATTACAGCAATTTTTTCTATTTATATTTAAAATTTTTATATAATTGCGGTTCCTAAAAAGCATTTTCTATATGGCAGACTTCTTCATCACAATCGCCCAAGATAGCTATGACGTCAAATCTACAATTTGTGTCAAGTTGTCCATGCTGTTTTAAATACATTGTAGCGACTTGTCTAATTTTATTTTGTTTTTTTAAGTCAACTGCTTCGCGTGGGTCACCAAATGCTCGTGAGATTCGAGTTTTGACTTCAACAAATATTAGATAATTGTCCTTTTTTGCTATAATATCAATTTCACCTAATGTATTTTTATAATTGTTTTTTATAATTTTATAACCTTTATTTTTTAAATAATTAGTTGCTAATATTTCGCCTTTCTTTCCAAAAGTAATTTTTTGCATTCATTTTCCCCTATTATTGACTTTAAGAAACTAAGCCTATGAATCTTAGTAATACCATATTTCTTAATCGCTTCAATATGCTTTTTTGTTCCATATCCAACATTATTTTCAAAGTCATATTGCGGATATTTTTTAGCATAATCTTCCATTAATCTATCACGATATACCTTTGCTATAATGGAAGCGCACGCAATGGCATAACATGTAGCATCGCCTTTTATTATAGATTTTTCATTCTCCGCGACATTTAATTTAACTGCATCTATTAATAATAAATTGGGTCTTACTTTTAATCCGTTATAACTATTGGTCATAGCCAATTTAGTCGCGTTTAAAATATTTATTTCGTCAATAATATCTTGGTCTATTACAGAGATTGAATAATCTAATGCTTTAGATATAATCTCATCATATAATTTTTCACGGTTCTTTTTGCTTACCTTTTTACTATCAAATACTCCATCAATCACACTCTCATATGGCATTATCACGCAAGCTGTGACGACAGGTCCAGCAAGTGGTCCTCTACCAACTTCGTCCATACCAGCAATCAATTTTATTTCATTTGAAAGTAAACTCTTATCATAATCAAATAACTTTTGTGTATCTATCATAATATTTCAATCTTTTCTAAACAAATTTTACCTAATTTACCCAAACGGAAATCATTTAAAACAATTTTAGCTGTTCGCTCTAAATCAATTTCTCCGCCTTTAATCATACAGCCACGTTTTTTACCAATTCTCTCCAATAACTCAATATCGTGGGTATAATTTGATGTATCTACACTGTATCTTGACGATATGCAATTCATATCTAACTTTATTAATTTTAAAATTAATCGAATAGAAACGTCAACTATATTTAAAACTTCATCTTTAACTGACCCAACAAATGCTAAATTATATGCTTTTTCTTCGTCATCAAAATTAGGTAATAGTACTCCGGGTGTATCCATAATTTCAATATTATTATCTACTTTTACCCATTGTTTTGAACGTGTGACTCCTGCACGATTTCCTGTGACTGCGCGCCCTTTATTACAAAGGTTGTTTACTATTGTTGATTTCCCAGAATTTGGCACACCGATAACCATTGCTCGCAAGATAAAGTTCACTCCACGTGCTTTATTTTGATCTAACCTATCTTTAAAAATAGACTTTATTTCTGAAATTATTATCTTACTTGTACCGCTGACAATAGCATTGAGACTTACACACCTATGTCCCTTATTAGAAAAATAATGTTTAAATGACTCTATGACTTTTTTATCAACTAAATCTGACTTATTTAAAATGAAAATTATAGGTTTATTCCCCACTACTTTAACAAATTCAGGATTAATTGAACTAATAGGACAACGAGCATCGACAACATATAAAAAACAATCACAAAGCTTAGCATCTGCTTGCATTTGTTTTAATGTTTTATTCATATGTCCAGGAAACCAATTTATCATATGAGTATTATAACAAAAAAAACAAAATAAATCAAAATTTATTTCGCTTTTTTCTCTATTTATTTAAAATTATTATTTCTTAAAAACAAATCTGGACGATTCTTTTTAGTAATTTCTATTGATTGTTGTTTTCTATACTCAGCTATTTTTGCGTGATTGCCATTGAGTAGAATTTCAGGTACTGCCATATCTCGATACACTGCAGGACGAGTATATTGATTATATTCTAAAAGGTTAGTAGAAAAACTCTCCTCTTCTACACTCTCTTTCTTTATAACATTAGGCAATAATCTTATAACACAATCAGCGACTACCATTGCAGGTAATTCGCCACCGGTTAAAACATAATCTCCGATTGATATTTCTTCAATATTAAAATAATCAATCACTCTTTGGTCTATGCCTTCATAGTGACCACAAAGTAATATAATATGCTGGTATTGCGTAATTTTTTTAGCTATTTGTTGGTTAAAAACAGTTCCGCGTGGTGACATATAAAAAATTTTGCTATTGTCTTGTTTCACGGATTCTATTGCTTTAAAGATAGGGTCACACATCATTACCATACCAGCCCCACCGCCGAACGGCTCATCGTCACATTTATAATGTGGTGGCAAGGCAAAATCACGAATATTTGTAATATTAATTTCAACTAAATTTGCATCAACTGCGCGCTTAACAATACTTTCTTTTAGAGGAGCAAACATCTCTGGGAAAAGTGTTAAAATATCTATCCTCATACTCGTAAATCCTTAAATTTTTGTTCTTCAATAACGAAGCAATTTAAACTATCATTATACTTAATAATTTCATCTACATATGGTATTGAATAGCTCACTGCACCGCACTTTATTGTTAATATTATACTAGCGCCGTAATCTTCAAAATCAATAAATTCGCCTAAAATTTTACCATTTTCACTTTTTACTGGTACACCAATCAAATCTGCCAAATAAATCTTATCTTTAAACTGTTCATATTCAGTTCTATCAATATAAATTGATTGATTTTTGTATGTCTCTGCTATTTCAACAGAAGATAAAATATCTATTTGAATTGAATATGCGTCATTATTTAAAGGTAAGGCTTTAATTATATTCGCGCCAACTTTATTTTTCCCTATATATATGTGCTTAAATATAGAAAAATTCACGTCATCTAAGTAGCTAATTACTTTAACCGCTCCTTTAATGCCGTGAGTTCGCACAATTTTCCCTATTTCTAGTAAATTTTGCATATTTTCCTTTTAATATAAAGTTAAAATTTATTTAGAGTCAAATTTAATAACAATTCGCTCTTTCTTATCGCTCGTAGATTTAACAACAGTGCGTATAGCATTAGCGATGACTCCGCCACGTCCAATTACGCAACCTAAATCTTTATCGTCAACTTTAACTTTATAGACCTTAGTTTTACCTTGATTCTCTGCAACAATTTCAACAGCATCAGGGTTAGATACTAAGTTCTTTACAATGTATGATAACATTTCTTGCATAGCCTACTCCTTATGCTTTTTTCTTTTTGTTGTTTGTTTTTGGCGCGCTATTGCCTTTTACTTCTAAAACTCCAACTTTTTGTAATAAAGTTTTAGCAGTTTCAGTAGGAACAGCACCATTCTTCAACCATTTAGTAGCAAGTTCATTGTTGATTTTAATTTCGGCTGGGTTCTTAAGCGGATTGTAAGTACCAATCTGCTCAATGTATTGACCATCACGAGCAACACGAGCATCAGCAACTACTACACGATAGAAAGGTGATTTCTTATCGCCTAAACGAGTTAATCTAATTTTTACTGCCATAATCTTCTCCTTTTTCGCTAACAATATAGCATAATTGTTAATGATTGTCAAGCTTTTTTGCTTTACATTTTAAATATTTTTACGGTTTATTTTCACCTACATTTATAATATAAAAGTTTTAAGAATTTTTCTTATATTTTTCGACTATATACTACGCTTAATTTATTTAAACACATTATGACTAATTCTTCTAATATTGGTCACAAATTCAAAATATACACAACATTAATAAAAGCATATAGAAATCAATTTATATGATTCTATATATAAAACAAGTACAATAAGCTTTACAAAAAAATATAAATATGTTATCCTATCTTAGGAGTATATTATGACTTACAATGAATTAATAACTAAAAACAAAGATATAATTTCTAGGCTTGACTCAGAAATTTCAACCTCAAAAGAGAATAAAAAATTTGAGACACCAGATTATTTACTCGACATAGCAAAACAATTAACAGATGAATCTTCAAGAATTTTAGCATCTAATGAAGTAATTGACAGTTTTGAAGTTATATCATTAAAAAAAATTATTAAGGCAGTAAATCTATTTTTATCTGGAGATAATTTAAATTACACTGAAATAAATTTCTCTGAACTGAAATCTGATTTAGAGAAACTAAACGAAGAATTAGCTGTATCAGAATCAATTGATCAAGTTGCGGATATTGCAAATAAAACACTTCAAGTTGAAGATGCATTTCAATCTAATAAGATTGATTCTTCTCAGCTTTATAAGCATATCTCTAAATTAAAAAATTCAGACACCTTAAACAACACTGCAAATGAAAAATTATCTAAGGCTGTAAATGGATTACAAAAACTATATAAAAACCATTATAATAACTCAAATATGTCCCAATATACTGATTTAAAATATAGTCAGCAAGAATTTTCTCCTTCTGATGCGGCAAAAATATCATCTACTGCGGATTCTATAAATAATTTTTTAGATCAAATTAAAAATATGCACGACATAGACGATAAAATTATAGATTCTACTAATGAGGTTTTTCGTCTAATGAGGAGAATGAATAACTTCGTTAGATATGATTTAAAAAAACCTAGTCCTAATCTTCAAGGAATGTATGATATAGCATTACAACTTCAAATTCAAGTAGAAAATCGTAATAGAGTTATAGCTATTTATAATAGAAATACTGAAACTTTTAAACGTGTAAGTCAATTTGTCAAAAATAAATCACAAGAAGTAAAGAACTTAACAATGCAGGTTTGTGAAAGTATTATTACGTCCTCTAATAATAACACATACAATGTTTATAAAAAGATTTCTACCCTGATGAATGCCCTTCCTGAATATTATCTAGAAGATTTTATGCCTATCGTTAAAGAAATGTCTTCAGTCGCTAATATTAATTACGAAGAAATATTAAAAGAATTACAAATGACATCTTCTAAAGAATTTACTGAATCTAAATTAGCAGATGAAACAAAAAATCAAGAACTCGAACAAAATATATCTAAATCATTAAATTTTAATAAATAATTTTAAATTAACTATTGACAAATTATAATTTTATGCTATCATTATCTTGGTTCATCGAACCCTTTGTCGATTAATTGTATGTGTTTTTATTAACGCATACTATATGTTGTATAAAATTATTTTATAATAAATAAAAGGATAAAATGAATTAACTTAAAATTTTATCCTTTTTTCATAATATGTTTTTATAAATAATCGATTGTTAGAAATATTCCGCCCATTAGGTTCTTCATCATCTTTAATTTTCCGCCGTATGCTTTAGGGTTTTTATTCTTCATATAACTAACGTTATATGTATTACTGACAGCTTTACCCTACTATCATACGTCGTAAAATTTAGAAATTTCCGCCCATTAGGTTCTTCATCATCTTCAATTTCCCGCCGTATGCTTTAGGGTTTTTTATTCTTCATATAACTAACGTTATATGTATTGCTGACAGCTTTACCCTACTATCATACGTCGTAAAATTTTTAGAAGTTTCCGCCCATTAAGTTCTTCATCATCTTTAATTTTCCGCCGTATGCTTTAGGGTTTTTCAGCATTTTCATCATCTCTTTACTTTGATTAAATTGCTTAATTAATTGGTTTACGTCATTCACTTGCACACCTGCGCCTCTTGCAATTCTTTGTCTGCGTGAGCCATTGATAATGCTAGGGTCTTGACGTTCTTTAGCAGTCATTGATTGAATTATTGCTTTATTTTTATCAAGCATTTTTTCGTCAACCATATCTTCTATTTGCTTTAATTTACCGCCAATCCCGGGCATCATTGAAAGGACGGATTTTAGTCCGCCCATTTTTTTGAGCGAATTAACTTGTTCAATATAATCGTTAAGGTCAAAACTATTTTCGCGGAATTTTCGTTCCATTTCTTGCGCTGTTTTTTCATCGACCGCTTGCTGTGCTTTATCTATAAGCGTAAGCACGTCCCCCATACCCAAAATACGTGATGCCATACGGTCAGGATAGAACGGTTCGAGGTCAGTTAATTTCTCACCTACACCGACAAACTTTATTGGTTTCCCAATAACCGAGCGAATAGATAGAGCTGCACCACCACGCGTGTCGCCGTCTATTTTCGTTAATACCACACCGCTCACGTCAAGTGCGTCATTAAATGCGGTAGAAACAGAAACTGCTTCTTGCCCTATCATTGAGTCGATTACAAGCAAAATTTCGGTAGGTTCGATTGATTTTTTAATTCGTTTTAATTCTTCCATTAACTTTTCATCTATCTGCAATCTACCCGCCGTATCTATGATGACGGTATCTAGTGCAAATTTCTCCGCATATTTTATCGCTTCATTACACGTTTTTACAGGGTCTTGAGTACCACGTTCAAAAACATCAATCTGAATTGATTTACCCAATACTTTTAATTGGTCAATAGCCGCTGGACGATAGATATCACACGCAACTAAAAGTGGTTTTTTCCCTTCTTTCTTTAATTTTAAAGCGAGTTTACCGCAAAGAGTTGTCTTACCACTACCCTGCAATCCGCACATCATTATTATAGTAGGTGGCTTCGGAGAAACGTTAAGCTTTTGATTTTCCCCGCCCATAAGCGAGGTTAATTCGTCACGAACAATTTTGATAACCTGTTGAGTAGGTGTCAAACTCTTTAAGATTTCTTCCCCGACTGCTTTTTCACTTACTTTATTTATAAATTCTTTAGCAACTGCAAAATTTACGTCCGCTTCTAAAAGTGCTACACGAATCTCACGCATTGCCTCTTTAATCTCTAACGCGGTCAATTTACCGTGTTTAGTCATCTTGCTAAAAATATGATTTAATCTCTCGCTAAGGTTTGAAAATAATGCCATTATTCGTCCTCCAAAATTGATAATAATTGTTTCTTTGTCGTTTCATCAATTTCTTTATTTGATTTATTATTAATAAAGCTGATAATTCTTTTGTCCCTAGAAATAAATTTTAAACTATCTTCTGTTTTATTTAGTATATTAATTGCTTTATCTAACGTATCTTTAACCGCCTGACGTGAAATATTTAATTCTTCGCTAACTTCTTGTAAAGACAAATTATTATCTACGTACATAGATAAAATTTCACGTTGTTTATCAGTTAAAATTTTGCCATAATATTTCATTAATATAGCAATATTCACTCTTTCTTCAATATTCATACTAACTCAAATATAATTTTATAATAAAACGCAAAAAAAATCCACTAAATTAATAGTGAATTTTTTTGTTTAAATGAACTTAATATCAGTATTATTTTCATCATTTAAACTTTTTACAGTTTCTTCTAATTCTATTATTTCAATTTGTTTAGAAAAATAACACTCAAATTTTTGTATATACTCTACATTTCCGCTATTTTTTATCTCTTCATATAACTTTTTAATGTTCGCACCTTCTAGATCTTTAGCGAATAAATAACAATATTTTGGGTCTTTATTTTGTAATACTACTTTTTCTAATGCTTTTACATTTGCCCCTTTTACATTTAAAGCAAAATAATAACAAAATTCTGGACTTTTACTCTCTAATACTACTTTTTCTAATGCTTTTACATTTGCCCCTTTTACATTTAAAGCAAAATAATAACAAAATTCTGGACTTT